>NZ_CP150660.1:3686159-4010129 GCF_038023995.1 Polaribacter atrinae
TATTTAGAATATTTATTACCCACTTTACAATTACATTTTAAAGGAGTTAAACAAATTGTATTTATTCCGTATGCAAGACCTAGTGGAATTACTTATGATGGTTATACTGCAATTGTAAAAAAAGCTTTTTCAAATATTAATATCGATGTAAAAGGAATCCATGAGTTTGACAATGCTAAAGAAGCAATTGGGACTTCTGAAGCTATTTTTACTGGAGGAGGAAATACTTTTGAGTTGGTCAATCAATTATATAAAAACGATATTTTATCAATTTTAAAAGAAGTAATTGCCAAAGGTACACCTTATCTTGGTACAAGTGCCGGAAGTAACATTTGTGGTGTAAACATGAAGAATACCAATGATATGCCAATTGTGTATCCACCTAGTTTTACAACTTTAGGTTGTATTCCTTTTAATATAAATGCGCATTATTTAGATCCTATTGAAGGTTCTACTCACATGGGAGAAACAAGAGAAACACGTATAAAAGAGTTTCATGTTTTTAATGAAACTGCAGTTTTAGGTCTACGAGAAGGAAGTTGGTTAGAAGTTAATAATGATGATATCTTTTTAAGAGGTAAATTGACTGCCCGTTTGTTTGAACAAAATAAGCAGCCAATAGAATTAAAAAGTGGGGGATTAATCAAATTTTAAATGCTATACCATAGCGTCGTTTGCGCCTATAATCTGACCGGAAATCCATTTAGATTCATCACTCGCTAAAAATAGAGCAACTTTAGCAATGTCAATTGGTTTTGCCAATCTGTTAAAAGCGTTCATTGCACTTAATTGTTCTATAAATTCAGGAGATTTTCCAGTTAAAAACAATTCTGTTTCAGTTGGTCCAGGAGCTAATGCGTTTACAGATATTCCTCTGCCAACCTCTTTAGAGAACACACGTGTTATTTGTTCTACAGCAGCTTTTGTTGCAGAATAAATGGAGTATGTAGGTAACATTAATTTCACTGTACTAGAAGAAATATTAATGATGTTTCCGTTATCAGCAAGTTTACTTTCTGCTTCTTGTAAAGTATTATAGAGGCCTTTTACATTTACGTTAAAGTGGGTGTCAAAATCTTGTTCTGTAATGTCTTTTAATTTTTTAGAAGTCATAACCCCTGCATTGTTTACAAGAATATCTATTTTACCGAAAGTCTCAATGGTTTTGTCAAATAGATGCGTAACTTCTTTTCTTTTACTAATGTCTGCTTTTATTGCTATAGCTTCTCCACCGTTTGTAATTATGGTATGAACGGTCTTGTTTGCTTCCTCTTCACTATTAGAATAATTAACAATTACTTTTGCTTTATTTTCTGCAAATAATAAGGCCATCTCTTTTCCTATTCCTTTAGAAGAACCTGTTATAATAACTACCTTGTTTTTTAGTTTCATTTTTTAGTTTTTTAATAAAGATACTATGTAGTATGTTTTTGTGTGAAAAAAAATCATGCTTTTATATGATTGATGTATGTTGATAAACCTAACATAAATTGATCAATAATTTCGTCATTTTCATATAGTTTTCGAATTCCTCGGATGCCTTCAAAAGAGCTGATTAAATAGATTGCGGTAGATTTATTAGATATAGATTGATTGATAGAATTATCTTTTTTACCTCTTTCTATTAGCTGAATTAAGGCTGATTTCCATTCTTCAATAATATTTTTTAATGCAATTTGATAGACTTTCTCGGTGTCTCCAAGTTCATTTATAAAATTATTCATTGGGCAACCAGATTGCTTTTCTTGTATAGGAAAAGATTTAATTCTGTCTATAAAAGTAGATTTTAATATTTCTATTACATTACCCGAATTGTAGAGTGGAGAAATCATTGCATCATAAACTCTTTGTTGAATTTTTAGTTTAATAACAGCAAGACCTAATTCTTTTTTGTTTTTGTAATGGTGGTAAAAAGCTCCTTTAGTAAGCTGTGTTTTTACCATTATTTTATCTACACTAGTTGCTTTAAAACCGTCTTTATAAAATAATTTAAAGGATTCATTAAGAATCAGTTCCTTGGTAAATTCTGACTTTTGTTTCTGTAACATAAATCAAAGTTAATAAAAAATACCAAGTAGTATGTTTTATTAACTTTAATTAACACTTAACTTATTTTAATGGAAATCAAATATCCTCTAGGTTGCGCCTAGAGGATATTTGATTTCAAAATAAAAAATGTTGATTTTTATAATAGGCTATAAGGTTATTAGTACCCTACGTAATCTACAATTTCTAACCCATAACCAATCATACCAACACGTTTTGTTTGTTGTGTATTTGTTATTAATTTTAATTGACGGATGTTTAAATCGTGTAATATTTGTGCTCCAATTCCAAAATCTTTGTTATCCATTTTAATTGCAGGAGCTTTAATATTTCCGTTTTTTTGGTTCTCTTTTAAAACAGCCAATCTGGTTAATAGGTTCTGAGATTGATTTTGTTGATTTACAAATATAATAGCACCTTTACCTTCGTCATTTATCACCCTAAACATTTGGTCTAGTTTCTTGTCTGCATTGTTTGTTAACGTACCTAAAATATCATTATTTACTAAAGTAGAGTTTACTCTTGTTAAAATAGGTTCGTCTTTAGACCAAGAACCTTTTGTTAAGGCAATATGTACTTGGTTGTTGGTAGTTTGTTGGTATGCTCTTAATCTAAAATCGCCAAATCTTGTTTGTAAATTAAAATCTTCTTTTATTTCAATTAAAGAATCATGCTCCATTCTGTAAGCAACTAAATCTTCTATAGAAACAATTTTAATATCAAACTTTTTAGCAACTTCTAATAGTTGAGGTAAACGAGCCATGGTACCATCTTCGTTCATAATCTCAACAATAACACCTGCTGGTTGTAACCCTGCTAAACGAGCAAAATCTATAGCAGCTTCTGTATGTCCTGTTCTTCTTAAAACACCACCTTCTTTAGCTATTAGAGGAAAAACATGTCCTGGTCTTGCTAAGTCAAAAGATTTAGTGTCTTTATCTACCAATGCTTTTATGGTTAAAGCTCTGTCTCCTGCAGAAATACCTGTGGTAACTCCTTTACCACGTAAATCTACAGAAACAGTAAAAGCTGTTTCCATTGGATCTGTGTTGTTATTAACCATAACGTGTAAGTCTAATTCTTTACAACGTGTTTCTGTTAATGGAGCACAAATTAAGCCTCTACCATGTGTTGCCATGAAATTAATCATTTCAGGAGTTACTTTTTCTGCTGCAGCTAAAAAATCACCTTCATTTTCCCTGTTTTCATCATCAACAACAATAATAATTTTACCGTTTCTTATGTCTTCAATTGCTGCTGAAATTGAATTTAATTCTGTACTTTTTTTAGTGTCTTGAACAGTCATAATATGTTATGCTTCTTTTTTTGAAAATATTTTTTGAAAAAAATTGATAATCGGTTGCGTTATGGCATCCATATTAAAAATCCCTTTGTCTTTTGTTGCTCTTCTTGTTAAAATAATACCTATTGGAACCATTATAAAAGCAGATACCCAAGAACCTAAAAAGGAGGTTATAGTGCTTTCTTCTGCTAAATTTTTACCAAAAGTATTACTAAAAAAGTAGGTTACATATATGGCAATAGCTAAGATCATAGGCAAACCAAAACCACCTTTTCTAATAATTGAACCTAATGGTGCTCCAATAAAAAAGAGAATTAAACAAGATAACGAAAATGAAATTCTATTATAATATTCAGTGTCGAAAAAGTTTAAGTTTTTTCTTTTGTATTTAATAGATGTTTGGTTGTTTTTTATAGAGCTTAAAGTACGTTCTGTTTTTGTGGTTGCAGAGTTTAGAATATTGATTTTAGATTTTAAATCAAAATTCTCCAATACATCAATATCAATGTTTTCAGACTTTAAAGAGTCTGGATACTTGTATAAATCTTTAGCTACCACAGTGGCATATAAGTTCTTAGATTTTAGTAATAAAGCTTCATCATAACTTGCTTTTAAATCGGGAATTGTATCACCTAATTGATTTAAACTAAGCATCATAAAGTTTTTGGTGTGATCTGTTTTACTTAAATCACCATCTCCAGTAACAGAAGACATATCAATGTTAAATTCGTATTCTTTAAAGGTAGCGTTTGATGCCGCCATTTTTTTTCTTTGTAAATTCGTTTTGGCCGTTTTTACGTGTTCTTGATAGTAATAACCATCATAAAGAATAAAAGTCATATAACGACTTCCTTCTTCAGAGATAATCTTACCTCTTTCTGCGGTAATTACCTTTTGGTTCCCTTTTCCAGCTGTTAAATCGTAGATTAATACTTTTTTTAATAAACTTACTTCTTTTCCGTTTTTACCTTCTTCGTCAAATTTTTCATCAAATTTAATTTGAAAACCAGGTAAATCACTATTAAAACTTCCTGCGACTAATGCAAGTGCTGGTTGTTTCTTTTTTATATTTAAATATAAATTCTTCTGCTTTAAAACCGCATAAGGATAAATATTGTTTAAAAATAAAAAGTTAATTCCACTAAGAATTAGAGTTAAGTAAACTAAAGGTCTAACCAAACGTTGTAAGGAAATACCTGCAGATTTTGCTGCTGCAAATTCGTAGTTTTCACCTAAGGTACCCAATGCCATTATAGAAGATAAAAGAACTCCAATAGGCAATGCTTGTGGTGTAATAATTAAGGTAGAGTAGTATAAGAATTTTAATATAAAAGGCAAGCTAATTCCTTTACCTGCAATGTTTTCGAAGGTTTGCCATAATACTTGCATCACCAAAACAAAAAGCACGATTAGAAATGTAGCTATAAAAGGAACTAAAAAGGTTTTTAGGATGTATCTATCTAAAATTTTCATCTAGGCAAAAGTAGTTTCTTATGATGAAATAAGCTACTAAATTTCTGTTAATTGGAAAATTATTAATCTATTGAGAAGTTTAACTTTTTGTATTTAGCTTCATCAAATGAGAAATGATTATTTGGTAAGGTTTGATTGCTTTTAAATTCAGTAATTGTAAAGGTTGTTTTAGAACCATTAGAACCTGTTTGAATTAACTTATAAATATGCTTTGTCTTTGCATCAATCGCTAATTCTACTTTTACAATATCAGATGCGCTATCTATTGGGCTTAAGGTAACTAATTGTATATTTCTACCTTTTAAGTTTTTTAAATCTCCCATTTCAAAATTATAACCTTCTTTGTAAAAAGTTAATAATTTAGAAGGATAAATAAAACCGTCATCACCACTCATATCTCCATCTGTAACTGTAATTTCTTTTTCGTCATTATTAATTACATATAATTTTTTACCATCAAAAATAAATTGATTCCCTAAGTAATTAAGGCTGTATTTTTCTCCGGATAACGTGATTTTCCCTCTAATTGGTGGCTCATCACCTTCCATTATACCTGCGTCTTCATTACTTAAGGTTTGACTAAAACTTATAGACATATTTTTATAAGCTCCCATTGTTGTAGAAACTTCATCTAAAAGAGATTTTGCTTTTTCTGCATTTTGTGAAAAAGTGATCGTTGTTAAAAATAAACTTAAAAATAAAATTGTTATTTTTTTCATAATTATAATTCTTGTCATCTCGATTTCTGTAGAGATACTATTGGTTTTTTTCGTTTTCTAATAATTGTTCTAGGGCTATAAAATCTGGAACTAAAACTTGTCTTGCTTTACTACCTTCAAAACCACCAACAATACCAGCAGCTTCTAACTGATCTATTAATCTACCAGCTCTATTATAACCTAATTTTAATTTTCTTTGCAATAGAGATGCAGATCCTTGTTGTGCTGTAACAATAATTTCTGCAGCATCTTTAAAGAGTTTGTCTCTATCGGAAATATCTATATCAAGACTCGTGCCACTCTCATCATCTACATACTCTGGTAATTGATATGCTTCTGCATAGGCTTTTTGAGAACCAATAAAATCTGTAATTTTTTCTACTTCTGGTGTGTCTACAAAGGCACATTGTATTCTGCTAAGGTTGTTACCTGCAGTGTACAATAAATCTCCACGTCCTATTAATTGATCTGCACCACCAGCATCTAATATCGTTCTAGAGTCAATTTTAGAAGTAACTCTAAAAGCAATTCTTGCAGGGAAATTGGCTTTAATAATACCGGTAATAACGTTTACAGAAGGTCTTTGTGTTGCTACAATTAAGTGAATACCAATAGCTCTTGCAAGTTGTGCTAAACGTGCAATTGGTGTTTCTACTTCTTTACCAGCAGTCATAATTAAATCTGCAAATTCATCAATAACCAAAACAATATAAGGTAAAAATTGATGTCCCTCATTAGGGTTTAATTTACGTTGTTTAAACTTAACATTGTATTCTTTAATATTACGTACCATTGCTGCTTTTAGCAAGTCGTAACGATTATCCATTTCTATACACAACGAGTTTAAAGTATGCACCACTTTTGTAGTATCCGTAATAATTGCTTCTTCTACATCTGGTAATTTTGCTAAATAATGACGCTCTATTTTGTTAAACAAAGTAAGTTCTACTTTCTTTGGATCTACTAAAATAAACTTTACTTCTGCAGGATGTTTTTTATATAAAAGTGATGTCAATACCGCATTTAAACCAACAGACTTTCCTTGACCCGTTGCACCTGCCATTAATAAGTGAGGCATTTTAGCTAAATCTACCACAAAAGTTTCATTAGAAATGGTTTTACCTAAAGCAATAGGTAATTCCATTGTAGATTCTTGGAATTTCTTCGAAGAAATTACAGAATGCATAGAAACAATGGTCGATTTTTTATTAGGTACCTCTATACCAATAGTTCCTTTACCAGGGATAGGAGCAATAATTCTAATTCCTAATGCAGATAAAGAAAGGGCAATATCATCTTCTAAATTTTTAATTTTAGAAATTCTAATTCCGGCTTCTGGTACAATCTCATACAAAGTAATTGTTGGACCTACAGTTGCTTTTATTTCTGCAATACCAATTTTGTAGTTCTTTAAGGTTTCTACAATTCGGTCTTTATTTGCTTCTAATTCTTCTGGATCTATAGAAATAGATTCATTATATTGTTTTAAAAGATTAAAAGTTGGGAACTTAAAATTCCCTAATTCTAGAGTAGGATCGAACTCACCAAAATCTTTTACCAATTGATTGGATAAGTTTTCTGTAGAATGTTCTTCTTCTCGACCGATGGCAACATCAATCTCAACTTCCATTTCTACTTCTTGCTCTTCTTCTTTAGGTATTTCTGTTTTTAATACAGGTCCCGACGTTTTATCAACATTTAAAGATATTTCTTCTTTTTTAGCAGTTACATCAGAATATTTAGAAATCGTTGGTTGTTGTTTTTCTAATGATAATTCTACTACAGATTTTTCTTTTTGATCTGTTTTTAAAGGTACTGTTTCTATTTTTTCTGTGGTTTTATCAGGTGGTGTAACTATTTCTTGTGCTGTTTTGCTTAGAACTTGTTCTTCTGCTTTTCTAGCTTCTCTTTCTTCTCTTTTTATTTTTAAGGTTTCTATGTGTTTATCAAAAGTAACTTTATAACGTAAAACTAAATAAGCAATTAAAAAGAACGTTAAAAGTATTACTAAGCCAGTTTTACCAATAAAGGCCTGTAAAAATTCATTAATTTCAAAACCGACAACGCCAGATAGTAATGCATATTTGTTATATACAAATCCTAAAGATATAGAAATCCAGATCATGGCTAATAGAGACCAGTTCCAAGAAATTATTAGTGAAGAGAATTTCTTTTTAAAAAGGATGTACCAACCTGTTAATAGTATTTGATACGCTAGTATAAATGCCGCTATACCAACTCCTGTATAAATAAAAAAGTGACTTAAATTAGCGCCAATTTTCCCTAATAAATTTTTACTTCTAACCGTTTTATCTGCAAATTCTGTAAGTATGCTTTGATCTTCTTGCCAATTAAAGAAAAACGAAATAAAGGCAATACAAAGAAAAGCAGAAAATAAAATTAAGAAAGATCCTAAAATTGTCTTTGCCTGTCTTGTTTTTAAATATGCAAAAATACTCGGTTTCTTATCCGAAGAATTTAAGGGCGTTTTTGTACTTGTTCTTCTCTTGGCCATTAATAATTTTTGGTCGTTTTTAGCAGTAAATATAAAAATTCACCTAAAATAATAAAGCTATTTTAGGGATGTATATAAAACCTGCAATAATTAATGAAGTAAAAGCTGCAAAACTTGGTGCGCCTGCAGCTATATCTTTAATAAAACCTATTTTCTTGTGATATTCTGGATGTACAAAATCTGCTATTTTTTCTATAGCTGTGTTTAGAGCTTCTGCCACTAAAACGAGGCCAATAACTATAAACTGAAACATCCATTCTATATTAGAAATATTAAAATAAAAACCTAAAATAGTAGCAAGTACAGCAATAAAAAGTTGTGCTTTTATACTGTCTTCCGTAGTCATTAAAAGCCACATACCTCTTAGTGCAAACTTAAAACTACGAAGTCTTCCTCTTAAAAAGCTATCATTAGGATTCTTCATAAATTAAATAGCGTTTAAAGCAGCTGTATAATTAGGTTCGTCAACAATTTCAGACACTTGTTCTGTATAAATAATATCTCCGTTTTCATCGATAATAACAATAGATCTAGAGTGTAAATGTGCTAAAGGACCATCTGCAATTTCTAATTCGTAAGATTTTCCGAAGTTACCATCAGCAAAATCAGATAACATTACTACATTATCAATACCTTCTGCACCACAAAAACGAGCTTGCGCAAATGGTAAATCTTTAGAAATACATAAAACAACTGTGTTTTCTAAATCTGCAGCTTTTTTGTTAAATTCTCTAACAGAAGTAGCACAAGTACCTGTATCTACACTTGGAAAAATATTTAAAATTACTTTTTTACCAGAAAAATCTGATAAACTTTTTTGAGATAAATCTACCGCAGTTAGTTTAAAATCAGCAGCTTTTGTTCCTGTTTTAGGTAAGTTACCTATTGTATTTATTGCGTTTCCTTTTAATGTGATATTTGCCATTTTAGTATGTTTTTTAGAACTTCAAAAGTAATGATAATTAAATTATTTATGGAAATATTCTGGTGATTCATTTTAGTTTTAAATTTATTTTAAAACCGTATGTCAATAAATCTCGTAGATATGTTGAACACAAATTATTATTAATTTTAAATATCAAATTATGAAAACCTTAAATTTTTTTAAAGTAACAGTTTTAATGCTTAGTTTAGTAATTAGTCAAAATTTTAGTGCGCAAGAAAAAACAAAAATGGTGGGTGGTGCCGAAATGTATCCTTCTAAAAATATTGTAGAAAATGCAGTAAACTCTAAAGACCATACTACGTTAGTAGCAGCCGTAAAAGCAGCAGAATTAGTAGACGTATTAACTAGTGAAGGACCTTTTACTGTCTTTGCGCCAACAAATAAAGGGTTTGATATGTTACCAGAAGGTACAGTGAGCACCTTATTTATGGCAGAAAATAAAACGAAATTACAAACAATTTTAAAATACCATGTTGTTGCAGGTAATTGGAATGCAAAAGAAATTGTTACATTAATTAAAAAAGGAAATGGTAAAGCTGTTATTGAAACAGTAAGCGGAGGAATCATTACTGCTTGGATGAAAGGAAAAAATGTTTATATTTCTGATGAAAACGGAGGTAAAGCAAAAGTTACTATTGCAGATGTTAATCAATCTAACGGAGTTATTCATGTTATAGATGCTGTTTTATTACCGAAACCAGCAATGTAGAAAAACGATCGTTTTTAGTATTAAAAATCCACTTTTAGAAAAGTGGATTTTTTGTGTTTTTATTTTATAGAATAGCGACTATTTATTCTAATAACAAGTTGTATTTTTGCACTCCGTAAAAAGAACAATAGACGTGAATATTTCTCAATATACATCAGAATTTAAATACAATTGGAAACTTGCAGCACCAGTAATGTTAGGTATGCTAGGGCATACATTTGTAAGTTTTATAGATAATATTATGGTTGGCCAAATGGGGACAGCAGAGTTAGCTGCAGTTTCTTTGGGAAATAGTTTTATGTTTATAGCCATGTCTATAGGTATCGGTTTCTCTACGGCTATTACACCTTTAATTGCAGAGGCAGATTCATCAGATAATTTAAAACAAGCAAGAGCTACTTATAAAAGTGGCTTGTTTTTATGTACAACATTAGGTATCATATTATTTTCTGGAGTTTATTTTTCAAAACCTTTAATGTATTTAATGAAACAGCCAAAAGAGGTGGTAGAATTGGCAATTCCGTATTTAGATTTGGTGGCTTTTTCTTTAATTCCTTTGGTTATATTTCAAGCAATAAAGCAATTTAGTGATGGTATGTCTATGACAAAATATCCTATGTATGCAGCTCTAATTGCAAATGTTATAAATATTGTTTTAAACTATTTATTGATTTTTGGGAAATTTGGTTTTCCAGAAATGGGAATTATTGGTGCTGCTTATGGTACATTAATTTCTAGAATTATAATGGTTATTTATTTGTGGTTATTACTTCGTTATAAAGAAAGATCTGCACAAATAGTAAGAAATATAAAATTCTTTGTTTTAGATGTTTTAACCATAAAAAAAATCGTCAATTTAGGTTCTTTAAGTGCGATGCAAATGCTTTTTGAAGTCGCTATTTTTACAGCAGCAGTTTGGTTAAGTGGTTTGTTGGGAAAAAATCCTCAGGCGGCAAATCAAATAGCATTAAACTTATCTTCTATGACATTTATGGTTGCAACAGGTTTAAGCGTTGCTGCTATGATTAGAGTTGGGAACCAAAAAGGATTACAAAATTATAAAGAATTGCGTAGAATTGCTTTTTCTATCTTTTTATTAGGCGTATTGTTGGCAATGTTCTTTGCATTACTATTCTTTGTTTTTCACAAAAGTTTACCAATGATTTACGTAGATTTAAACGATACTGCAAATTATATAGACAATATGGAGGTGGTTTCCATTGCTTCAAAATTATTATTAGCAGCAGCGTTTTTTCAAATATCAGATAGTATACAGGTTGTTTTTTTAGGAGCTTTACGTGGTTTACAGGATGTTAAGATTCCTACAATTCTTACTTTTATTTCTTATTGGGTTATTGGTTTTCCGGTTTCTTACTATTTAGGAAGTGAAGAAATGTATGGTAGTTTTGGTATTTGGCTAGGTTTATTAGCAGGTTTAACTACAGCTTCTATCTTATTATTTATAAGATTTAATTCGTTAACTTTAAAGTTGATAAAAGAGAAAAAATAATAGTGTCCTCTCGAGTGCAGACGAGAGGGTATTTATATATAAAGTTTAAATAAATTATCGACTGCGCTCGAACATACTTAAAACGATAACAATGACTTTACCTAAATTTTTATTAGCAGATAATAGTAAGTTTCCTGAAGATATTTTTGTGTTACATACAGAATTTCCTCGTTTTTTAATTAATTTAAAAGATGATGAAGTAGAATGGTTTGAAGATTTAACAGGAGAGAGTGAAGAGGATATTGCAACAGAATTAGCAGATTTAATGGATAAAGCTGGTGCTTTTTATGATGATGAAATGAAGGAATTCGATTAAGGTTCTTTAACTTGTTCTTCGTTTTTATTTATAATAAAACACTTAAAACGATCATTCAACCTTATCAATAGAATATTTATAAATAACGCTTAAAAAAGGAAAGTTAATTTCTGTTTTTTAAGCGTTTTTTTATGCCACTAAAAGTTATTTTAAATCTCTTTAATTATTCTTTTTTAGCTGTTCTAATGTTAAAAAAATGAACTTTTTTTCTATAATAAAGATCAAAAATAATTTCACGAAATAAGTTGTTGGAAATCATGTTGTTTATGCCGTGAATAGAAATAAAAATAACATATTTTAACATGTTCTCGCCTTTAAAAAGAGCCTAATTTTTAGTATTTTTATGCCCATAATTAAAACAAGATAAAATGAAAAAAATACTGATTACATTTATTGTATTTATAATGTCACTTCCGTCTGCAATGGCAAATGAAGGGATGTGGTTTTTAATGCATATAGAACGATTAAATCATCGTGATATGCAAAAAATGGGGTTACAATTAACTCCCGAAGAAATTTACAGTGTTAACAATCAAAGTTTAAAAGATGCAATAGTGCAATTTAATGGAGGTTGTACAGCAAGTATCGTTTCAGAAAGTGGATTGGTGTTAACAAACCATCATTGTGGATACAATGCGATTGCAGAATTATCTACAGCAGAACAAAATCACTTAAAAAATGGTTTTTGGGCAGGTTCTAAAGAAGAGGAATTGAAGCCAGAAAGCTTATATGTTCGCTTTTTTGTAAGAATGGATGATGTTTCTAAACGTATTTTATCATTAGTAAATGATAAAATGAGTGAAAAAGAACGTGAGGCAATCATCAATAGAGAAATTGCTAAGATTGAAAAAGAAAATAACGAAGGTGGAAAATACACGGTTTCTGTTCGTTCTTTTTATGAAGGAAATGAATTTTACTACTTTGTTTATGAGGATTATAAAGATGTTCGTTTAGTAGGTACGCCTCCAGAAAATGTTGGTAAATATGGTGGAGATACAGATAACTGGGAATGGCCAAGACATACTGGTGATTTTTCTTTATTTAGAGTTTATGCTGATGAAAATGGAGCACCAGCAGAATATTCAACAGCTAATGTGCCTTTAAAAGCAAAATATCATTTACCTGTTAATATTGATGGAGTAAAAGAAAATGATTTTGCAATGATTTTAGGATATCCTGGTAGAACTAACCGTTGGATGCCTGCACAAGGAGTAGAGCAAAACGTAAAATACGCATATCCTGCTTGGGTAGAAGGTTCTAAGTTAAGTATGGATGTTATGAGAAAATACATGGATGCAGACGAGTCTGTGAATCTAATGTATGCATCTGCTTACGCCGGTATTGCCAATTATTGGAAAAATAGAGGTGGAATGATTACTGCTTTAACAGAACATAAAACTGTAGAAAAGAAGAGTAAAGTAGAGGCGAAGTTTGCCAAATGGGCTAAGAAAAAAGACAATAAAGAAGTCTACGGAAAAGTTATTGAGAACATCAATAATTATTATAGTTTAACCAATGAAAAAACAAAACAAACCAACTACTTATTGGGGATGTTGCGTTCTAGTAAATTTGCTGTTTTATCATACAGAATTGGTGGCGCTTTAAAGCAATATACAGCTGCAAATGAAGCAGAGCGTGCAAATATGTTACCAAGATTACAAGCGCTTATAGAGAGTTCTTATAAAGATTTCTACTTGCCTTTAGAGGAAGAGGTTTTTGCAAAACAATTAGGTTTGTTAGCATCTAAATCTAATTATTCATTGCCAGAATTGGTAGCAGAAGTAGGTGGGAAAAACGATAATGATTTTTCTGCGTATGTAAAAGCTATTTTTAAGTTGAGTATGTTTACTTCTAAAGAGGGAGTAGAAGCTTATTTACAATACCCAGATGAAGCGATCTTAAATAGTGATCCTTTATTACAATTATCTAATCAGTTATTAGATAAATATAGAGAGAGTCCAGAGAGTTTAGTGCAACCAGAAAATGATTTTAAAGCATCATTTAGATTGTTAGTAAAAGGATTGCGTGAGTCAGGATTGAGTGATATTCAGTATCCTGATGCAAACTCTACATTAAGATTGTCTTACGGTAAAGTAAGAGCTTTGCCTGCGGATAAGAGAAACGATGCGAATGAAAATAATTATACTACTTTTCAGGGGATGATTAAAAAGTACAAACCAAACGATCCTGAGTTTGATTTAGACCAAAGCATGTTAGATATTTACGAAAAGAAAGATTACGGACGTTACGCAAATGAGCGTGGTCAATTGCCTGTAAACTTTTTAACGGATAACGATATTACAGGTGGTAATTCTGGTTCTCCTGTTGTAAATGGAAAAGGTGAATTAATTGGTTTGGCTTTTGATGGAAACATTGAAGCAATGGCTGGTGATGTTATTTTCGACTCAAACTTACAAAGAACTATTAATGTTGATGTTAGATATGTACTTTGGTTGATAGACAAATACTCAAACGCAAAACATATTGTAGACGAGTTGACTATTATTAGTAAAAAATAGTAAAGTCTATTTGTAGATTTTATAGTAATAAAAAAGCTCTCTGGTTTCAGAGAGCTTTTTTGTTTTAGGAATGGAAGTTTGTGAGTGGGGTTTGCTTAGGTTTTTGTGTATTGAAAGTTGCGGTTTTGTGAACGAGGAATTTCCGAAGGAAATTCAGATGTAACAAAAGTGCACTAAACTTTGATTAAGCACTAAATTACGCATTATTTTTATACGGTGTTGTAACACGTTTTAATTCCATTTTTTTTCTTTAATTAACTTTCCTTTTTTGTTCCATTCTTTCCATACTCCAATTGGAATTCCATTTATAAAATTTCTCTCACTTTTTTTCTGACCATTTTCGTACCATTCAGTCCAAATCCCACTTTCAATTCCATTTTGAAGTTTTCCTTTAAGTTTCAATTGACCGTTTTTATACTTTTTCTCAATTATTTCTATTTCTTTTACAGGTTCAATTTTCTTATTTATTTTTCTATAAAATTCATTTTCACTAAAAAGATTTTCAGGATCTGTTAATATTAATTCCGAAATTGTAAGTTTTAGTATCTTATATTTCCTCCAACTCATTGTTAATATACTATCTTTCAAATTGAATTTTACTCTTGACTTATCACCAAATTGTATGATGTCCAGATTTCCTTTTTTACCAAATTGTAAAATAATATCGGCTTCTTTTTTTTCGGTTTCTTTACTTTTTTTTCCTGAATTAATTGGTTCAGTTATTGGAGTCAGTTGTTCTCTTTCTTTTTGTTGCTTTTTAGTTTCATATGATTCCCAAGTTCCGTGCAATTGTTCAACTTTCAATTGGGCATAAATATTTTTAAATGATATTGCAAGGATTAATAATAATAAAAGCTCTTTTTTCATAATGTGTTACAACGTTTATGTGTATGAGTTGTGGCGTGTGCCGTCACGGACAATTCCAAACGATCAACTGCCTGTGGAAAATCCGCAGGATTTTCCAAGTAGGCACAGACACAGCCATAACTTATACACGGTGTTGTGCGCTGGCTTTTCCTCGGTTTAATTGCGTTTCTACTATTTTTTCTAATTCGTTTTGTTTAAAGTCAAACCAGTTTTGTCTATAATCTGAATTGTCAATTGTATTCTTAAAATTCTGAAATGGTTTTTTCCGTTCCAAGATAATTTCCAATTCTGCTTGAAATTGTTCGTTCGCAATTTGGGTAATAAAACGTTCCATAATCTTAAAAGACTCAAAACTCTCTAAAACCTCGATTTTTATAAAATCCGCTTTGTTTTTCTTTACTTTTTTCAATTCCATTCCAAAAGATTCACGAAATTCATCTTCATCAAACATTTCCCCAAAATTCGGAATTGTTATTAATTCGTTCGTTTTAGGATTGTAATAGCAGTCGTTTCCGCAATCTAATTCCTGCGCAATTTCTTTAATTATATTTTGTCTTGAATTATCCATAAAAACAACCGTGTTTATCTTCTTTGATAATATCGATAATGTTATCTAAATGAGTTGATTTTGGAAATGGTTCATAAAGTTCCCATTTTCCGCTTGCACGCATCCAATATAAATTCCATTCTTGTCTTGATTTATAAAACCTGATTTTCGCAAATTCGATATGTTGAATTTCTTTTGGATTATTCCAAACAGGACGAATTTCATAAAGTACAATTACTTTTCCGTCATAAGAATATCCGAAATCAAGTTGTGCACGAATTTCTTGATTTTCCGGACGTAATGAACTCACGTAATTTTTTATAGTCGCTTCGTTTATATCAATTGTAATGTTTTTCATTAAGTCTCAATTTTTTTCAGCTTGCGCACAACTTCTTTGTATGATAACTTTAATTACGTATATCCACTATTTAAAAAGGGATATACATAGTAATATCTTTAATTTTTTAGAAAAATTCTTTCATAGCAAATGGGAAGAATTTGGTGGTATAAATTTACAATAAATAACAAGTGTATGCTGTTTAAATGTTTAAACATTTGTTTCAACTTATTAACAAAAGTTTATATGACAGCAGCTTGTGAAAAAACGAGTTTCAGAAATTTCTTTTAAGATTCTTTATTAGTAAGTATTACTTGTTTTAGAGTTTCAGAAATCATTTTAAAAGTCAATAGGTATTAGAGAAGCATATCATAGGATAAATACTTTTTACATGCAAAAAGCTCCCTGAAATCAGAGAGCTTTTTGTAATTATATAGCTTGTAAAGAATGTTATTCTTATTTTACATCCATTAATTCTACATCAAAAATAAGTGTTGCATCTGGTGGAATTACTCCTCCTGCACCAGCAGAACCATACGCTAAATTAGATGGAATTACAAAACGAGCTTTGTCACCCACTTGTAATAATTGAATTCCTTCATCCCAACCAGAAATAACCTGACCTACACCAACATTAAAATCGATTGGTTCTTTTCTCTTGTAAGAAGAATCGAATACAGTACCGTCTAATAATTGACCTTTATAGTGTACAGAAACTCCAGCTCCTTTTGTAGCTTTCTTTCCTGTTCCTTTTTGTAAAATTTGGTAACGTAAACCACTTGCAGTTTCATCATAACCAGCAGCAACTGTATCTAACAATGCTTTTTGTTTAGCTTTTTCTTCTGCTTCACGCTTTTCTCTAGATCCTTCAAAAGTTCTAAAAGCTTCAACAGCATTAAAAGCTTCTGCTTCTGCACCAACTTTAATAATTTCTACAGTTGTTATTTCATCTCCTTGAGCAATTGCATCAACAACATCTTGTCCTTCTATTACAGAACCAAAAACAGTATGCTTACCGTCTAACCATGGAGTAGGTACGTGGGTAATATAAAACTGACTTCCGTTTGTTGCTGGACCAGAATTAGCCATCGCTAATTTTCCTGGAGCATCATGTTTTAAATCTGGGTGAAATTCATCATCAAATTTATAACCTGGGTTACCAGTTCCTGTTCCTAGAGGACAACCACCTTGTACCATAAATTCTGGAATTACTCTGTGGAATTTTAATCCATCATAATAAGGAGTTCCTTGCTCTTTTACAGCGTTTTCTAAATTTCCTTCTGTTAAAGCAACAAAATTACCAACAGTTCCAGGAGCTTTTTCGTGTTCTAATTGTACTAAAATCTCACCTTTTGGAGTGGTGAATTTTGCATAAATTCCGTTATTCATAATCTTTAATTTACTTTTTTGTTTTCTCGAGCGCAGTCGAGAGGTTTTATTCATTTATTAGTCCTCGACTGCGCTCGAACTGACATTAATTCTAATCTTGAAATGCATCAAGATTTTATTGTTATGATTCTGAAACAAGTTCAGGATACATTATTTTTTAGCATTTAAAATTGATAAACCATAAGTAAAACCAATATTTAAATTTGTTGAGTTTACGTTACCATTAGGAGACCACATTTGTCCGCCCGAAGCTGTAAACGAAAAGTTGTCGTTTAAATGATAATTAATACCTACGGTTGGTCTTACTAAAACACCTTCGCCAGAATCTACACCACCGCCACCTGCAACACCTGCTGCAGCTTCTACAAATAATGAAAAATTGTCATTTAAAAATTTATTTGATTTTATTCCCAATCCAAAAATTCCATGAGCATAACCACCTGCACCACCTAAATAAGCAAAAGAAGCTTCTCCGGCTATATAAAAACGATGGTTTAGGTCGTAATTAATTTTTAATGCTATTAACTCTAAATCATGTTCTTTGTATTGTCTATCAAGAATGGCAACATCAAAATAAGTTTGATTTTGCACACCAATTTGTATTCCTTGGGTATTTATATATTTAATTTTTTCTGCTGCGTAAGGATCTTTTATTCCGCCACTTAAACCATGATATTTTAAACTAAAACCGGCTGTATATGCTTCAAAAGTACCACTAACAGATTTATGATAACCACCATGAAGACCTAATCCAAAATTTTTGGTAATTTTTACATCTGCACCCACACTTGGGTACATGGTTAAACCACCTTCAGGAAAAATTCTACCTCCTGCAGCACCAATTCCTGCTTTTGCAAAAAAGTTTACATATTCTGTTTCTATAAAGTTTTTACCAATACCGAAAAAAACATCCATAAAACCAGCTCTTAAACCACCATACATGGCATCTACATGTGCGTAAACAAAGGTGTTTTTATTTAAATAACGTTGGTACTCAAAACCTAAAAGACTTAATGTTTGGGTAATTGGAGTGGTATTATTAAAGTTTCCAAAACCATCGTTTCTTGAAGATCCTATTGGAAAAAGATAATCAAAAGTAATTTGTTGTACACTTTTTACAGCAGGCTTCCTCCAAACTTCATCTTTGGTTTCATTGTTAACTGTAAAAGATTTTTGAGCATGTTTGTAAGATGTAGTTCTTAACGAGGTTGGTATTTCTACAAAAAAGGAAATATTATCTCCTTTTTGAATTCCGGTAAAAAAGTTTACATACCCATATTGCAAACCAAATGCATATCCGTTATTTTTATATTGTAAACCTACATTTGGGTAGATAATTCCACCACCATCAACTAAGCTTCTAAAACCACCACCGCCTCCTATGTGCACGTTGGCATCGAAATACAAGTTTTTATAAAGTTGGGTATTTACCCCTAAATTTACTCCTAAAGTAAACAAACCACCTTGATCTCCATAAACTGCTCCGTGAAAACCCGCACCTGTATATAACCAATCATTTAAAGGAAAATTATAATTTAATCCAAATAAACCCATTCTTGGTTGAAGTGTGTAGGTACTACCATCTCCATAATTGTATGTATTATTTGGTTGGTCTATTAAAATATAATTTAAACGAATTGAATTGTGTAATTCTTTTGGTTTAAAATCTGATAAATTATAAGTCTGTGAAACTCCGTTAAAACTGAGAATTGTTAGCAGTAAAAAAAGTAATTTCTTCATCATAATTATTTTTTAAATTCACTTGTAAAATGCAATTTAACCGTTGGGTATTTACTTTGTGTCATTTGTATTGTAAACTCAGAATCTGCTAAAAATACCAACTGACCTTGTTTGTCTTTTGCTAAATAACGCTGTTTAACACGTTTAAATTCTTTAAATTCATCGTTTTTGATATCTTCTGGCTCTACCCAACATGCTTTGTGAACACTTAAGTTTTCGTAAGAACATTTTGCACCATATTCATGCTCTAGTCTATATTGAATTACCTCGTATTGTAATGCACCAACAGTTCCAATAACTTTACGACCGTTCATGTCTAACGTAAATAGCTGCGCTACACCTTCATCCATTAATTGATCTAAACCTTTATATAATTGTTTAGATTTCATTGGGTCTGCGTTATTTACGTAACGGAAATGTTCTGGAGAAAAACTAGGAATTCCCTTAAAATTCAACTCTTCTCCTTCTGTTAAAGTATCTCCAATCTTAAAGTTTCCGGTGTCATGAATTCCTACAATATCTCCAGGAAAAGATTCATCTACTATTTCTTTTTTCTCTGCAAAAAATGCATTCGGACTAGAAAATTTTACTTTTTTACCATTTCTAACATGTAGATAAGGGGAGTTTCTTTTAAAAGTACCCGATACAATTTTAATAAACGCCAAACGATCTCTGTGCTTAGGATCCATGTTTGCATGGATTTTAAATACAAAACCAGTCATTTTTTTCTCTTTAGAATCTACTAAACGCTCTTCTGCTTTTTTAGGTTGTGGAGCAGGAGCAATGTTAATAAATGCGTCTAATAATTCTTTTACACCAAAATTATTTAAAGCAGAACCAAAAAATACAGGTTGGAGCGAACCGCTCAGGTATTCTTCTCTTTCAAAATCGGGGTAAACCTCGCTTATCAATTCTATTTCCTCACGTAAAGTATCGGCAGCTTTTTTACCAACGATAGTATCTAGTTCTGGGTTTGATAAATCATCAAACTCAACACCTTCAGAAATAGAAGTTTTATTATCACCAGAAAAAAGATTTAATTTCTTTTCCCAAATATTATAGATTCCTTTAAAATCATATCCCATTCCTATAGGGAAACTCATTGGGGTAACAGTTAAACCTAATTTTTGCTCAACTTCGTCTAGCAAATCAAAGGCATCTTTTCCTTCTCTATCCAACTTGTTGATAAAAACCAACATCGGAATTTTTCTCATTCTACAAACTTCAACCAATTTCTCAGTTTGAGGCTCCACACCTTTTGCAACATCAATTACTACAATAACACTATCTACAGCAGTTAAAGTTCTAAAAGTATCTTCTGCAAAATCTTTGTGACCAGGAGTATCTAAAATGTTTATTTTTTTATCTTGATAAATGAAAGCTAAGACAGAGGTAGCAACAGAAATACCACGCTGACGCTCAATCTCCATAAAATCGGAAGTTGCTCCCTTTTTTATCTTATTATTTTTTACAGCACCTGCTTCTTGTATTGCACCACCAAATAGTAACAATTTTTCTGTTAAAGTTGTTTTACCAGCATCCGGGTGCGATATAATTCCAAAGGTTCTTCTACGTGCTATTTCTTCTAAAAATGTCATCTACAAAATTTGAGGTGCAAAGATAGGTTTTATATACGATATTTTATAGTGAATTTAAAGGACTAAAAACGGAAGGATTTGATACTGTTTTTAACCATTTTAACGGGTTCATATTTTAATACAAATAGTTGATAAATTTTTGTTTTAAAAAGGATGTTGCTTATGTAAGTTGTGAGTTTGCTTTTTTTAGTGTGAAAAGGGTTGAATTATTCTATAATTTCGATGTGCATTTTTACATCATCAATAGGCCATTCATCTTCACCAACCTTAACTTTAGACATTTTTGTCATGGTATCAAAACCAGAAATAACTTCACCAAAAACAGTATGCTCATTATCTAAATGATGTGCGCCATTTTTTTTCTGAACAATATAAAATTCAAAAGGACTTGATAATTTATTAGGATTGTTATCCCATTGTCTGGCTGAAGCCAATGCACCGTATGTATGTTTTCTGTTATTTCTAAATTCTGGTTTTAATAAATAATTCCCATATTTTCTTCGTTCTCTCTGCGTGTACATTTCATCAGAATTACCACCTTGAAGTACAAAGTTTTTAGCAATTCTATAAAAAACAGTGGTGTTAAAATATTTTATTTTAGTTAAGAAGATAAAATTAGCTCTATGTATTGGCACATCTTCAAATAAACGCAATTTTATTTTACCAAAATCGGTAGTAATCTCTACAATGGTTTCTGGGTTTTGTTTGCCAAATTCAGTTAAAAAAGCTTCTGTATTGTGGCTATTTAAGCTATCCCAAGCTTTCACAACTTTTTCTTCTGCCTTATTTTTATGGATCGATTTTTTTTGAACAGATTTGTTTTCATCTTTACATTGATAAAATGCAATTATGGCGATTATAAAAAAGGCTTTTAAGAAAAGTTTCATGAAAGAAATTGGATGTTAATAATTACAAATATATGTTATCATAATAAAAGAATAGAAAACTCTGATGGCTTTTGTAATTATTTTATGATTTAATACTCATTGATTTTCTTATTTTTGCTAATATGGAAGAACAAGTAGTTTTAGTTGATGAAAAAGACAACCCAATTGGGTTGATGGCAAAAATGGAAGCACACGAAAAAGCTTTATTGCATAGAGCTTTCTCGGTATTCGTTTTTAATGACAAAGGAGAATTAATGTTGCAACAAAGAGCTGCGCATAAATATCATTCACCTTTATTATGGACAAATACCTGTTGTTCTCATCAAAGAGATGGAGAAACAAACTTAGAAGCAGGTAAAAGAAGATTAATGGAAGAAATGGGGTTTGTTACGGAGATAAAGGAAGTTTTTTCGTTTATGTACAAAGCACCTTTTGATAATGGCTTAACAGAGCATGAGTTCGATCATGTTATGGTTGGGTATTATAATGATGCTCCAAAAATAAATAAGGAAGAAGTAGAAGCTTATAAATGGATGACTTTACTAGATGTTAAAAAAGACATAGAAAACAATCCTACAGAATATACAGAGTGGTTTAAAATTATATTTGACAAATCTTTTGAAAAATTAACAAATGCCTAAAGTAAAAGTTTATAGAAGAGCTCATTTTAATGCGGCACACAGACTATTTAATTCAGATTGGTCTGACGAGAAAAATGCAGCAGTATTTGGTAAATGTAGCAACCCAAATTATCATGGTCATAATTACGAAATGATTGTGGCTTTGTTTGGTGAAGTAGATCCTGTTACCGGTTTTGTGTATGATTTAGGCCTATTAAGAGAATTGATTAAAGAAGAAATAGAAGATCCTTTTGATCATAAAAACCTAAATATTGAAGTTGCAGAATTTAAAAACTTAAATCCAACTGCAGAAAACATCTCAATAATTATTTACAATAAATTAAGACCTCACATACCAGCACATTTAGAAATAGAAGTGACTTTATACGAAACACGAAGAAATTTTGTGCGTTATTCTGGAGAGTAATCATTTTTACAAGTACCTATTAAATATATTTTATGAAAATAATTGCCATGATTCCTGCACGTTATAGTGCATCTCGTTTTCCAGGAAAGTTAATGAAAGATTTAGGAGGGAAACCTGTAATTTTAAGAACGTATGAAGCAGCTTTGCACACCAATTTATTTGATGATGTTTATATTGTTACAGATTCTGATGTTATTTTTAAAACGATAGAAAAAGCAGGCGGAAAAGCAATTATGAGTACAAAAGAACACGAATGTGGTTCTGATAGAATTGCTGAAGCTGTAGAACATATAGAAGCAGATATTGTAATTAATGTACAAGGAGATGAACCTTTTATAGATGCAGTTTCACTTTCTAAATTAATTGATGTTTTTAAAAAAGACGATAAAAAAGAAATAGATTTAGCTTCTTTAAAAGTACAAATCACTAATAAAGAAGATATAGAAAACCCTAATAATGTTAAGGTAATTACAGATGTAGATAATTTAGCAATTTACTTTTCTAGAAGTGTAATTCCTTTTCATAGAGATAAAGATATTACTGTTAAGTATTACAAACACAAAGGTGTGTATGCGTTTAGAAAACAAGCTTTAATAGATTTCTACAATACACCAATGACACCTTTAGAAGCAGCAGAGAAAATAGAAGCCATTAGATACCAAGAAATTGGTAAAAAAATTAAAATGGTAGAAACAGATGTAGAAGCTGTTGGTATAGATACTCCAGAAGATTTAGAAAAAGCAATTCAATTTTTAAAGGCATAAATTATGACTAAAATAAGTAAAAACATAAAGGTAATTGCTTTTGATGCTGATGATACTTTATGGGTAAACGAAACTTATTTTAGAGATGCAGAACATCAGTTTGCAAAACTACTAGCAAAGTACGAAACCGAAAATAAAATAGACCAAGAGCTTTTTAAAAAAGAAATTAAAAACTTAAAATTGTATGGTTATGGCGTTAAAGGTTTTGTTTTGTCTATGGTAGAATGTGCCTTAGAGCTGTCTAATTATCAAGTAAATCAAAAGACAATTGCTGCAATTCTAGAAATAGGTAAAGAAATGATAGAAAAACCTATAGAATTGCTAGATGGAGTAGAAGAGGTGTTGCAATCGTTACAAGGAAAGTACAAGTTAATTGTTGCTACCAAAGGAGATTTATTAGATCAAGAAAGAAAACTAGAAAAATCTAACCTGTTAAAATATTTTCATCACATAGAAGTGATGAGCGATAAGAAAGTTAAAGATTACAAGAAATTAATAAAACATTTAGATATTGCACCATCAGAGTTTTTAATGATTGGTAATTCATTAAAATCAGATGTGCTACCATTAATAAACTTAGGAGCATCTGCAATTCACGTTCCGTTTCATACCACTTGGGTACATGAAGAGGTTAGTGATGAAGAGAAGTCTGATTCAGATTATAAAACAGTTCCTAAAATTAAAGACATTGTTGGTTTTTTATGAAATATTTAGATGTAGATACCTGGAATAGAAAGCAACATTATCAGCATTTTTTAAGTTTACAAGATCCGTTTTTTGGCGTTACTGTTAATGTAGATGTTACTACTATTTATAAAAAATCTAAAGCAGAAAATATATCTTTTTTTGCAATGTATTTACATGCTTGCTTAATAGCGATAAATAAAATAGAAAATTTTAAATATAGAATTAAAGAAGATAAAGTTTTAATCTGTGATGCCATACATGCTTCGGCAACAATTGCTAGAAAAGATCATACTTTTGGTTTTTCTTTTATTTCCTTTTCTGAAGACTTTAATGAGTTTAATAAGAATTATTTAAAAGAAAAAGAACGAATTTTAAATTCTACAGATTTATTTCCACCAATAAATTCAGATAGTTGTATATATTGCTCCGCTTTACCTTGGTTTACCTTTACAAGTCAAAAAGAACCCGTTTCTGGAGTTAAAAATGAAAGTATACCTAAGTTGTCATTTGGTAAAATTTATGCAGAAAGTGATAAAATAATGATGCCTGTAGCTATTTCTGCAAACCATGCTTTAGTAGATGGATATCATATTGGTTTATTTTTTGAAGAATATCAGAAACAATTAGATAAAAACACCTAACTTTGCAAAATTAAATTTTAAATAAGTTATGGCAAGTATAAAAAACTTAAAAAAAGATATCAATTACGTTTTAGGTGATGTTATCGAATATGCATTAGATGTTTCAATCTTAAAAAATGCACCAGAAAAAGGAGAAGCAATTATTGATGAAGCGATCGAAACTTTTGATACTTTAGTTTCTAAAGTTAACAACAGTAAAGTAGAGAACAAGAAAGCTCACTTTAAAGCAATTAATTTAGAGTTAGAAGAAAAAGCTAAAGGTTTGGTAGAGAAGATTAATACTTTATAATCTTAACAAATTTTTAAGCATAATTTAAGACCATCATTTATACAATGATGGTTTTTTTTGTTATTTTTGGTACAAGCATACTATAACGATTTAGTAGGCGTTCTATTATTGTATAATTTAATTATTAAAAATGGCTAGAGCAATGTTTGAGTACACTAAAACGGTACTAAAAAAGGTGAGTTTTAATTCAGATTTGTTTTGTAAAGAACTAGAAAAGGCCTTAAGTCGATTGTTACCTTATGAAATAGATGAGCTAACAATTTGGTTAAAGCAGTTTACTTCTAATAAACCAGAATTATATTCTTGTATGGCATTAATTAAGTAACAAAAAAAAAGGAAGCATTTAGCTTCCTTTTTTTTGTTTAATTTTTAGAATCTGATTTCCTATGCTTGTATTTACTCATTAGTTTTCTGCCAAACTCCATTTCTGCTAATTGTAGTTTAACAATCTTTTTATAAGAAATTACTTTTTTTACGTTATTTATAAAATCATTTTGAGATTCATAAATTTTTTGATCTGTGTCTAGTTTTAAAGCGATTAATTTTTCTGCTTCTTTTTCAGAAACCGAGTTAATATCTCCTTCTATCATAGCTCTTTTAATTTCCGACCTTAGTATGTTTCTTAAGCTATACTGTTCTTTACTATAGGTGTTGTAAATAGGCCAAAATTTTTCAGCTTCGCTAGGAGATAAATTTAATTGTTCTGTTAAATAAGAGATTTTTAAAGCCTTAATCTTTTCTTTACTTCCTTGTTTATCTTGAGCAGACAAGGTAAGAGTACAAAAAAGGGTAATGCAAATAATAGTGATAATTTTTTTCATATTCTTAATTTTAGTTTATTTCATTTAAAAATGAAGTGTTGTCTATAGAGTTCATGTAGTCTTCAATATTTTCATCCTCTAAAGATGAAAAATAAAAGTCACTTTCTTCTAAAACATCATTTTCTAATACAATTGCAATATCATTGGTATGTAATGTGGTAGAATTTAACCAGAACTCTATATCATCATCAGAAAGAGAGTCTATGGTAAGTTCTTCTGTTTTGTTAAAAACAAAAGAATTTAATCCAATAAATAAAATAATTGAAGCAGCAGCAGCAATAGGAATCATTTTTAAAACTCTTTCTTTAAAAGAAATAACTTTTGTTTCTTTTTTTGGTGATGAAACTTTAGCTAAAATTTCATTTTCTAAATCATTAAAGTAATTATCTGGTGCTGTAAAACCATTTTCGTTTATAATATTTTCTTCTGCTAATTTTGTTTCAATAGCATTTTCAATTGTATCAAAATAGTTTTTAGGAAGAGAAAAACTAGTTTCCTTTCCTAATATTGAGTTTAAATACTCTTCGCTATTTTTAATCTTGTTTTCCATGATACTCTTTAGACCTTTGATTTGTAAAAAGGTTTAATTTGTTTCTTTTTTTATATAAAGTTCAATTTTCTTAACTGCTTGAAAATAAGAGGCTTTTAAGGCTCCTACAGATGTTTCTAAAATTTCAGACATTTCATCATATTTTATTTCATCAAAATATTTCATGTTAAAAACAAGTTGTTGCTTTTGCGGTAACGTTGCAATTGCTTTTTGTAAAATAACTTGAATTTCATCACCAGTAAAAAAATCATCACTCGCTAGAGTGGTTGCTAATTCTTGTTGGTAGTCAGAAATATCTAAACTTCTTTTTTTGGCTCTTTTGTTGATAAAAGTGATAGATTCATTCGTTGCAATTCTGTACATCCAAGAAAATAGTTTACTCTCTTGGTTAAATTTGTCTATATTTTTAAAAACCTTAATAAAGGTGTTTTGTAAAACATCATCTGCATCATCATGAGAAATCACAATTTTACGTATATGCCAATACAAGCGTTCTTTATAGAGAGTTATCAGTTCTCTAAACGCTTTGTCTTTAGTCTGAACACTTTTTAGTTGTTCTATTAAAAGAGTTTCATCTATCAACTATAATCGTTTATAAAGTTTAGACTAAAAGAATATTAAAAGGTTTAATTTTTATTTTCTTACTCTTGTTCTAGAGTAGCCAAAAAGTCTCTTTTGTTTTATTGTATCAGAAATTCCTTCTGGTAACATGTCTTCCCAACCTTTTTCTCCGTTTAAAATCATTTTTAAGATAGTACGAGAAAAAATATCTAGGATATCTTTGTCAAAATCATCAATATTAACAAGCTTTCCGTTGTTTTTAAAGAACTTGTATAGTTCTTTCATTCTAGGGTGAACCTGTAAGTTTTCTATAGTAATATATTCGTCAGATTCAGTGTCATGATAAGGGTATGTGTATACCTTTAAGTCTCTGTAAAATAATTTACCAAAAGCTTCTAGAATTCCTCCACTTAAATTACGGTAATATTTTTCTTCAAAAAGTTCAATAAGGTTTTGACCTCCCATGGTTAACCCCATTCTTTCTTTGGTGAATTCACTAAAATATTCTACCAATTTAAAGTACTGTTGAAAGCTAGTAATCATTACATTTTGCCCTAGAGAGCAAAGTAGTTCTGCTCTGTCTAAGAAATCTCTTTCGTTAATTTTACCCTCTGAAGTAAGGTTGCTTAAGGTAATCTCAAAGATAACTTGAGTTTTACTTTCTTCAACTTTCTTTTCGGCCAAAAACATTTTTTTAGACTTTTCATACATGTCCATATTTACCTTAGTAACAGGTCTAAAACTTCCACGTAAAGCTAAAATGTTTTTCTTATATAAAACTTGTGCTGGTAATAAGTTATTTCCGTCTGGGCCAAACATAACGGCATTTGTCATTCCGTTTTTAAGTAATTGTAAACTCATTAAACGATTGTCTACATACATAAAACGTGGACCAGCAAAATTAATCATATCAATTTCTAACTGGTCATTACTTAAATTATCATAAAAAGATTTTACTAAATCTTTAGGATTATCATTTAAATAGAAGGCACCATAAATTAAATTTACACCTAAAATACCTAAGGTTTCTTGCTGTAAACGGGCATCGGTTTCTTTAAAACGTAAGTGTAAAACAATTTCATTATAGCCTTCTAAAGGGTCTAATTGAAAACGGATACCTACCCAACCATGACCTTTAAATTGCTTTGCAAAATCTATAGTAGTTACGGTATTTGCGTAACTAAAAAATAATTTATCTGGATGTTTTTGTCTGCTTAATCGATCTTCCATTAAATCGATTTCGTGACCTAACATTTTTTTTAAACGTGGCTGCGTTACATAACGATTGTCTTGTTCCATGCCATAAATAGCATCAGAGAAATCTTTATCATAAGCACTCATTGCTTTTGCTATTGTACCAGAAGCAGCTCCAGATCTAAAAAAGTTACGAGCAGTTTCTTGACCTGCACCAATTTCTGCAAAAGTTCCGTAAATATCTCTATTTAAATTAATTCGTAGCGCTTTGCTTTTAATAGTAGGAACACTACTAATTTCTTGATCTCCTTTTAAAGAAATTGCCATATAATGCTATTTTAAGATTGAAACAAATGTACTAAAATAGACTGCTATGAGTCAATTTTTATGTTATTTTTGTTGGAATGAACTTTACTAAGAAACAACTGAATATTACTTTTTTAGGAACAGGTACTTCACAAGGAATTCCTATGATTGCAAGTAACGACCCTGTGTGCTTGTCTAAAAACTTAAAAGACAAACGTTTGAGGTCTTCTATTTTAATCTCTTGGGACGATGTTTCTTACACCGTAGATTGTGGGTTAGACTTTAGGCAGCAAATGTTAAGAGAGAATGTTCAGTCTTTAAATGGAGTATTTTTTACACACGAACATGCAGATCATATAGGTGGTTTAGATGATTTAAGAGCGTTTTGTTATCAAATAGGGGAGATGCCCATTTATTTATTAGAAAGAACTTTACTTAGTTTAGAAAAAAGGTTTGATTATATTTTTAGTGTAGAAAACAGGTACCCTGGTGCGCCTAGTGTATTACCAAAATTAGTGCATAAAACTAGTTTTAATGTAGCAGGGTTAAAGGTTACACCTATAGAGGTTCTTCATGGAAAATTACCCATTATAGCCTATAGGTTTGGAGACTTTGCTTATTTAACAGATGTTAAAACTGTTTCTGATGAAGAAAAATTGAAGCTTAAAGATTTAGATGTTTTAGTTATAAATGCATTAAGAATAGAAGCGCATCCTACGCATTTTAACTTACAAGAAGCATTAAATTTTATTGCAGAAATAAAACCTAAAAAAGCCTATCTCACACATATTAGTCATAAACTTGGATTTCATGATGAGGTTTCTAAAATATTGCCTAAAAATGTGTTTTTGGCCTATGATGGTTTAAAAATAACGGTTTAAGATTATATTACCTCTTTTTTAATGTATATTTGTTAGGAGTGCCTAATTTTTAACACTTAATTAAGAATAAAACAATTAGTTACAGTAATCAACTTTTAGTATAAATGGAAAAAAATTCAGAAAATAAACAGCCTGTTGTTGAAAATCATAAAATAGATGATAGAATTGCAGCAGTAAGAGACTTGATTTTTGGAGAAAACATGCAGCAATACAGTACTGAGTTTGCAGATGTTTACGACCAAATTAAAACACTTAAAGATCAAACAAATAAAAATCTATCTGAGTCAGTTACAAATCTTGAAAATAAATTAGCAGATTTAGAAAGTTTAATGGAGCACAAGTTTCAAGACTTAAATGACGATTTAGATAAAAGATTAGCCGATTTAGATGATGAAAAAGCAGACAGAAAAAAACTAGGTAAAGCTTTAGAGAAAATTGCATTGATGTTGCAAGAATAGATGAAAAAAATGCCTGCAGATAACAATAAAGACAATCGTTTTGAGTTGCTCAGAGACCTTTTATTAGCTGATGATAGAGAAAAGTTTGATTCTCTTAGTGAAGAAATTATTCTTCGAGAAAAACTGTCTAAAAGAGTAGCACCTCTTGTAGATGAGAAAATTACGGACTTACGTAATAATTTTTCAAGAGATTTTGGAGATACCATTACAGAAACTATAAAAGTTCAAATTAGAGACTCTCAAGATGAAGTTGTAGAAGCCTTGTACCCAATTATGGGTAAAATGGTTAAGAAATTTATTGTTGCAGAAATTACTAAGTTGTCTGATAGTATTAATAAAACTATAAAAGAAAAATTCTCCATTCAACAAATTCTTAAAAGATTTTTTAAAGGGAAAAGAAATGATGCTGGCATTGTTTTAGAAGGAGTTTTTGAATTTGTTATAGAAGAAGTTTTTATAATAGAAAAAGAATCTGGTTTACTTTCTGGAAACTATTCTAGAGGAAGTGTTGTTGATAAAGATATGATTTCTGGCATGTTAACTGCTATTAAATCTTTTGCTGAAGATGCTTTTTCTAAAGAAGGACAAGATTTAGAAAATATAAAGTTCGAAACTTTTCAGCTTTCTATAAAAAACTTTAAAACTATTTATATTGCAATTGCAACTTCTGGTGTTATCACAGAAGAGCATACAGAAGAATTGTCTGACAGCATAAATAACTTAGCCGAAATTATTTTAAGAGATCGAACTTATTTATCGGATGAAGAGCGTTTAAATAAGTTGATTTTTAAGGAAATAATCGAAGCCTAAATAATTATTCATAATTTATGATTGCAAAGAAAGTACTGCTCGTTGGTAATTTTGGTGTTGGTAAAACATCATTAATTAGACGATTTGTTTTAAATGAATTTTCTGAAGATTACATTAGTACTATTGGTGTTAGAGTGAGTAAAAAAGTAGTGGAATATAAAAATGAAACTATTAAATTGATGATTTGGGATGTTGCTGGTACAAGCGGAAATGAAAAAATACCGAAAGCTTATTTTTTAGGTTCTAGTGCGGCAATGTTTGTGTTTGATGTAAGTAGAGAAGAAACGTATTTAACCATAGCCGAGAATCTAAATATAGTTAAAGAACTGTCTGGTTTGCAAAATATAACTGTGGTTGGTAATAAAAAAGATTTGCTTTCTGCAGAAGAATTAGAAAATGTAATACAAAAAGTTTCTGTGAATATAGATTTAATTACCAGTGCCAAAGAAGATGAAAATGTAGAAGATGCTTTTATGAAATTAACCACGCTAGCCTTAAAATAATAGTATTGATACCTGCAAAAATAGATGATGTTTTTATACAATTGACTACTGATTATTCGGGAGTTATTACAAACATTATTGCTGGTAAATTTGCCAAATCTTCATTTATACCTAAAGAATCTATCTACGATTCTTGTCCTTTTTTAGAAGGTACTTTAGATGCTTTACCTTTAAATGAGCCTTTTCTTTTAGAAGGGATGATTATTTTTTCTGAAGAAGATGAATACAACATAGATTTAGAACTTTTTAAAAACGATGTTTCCATTAGTGTTTTAATACATAATAGAAGCAGTGTTTACAAATATGTAAGTGAGCTAAATCAAAATAGAAATGATATTTTTTTCATAAAAAGAGAACTTGCAGAAAAAAACATTGAATTAGATAAATTACGAAAAATTGCAGACAAAGCGAATGAAGAAAAGTCTCGTTTTTTAGCAATGATGAGTCATGAAATTAGAAACCCATTGAATTCGATTCTTGGATATTCAGAAATGATTTCATCAGAAAAATTGAATAAAAAAGTAGCTGTATACATTAAAAACTTATCATCTGCAGGGAAGAATTTAAAAGTTATTGTAGATGATATTTTAGATTTGTCGCGTATTGAAGCTGGTAAATTAGTTTTAGTTCATGAAGAAATTTCTATTCTAGAAATTATTAAGAATTGCAAAAACGATTTTCAGCATATCCATACAAATAAAAATGTGGATCTTGTTTTTTCAACTTCAGAAAAATTACCAGAAATTGTTTTAGGTGATGTAGTAAGAATTCAACAAATACTATCAAATTTAATTGGTAATGCAATTAAGTTTACTAATAAAGGAAAAGTTGTAACAAGTGCAAAAATAACTGTTGAAACAGAAAGTAAGGTTGTTTTAATTTTTGAAGTTACAGATTCTGGTAGAGGAATGAATGCTTCTCAGTGTTTAAAAGTCTTTGAAGAGTATCAGCAAAATGAATTAAATGACCAATATGTACATGGTGGTGCAGGTTTGGGGTTAGCTATTGTAAAACGTTTGGTAAAAGCCATGAACGGTAGTATTTCTGTAAAAAGTGAATTGAATAAAGGGACTTCTTTTTTTGTGGAAATTCCTTTTGAAAAAAGAATAAAATTTAAAAAGAGTCCGGTAACACCAATAGTCGCTAAAAATAAAAATATACCTTTAAAAGGTATAAATATTTTAGTTGCTGATGATGATATCATGAATCAAACAATAGTTGCGCATATTTTAAAAAAAGAAAAAGTAAATTTAACCATTGTAAGTGATGGTTTAGAGGCACTTTCTAAGATTGAAAAAGAAGTTTTTGATGTTGTTTTATTAGATATTAACATGCCTAATATGACAGGTGAAGAATTGATGCGAAAGAAAGCTATTATTGCTAAGGTCAATGATAAAACTCCTTTTTTAGCATTAACCGCCAATACCACTACAGAAGATATAGAAAGATATTCTAACCTAGGTTTTTCTGGAGTTATTTCTAAACCTTATACGATTGTTGATTTTATTGATAAAATTAGAAATGTTCTTATCAATCAACATTTACCAAACAATAGAACTCTTTAAGATCTTAGTGTAAGTTAATATTTATTACACTTAATCTCTATCTAGAAAATCTTGAAAAGCATCTTGAGAAATTGATTTTCCTAAAGAGTCTAATTCTAGAGCTTCTGTACCTTCTTCTAAAATTGGTTTTTTACTAACATGATCAAATAGATACAGTCCGTTTTTACTAAGTGTACCAAATCCTTTGTTAAAGATATAATGTGCGTATTGTTTATCGGAAGTATTAAAGATGTTTTTACTAAATTTAAATTCAGAATTATCGCCTTTTAATAAATCTAGTAAGGTGTAAGATAAGTCTATTTGACTGGCAATATTATCTATTTCAATTCCTTTTTTATTTAAAGCACCACCTAACCATAACATAGGTATTTGAAACTTTATTGGAGCATTAAAAGCACCTTTGTGTTCAGGAGTACGGTGGCCATGATCTGCAATAATAACGATTAGGGTGTTGTTGTACCAAGGTTGCTGTTTTGCAAATTGAATAAATTTTCCAATTGTTTTATCTGTGTAAGCATGTGCACTTCTAAATTTATTTTCTTCGGTGTCTTTACCAAATTCATAAGTATCAGGAAACTCGTAAGGCTCGTGACTTGTAAGTGTTAAAGCGATTTTAAAAAATGGTTCGTTTTGTTTTTTAGACAAGTCGTCTGCTAAACGTTTCATAAATACGTGATCGTGCGCTCCCCATTTAGAATTCCAATCTTTTACATCAAAATCGTTTCCATCTACAAATTCAGTAATGCCTGAATTTCGTAAATAGGTATTCATGTTTCCAAAGTTTAAATCACCGCCATAATAAAAAGAAGTATTGTAGCCTAAATCCATCATTTTTTTAGGTAACATTGGTAGGTTTCTAGTTTTATTTGGCATTTTCATAACGCTCTGCGATGGTTGTGGGTAGTATCCACTTAAAATAGCAGGAATCCCTTTGTCTGTTCTGTCTCCGTTAGCATAAAAGTTGGTAAATAAAATTCCTTCTTTAGAGAGTTTGTTTAGGTTTTCTGTTACGTTAGGTTCACCTCCTAAAGAACCTACTACTTTTGCAGTTAAACTTTCCCATATAATAAAGATTACATTGGGTTTTGTAGTATTTAAAATACTATCGGTATCTGCTTTTAAAAGTTGAGACCTTCTTTTGTTAATGGTGCTTTTTGCTATTTCAGTATCAAAAAATTTATAAGGATTTTTACCGTTAGGTTTGTGTGTAAGTGCGTTAGAAAAGTTCCAAGCATAATTTATAGATGAATGGTTTGCAAACATTTTATTAGAAAAATAAACATTACTTTGGTTAACAGGTATGGTTTGTAAACCGCCTCGTACAGGTATAATTAAGGCTGCTGTTATTAAGAAAAAAAGAACAGCTTGTAACCAGAAACCTTTTTCTACTTTGGTTATTTTTTTTGATATAATTCTGTTGAACCATTTTATAAAGACGAAAGAAGTAATCAGCCAAAAAAGAGTTCCGCTTACCTTTTGGAAAGTAGAAACAGAAGCAATCATAATTTCTGGAGTATTTAAATACTTTAACAAAGAGGCGTCTAAACGCGTTCCCCAAGATTGATATAGGCTTGCATCAATAATTAGTAATAAACTTAAAATTACAATCATTATTGCTGAATACCACTTTATGATTCTTCCAATTTTTTTAGCGTCGATAAAAACAGTTAAAATGATAATTAAAAACGGAGTAAAACATAAATAGGCGGTAAAAGAACTGTCTAACCGTAAACCGTAAAGAAATGTTTTTAGCGTAGTTAAAAAGTCTAATTCCCTTGTTTTATCAATATAAAAAAGAAGAAAAAATAATCTTGCAAACGCAAAATATCCAATCCATAATAGAAAATAATAAATATTGAATAAAAATCTGTTTTTAAATGTTTTCAAGGAGTAGAAATTCGGTTTGTTAATTATGTTTGTTTTTATAAAAAGCTTCTAAGAGTTTTCTGTAACTTTTAAACGCGCTTTTGCTGTTACAGAAACATCAGAGTAATTGTTGTTTAAGTATTTTAAATATCCAGTAATGGCAATCATTGCAGCATTATCAGTAGTATATTCAAATTTAGGTACGTAGGTAGTCCATCCAAAATGTTTTTCTGCTAATTGTAAGCGGTTTCTAATTTCTGAATTTGCAGAAACTCCACCAGCAATAGCAATATGTTTAATACCTGTTTGTTTTACCGCATTTTTTAATTTATCCATTAAAATTTCTACAATTGTATATTGTATGGAAGCACAAATGTCGTCTAAATTTTCTTCAATAAAATTAGGGTTTATTCTAACTTGTTTCTGAATAAAATATAAAATTCCTGTTTTTAAACCGCTAAAACTAAAATCTAAATCACCCACTTTTGGTTTTGTAAACTGAAAAGCTTTTGGATTTCCTAGTTTTGCGTGTTTGTCTATTAAAGGACCACCGGGATAGGGAAGACCTAAAATTTTTGCAGATTTATCAAAAGCTTCACCAACGGCATCATCAATAGTTTCACCTAAAACTTCCATTTCAAAATAATTGCTCACTTTAACAATTTGTGTATGTCCACCACTAATGGTTAAACAGATGAAAGGAAAAGGAGGAGTTTTGCTATTTTCTTCTTCAATAAAATGAGATAAAATATGAGCTTGCATGTGGTTTACATCTATTAGAGGTATTTGCAACCCAAGGGCCAAAGATTTGGCAAAAGAAGTGCCTACCAATAAAGATCCCATTAAACCAGGACCGCGTGTAAATGCAATTGCAGATAGATCTTCTTTAGTTATATTTGCTTGCTCTATAGCTTGTTGTACTACAGGAACAATGTTTTGTTGATGTGCTCTAGACGCTAGTTCTGGAACTACACCACCATATTTAGAATGTATTTCTTGGTTAGCAACAACATTACTCAGCACTTTTGCGTTACAAATTACTGAGGCACTTGTATCGTCACAAGAAGATTCTATCCCTAATATATAAACCTGTTTTTTCATTAAAAATGATAATTTAAAGCAAAATTAAGGATTATTTTATGTTGTCTTCCTTTTTTAAGAATAGAAATTTAATTCTTTGTTAAATTTGCACGTTCTTTGTACTAATTGGCAGTGTTTTTGATTCATAGAAATCATATTGTTACAATCATTTTAAATAAAAAATATTATCAAAAAAGCAGGAAAAATAATACTGAAATGGCTTGGGTACTTTGTGCTCTTTTTACTGTTCATTTTTATTTTAATTTCTATACCTGCTATACAAACAAAATTAGGTACTTATGCTACTCAAAGACTTAATGAAGATTTTAATACGAATATATCTATAGAAAAAATAGATTTATCTTTTTTAGGTAACATTCAATTAAAAGGAGTCGATATTAAAGACCATCATCAAGATACTTTAATCTATGTTAAACAGTTAACGAGTTCTATTTTAAATGCCAAGAACTTTTTAGATAACAAAGTAAACCTAGGGAGTATTTCTTTGGAAGGTGCTTATGTTTATATGAAAACCTATAAAGGAGAAAAAGATGACTCTATGGCTGTTTTTATAGATAATTTTGATGATGGTTCTCCAAAAGATTCGCTCTCTACACCTTTTATCTTAAAATCTGATAACGTATATGTAAGTGATTTAAATTATAAATTGATCAACGAAAACAGTAACAATCCTATTTTATTTTCAGCAAGTAATGGAGGAGGTAATTTACAAGATTTATTAGTCTATGGACCCGATTTTTCATCGAAAATAAGAGGGCTTTTCTTTGTTGATAATAGAGGATTAGAGATTACTAGCTTAACAACAGATTTTTCATACTCTAGAAAGGCAATGCATTTTGTAAAAACAACATTGCAAACTAGAGAGTCAGAAATTAAAGGTACAATAGCTTTTAATTACAAGAGAGAAGATTTAATAGATTTTAATAATAAAGTAGATATTACAGCAGCTTTTACAGAGAGTACTATTTCTATTCCAGATTTAAAGAAATACTACAATGAATTATATGGAAGTGATGTAGTTACTTTTACAGGAGATTTTAAAGGAAAGTTAAATAATTTTTCTTTAAACAATCTTTGGTTAACTTCTAAAAAAGGGATTAAAGTAATTGGAGATTTAAGTTTTGTAAACGCAGTTAATTTTGAAAAAGGATTTGTTTTTAATGGTAATTTAAGAGATTTAACAGCAACTTATTATGACCTAAAAAGTGTTTTGCCAAATGTTTTAGGGAAAACATTGCCCTCTGAATTTGCTAAATTTGGTAGATTTACTCTAAAAGGGAAAGTACATGTTACCCCTAAAGAAATCAAAGCCAATTTAGATTTAAATTCAGAAATAGGGAATGTTATATCAGATTTAGAAATTTCTAATATAGACGCTATTGATTATGCCGCTTATAGCGGAAAGATTGAATTGAACAAGTTTAATATTGGCGAATTATTCAACGACCCTTTATTTGGGGAAGTGTCTTTAAAAGGAGATGTAAAAGGGAGTGGTTTTAAGCTAGATAATATTAATACTTCTTTTATAGGAACTGTTGCAGCTCTTAATTTTAAAAATTATACTTATAAAAAAATTGAAGCAAATGGTCAATATCAAAATAACAAATTTGATGGAGATTTAAAGATAGATGATGTCAATTTTAAAATGAATTTTAATGGGTTGGCAGACTTATCTACAGATATAAATAAATTCGATTTTAAATCAAATATTGAATATCTAAACTTAAAAGAAACAAATCTTTTTACAAGAGATAGTATTGCTGTTTTAAAAGGGAATATTGAGTTAGATGTAGAGGGAAACACGTTTGATGATATCACTGGAAAAGCAACTTTTACAAATATTTTATACACAAACCAAAAAGAAGAATTTAATTTTAAAGAATTTAATGTAGTATCGTCTTTAAAGGATAGTATTAAAACAATAGAGCTGGTTTCTAAAGATATTGCAGAAGGTTATTTGTCTGGTAAATTTTCTTTTTCAGAATTGTTACCCGTTGCCCAAAATGCGTTAGGTAGTGTTTATACAAACTATAAACCGTTTGCTGTTGCACCTAATCAATTTTTAGATTTTAATTTTACCATCTATAATCAAATTGTTACGGTATTTTTTCCTGATATTTCTATTGATAATAATACCAAGGTAAAAGGTAAAATAAAGGCAGATAAAAACCAACTAAGGTTAACGTTTTCTTCACCAAAAATAGAAGCTTATGGTAATGAGGTAAAAGATGTTTTATTAAGAACAGATAATCAAAATCCGCTTTATAATTCGCATTTAACGGCATCCGAAGTAAATACAAAATATTATAATGTTTCTAAATTAAACTTATTGAGTTTAAATCAGAATGATACTTTGTATTTTAAATCAGAATTTGAAGGAGGAATTAAAAAGAACGAAGATTTTAACCTCGATTTTTTCTACACCTTTAATCCTGAAGGGAAATCTGTAGTTGGTTTCCAAAAGTCATCCTTTATATTTAAAGAGAACACTTGGGGAATTAATCCAGATGTTTCAAGTAAAAATAAAGTTACTTTCAATATTAAAGAAAATGATTTTAATTTTAGTCAGTTTAAATTTACCTCTGGCGAGCAGAAAATAGAGTTTTCAGGTACTTTAAAAGGAGATTCAGAGAAAGTGCTTTTAGCCGATTTTACAAAAGTTAAATTACAGAGTTTTTTACCCAAAATAGATAGCCTTGCATTAAAAGGAGTATTGTCTGGTCATGTAGATTTTGTACAAAATAAAGGTGTTTATAATCCGGAAGCATTACTTTCTATTGCAGATTTTCAGGTTAATAATTTTAAACAAGGAGATTTATCTCTAAATGTAAAAGGAGATAATTCTTACAAAAAGTATAAGGTTGATTTATCTATAAATAATGAAAAAGTAAAAAGCATTGCAGCTACAGGTTCTTTAGATTTTTCAGAAAAAAGACCTTTAATAGATTTAGATGTCTACTTAGAAGAATTTGGTTTAGATGCTTTTAGTCCGCTTGGTCAAGATGTTTTATCCTCTATAAGAGGTACAGCAAATGGAGATTTTTCTTTAAGAGGTTTTTTAGGAAATCCTGAGATGGAAGGTACTTTAACGCTTAAAGATGCAGGTTTAAAGTTTCCATATTTAAATGTAGATTATGATTTTGAAGGAGAATCTATAATCAGTTTGCAAGAACAGTCGTTTATTTTTGAAGGAGTATCATTGATAGATACCAAACATAAAAGTAGAGGGAGGCTTATTGGAGATATTACTCACTTAAATTTTAAAAAGTGGTTTTTAAATATAGAAATAGAGAGTAATAATTTATTGGTTTTAGATACCAAAAATACAGATGAAGCATTGTATTATGGTACTGCTTTTATAGATGGTACAGCTAATATTACAGGGTTAACAGACCAATTGACCATAGATATTAATGCTAAAACAATGTCTGGCACTGCATTTGTGGTTCCTTTAAAAGATATAGAAACAGTAGATAGTTATAATTTAATTCATTTTAAAACGAAAGAAACTGGGATTAAGGAAAAGCAAAAAGAAATTGCCTTAGAAGCTATTAAAGGATTGTCTTTAAATATAGATTTAGATGTAACAAGTGATGCAACAGCGCAAGTAGTTATAGATGAGGTAAACGGAAGTCAGTTAACCGGTACAGGTAAAGGAAACCTTAGAATTGAGATAAATACACGAGGTAAATTTAACATGTTTGGGGACTATACGATAGACAGCGGAGTGTATGATTTTAAATACGGAGGTATTGTAAATAAGCCATTTTTAATACAAAAAGGAGGTACCGTTTCTTGGAATGGAAATCCGTATGAAGCCAATTTAGATGTAACGGCAATTTATAAAGCAAAAGCAAATCCAGGAGTTTTATTGCAAAATTTTAATTCTAATAGAAAGATTGAGGTAGATTTAGTAACTAAAATTACAGGAGGTTTGTTTAGTTCTAAACAAGATTTAGACATTCAATTAACAAATGTAGACCCATCAATAGCCAGTGAATTAGAGTTTATTTTAAATGATAATAATGTAAACGAGAAAACAACACAATTTATATCATTACTTGCATTTGGTACTTTTGCAAACCCAGATAGAGCAGATTTTAATGCGAGTGAAACCTTTTCTAATACAGCCTCTAGTGCAGTGTCTGCAGCTTTTTCTAGTTTATTAAATAATCCTGACGGTAAATTTCAATTAGGGGTAGATTATCAACAAGGAAATAGCGGTAATGATATTGGAAACGTATATACAGATAATCAAGTAGATGTTTCTGTAAGCACCCAGTTAGGTGATAAAGTTGTTATTAATGGAAAAGTAGGAGTGCCTGTTGGTACACAAACTCAATCTAGTGTTGTTGGTGAGGTAAAAGTTGAAATATTACTAAATGAAGAAGGAAATTTTAGAGGTGTTATTTTTAATAGACAAAATGAAATACAATACTCTACAGAAGAAGAAGGCTACACACAAGGAGTAGGACTCTCTTATCAAGTTAATTTTAATACACTTTCTGGCTTGTTAAGAAAAATTAAAGGAAAGAAAAGAGTAGATAAAGCAAAAAAAGCTTTGATAAAAAGAGATTCCATATTTAGATTTAAAGATAATTTAATAAATTTTGAAGGAAACTAATCAACTCACTACTTATTAAAAAAAAAGTGATTTTTATCATTTAATTTTTTTGATTTGATTGCTAATTTTGCGTCTGAAAAAATATTAATAAAACAATAATGTATACCGTTGAATTATTTAATAAAATTTAGCTACTTTTCACTTATAATAACGAAAATGAGCCTAAAACGATTTCGTAATTTTATTATTTTAAATGGTTATAAAGCAGTAAATTTACATCACAATATATGAAGAAAATCAAAAAAATAGCAGTTATGACTTCTGGAGGAGATGCTCCAGGAATGAACGCCGCAATTAGAGCAGTAGTTAGGTCTTGTGCCTATTATAGTTTAGGTTGTGTAGGTATATATAGAGGGTATGAAGGTTTAATCGAAGATGATCTTGTAGAACTAAATGCAAGAAGCGTTCATAATATTATTAACAAAGGTGGAACAATCTTAAAATCTGCAAGGTCTAAAGGATTTAGAACTAAAGAAGGTAGACAGAAAGCTTACGAAAACTTAATAGAACGTGAGGTAGATGCATTGGTTGTAATTGGTGGAGATGGTTCGTTTACCGGAGCAGTATTGTTTAATGAAGAATTTGGTTTCCCTGTAGTAGGAATTCCAGGTACTATTGATAATGATATCTTTGGAACATCCCATACACTAGGTTACGACACCGCTTTAAATACAGCAGTAGAAGCAATAGATAAGATTAGAGATACAGCATCTTCACATAACAGACTTTTCTTTGTTGAGGTTATGGGACGTGATGCAGGTTTTATCGCTTTAAATGCAGGAGTAGGAGCTGGAGCAGAAGAAATCTTGATTCCTGAAGAAGATTTAGGTTTAGACAGATTATTAGAATCTTTAGAAAGAAGTAGAAGAGCAGGAAAATCATCTAGTATTGTAGTCGTTGCAGAAGGAGATAAATCTGGTAAAAACGTTTACGAATTAGCAAAATATGTAGAGGAGAATTTACCTCAATATGATGTTAGAGTTAGTATTCTTGGTCACATGCAAAGAGGTGGTTCACCTTCTTGTTTTGATAGAGTTTTAGCAAGTAGACTAGGTGTAAAAGCAGTAGAGTTATTATTAGATGGTAAAACCAATTTAATGGTTGGTTTACAAGATAATAAAGTAATTAGTACAGATATTAAAGTAGCAATTGCAGGTGGTCATTCTATAAACCACGAGTTGCTTAGAATTTCTGATATTATAACAACATAAAAAATAAATAATTAAAAATTAGTAAAATGATTAAAATAGGAATTAACGGATTTGGAAGAATTGGTAGATTAGCATTCAGATCTACTGTAAATAGAAAAGACGTACAGGTAGTAGGAATTAATGATTTATTAGATGTAGATTATTTAGCTTACATGTTAAAATACGATTCAGTTCACGGTGCATTTGATGGTACTGTTGATGTTAAAGATGGTAAATTAATTGTAAACGGAAACGAAATTAGAATTACAGCAGAAAGAAACCCAGCAGATTTAAAATGGGATGAAATTGGAGCTGAATATGTTATAGAATCTACAGGTTTTTTCTTAACAGCAGAAACTGCAGGAAAACACTTAGAAGCAGGTGCTAAAAAAGTAGTATTATCTGCACCTTCTAAAGATGATACACCAATGTTTGTAATGGGTGTTAACAATACAGAATTAAAAGCAGATCAAAAGATTTTTTCTAACGCATCTTGTACTACAAACTGTTTATCTCCTATTGCTAAAGTATTAAACGATAACTGGGGTATCTCAGAAGGTTTAATGACAACTGTACATGCTGCAACAGCTACTCAAAAAACTGTTGATGGTCCTTCTATGAAAGACTGGAGAGGTGGACGTTCTGCAATTGGTAACGTAATTCCTTCTTCAACTGGAGCTGCAAAAGCTGTTGGAAAAGTAATTCCTGCATTAAACGGAAAATTAACTGGTATGGCTTTTAGAGTTCCTACTATGGATGTTTCTGTTGTAGATTTAACTGTAAAATTAGAAAAGCCAGCAACATATGCAGAAATTTGTGCTGCAATGAAAGCTGCTTCAGAAAGTGATGCAATGAAAGGTGTTTTAGGATACACTGAAGATATGGTAGTTTCTCAAGACTTTGTTGGAGATACTCGTACTTCTATCTTTGATGCTAAAGCAGGTATCGCTTTAAACGATAACTTTGTAAAAGTTGTTTCTTGGTATGATAACGAAATGGGTTATTCAACTAAGATTGTAGACTTAATCGAATATGCAGCTTCTTTATAATATAAAGTAGTTCATCTATATAAAACCTGATAGAATTAATTTTCTATCAGGTTTTTTTTTATCTTTAGAATAAATAAATTTAATAGTATTTTATGGAAATAGCAATTATTGCACACGATGGCAAAAAAGCAGAAATGGTTCAGTTTTTAAATGAACATAAAGAGGTTTTGCTTACAAAAAATATAAAGTTAGTTTCTACAGGAACTACAGGTTCTAAAGCAGAAAAAGCGGGTTTTGTAGTTACAAAATTCTTATCAGGTCCTATTGGAGGAGATGCGCAAATTGCAGCAAGAGTTGCAGAAGGCAAATGCAATATGGTCTTGTTTTTTAGAGATCCTCATGCAAAACACCCTCACGAACCAGATATTATAATGCTGTTAAGAATTTGTGATGTACACAATGTTCCGTTAGCAACAAATCCTGCTTCTGCAGATTTACTAATGAAAGCAATTGCTATTTAATAGCAATTGCACTAATTTCTACATTTACAAATTTAGGCAAGTTTGCTACTTCTACAGTTTCTCTTGCAGGTGCAGTTTCTTCGTTAAAATAGGTTCCGTAAATAGCATTTATTTCTCCAAAATTATTCATGTCAGAAATAAAAATAGAGGTTTTAATGACGTTTTCGAAAGTCATATCTGCAGCAGCTAAAACTTCCTTTAGGTTTTCCATAACCTGAGTTGTTTCTTCTTTTATTGAAGATAAGATCAATTCTCCTGTTTCTGGGTTGATAGCAATTTGACCAGAAGTATATAGCGTATTTCCGCTTAATACAGCCTGATTGTAAGGCCCTATTGGAGCCGGTGCTTTTGTAGTTGTTATTATTTTTTTCATTAAATTATGTGTTTTATTTTGTTACCATCGTAAGTAACAAAGTTAATAAGTTTTAAGGATTGTTTGCATAGTGTAATCTAAGTATTTTAGTTTTGAATACTGAATACTATTAGAACAACGTTCTATCTGCAGGTTTCGTTTTATCCCATTTAAGATCTGATAAGACAGAAGATTTTACACCAATAAAAAACGTGTAAGAAGAATTTGTTCCAAAAGGAACCCAGTTAAAATTAAATTGCCAACTGTCTAAATCTCTTGTGAAATTAAATCTAGAAAACGTAAAAGCACCTCCTTTAACATCGTAACCAGATGAGTAACCCATTTTCCATTTTGGTGATAGCTCTAAATTACCACTAAACATAATACTGTGTACTCCAATACTACCACCATCTAAACCATTATTCGTATAATTTGCAGAGTATGCTAAATTTATAGACCATGGTATGTCTGCTGTATATAACTTGGTTTCTTTTTTAGTATCTGTTTCTTCTTTATTATTAGCGTTATTTCTATTATTCCTACCAGTAGGATTAATATCTGCACCAATAACATCTACATTATTGTCACCTCCGTTAGCACTTTGTTTAGACTGGTCTTTTTTATCTTTACCAAAATCGGTACTAGATATAGAGTAATTAGCGGTTAAATTAGCGTTGGTCAATCTTAAAATATTTGCGTTGTATTCATTGATTCTTACACCATCGCTATTTACTTTATAAGGATCCATAGAACCACTTAAGTTTAGTGATAATTTGTCTTTAAATAACCTTGTACCTGCAGAAAAGCTAACAGGAGACCATCGTAAACTATCGGCTGCAATATTATAAGAACTACTAAAATTTAAGTTGTTTAACAGCGTTACTTTCTCATCTTCTTCATCACTATCGGGATCTTTAGGGGCAACTTTTGCTTCTAAAACGTTGTTTAAAGAAATACCTATAGAATTGCTTAATCCAGAAGATGGTGCACCATAAATACCTTGGTCATAAACCGTGTAATCTAATAAATCTTTTGCATCTGCACTTTGCTGAACTTGCTTTATGTATTTATCTTTAAAGTCTGGTCTATAAGAATAAGAAACAGACGGTCTAAAAGTATGTCTAATTGTTTTTAATCTTCCTTTCTTAAAATTAAAAGTACCATAAATATTTGTAGATAAACTAATACCAGCATTGTATTCTCTATAACTTTTAAAACCTCTAAGTGTATCTGTTACCACTACATTCTCTGTAACATCATAATCTTTTTGAATATAATCAAACTGCCAGGTTTCTTCATAATTAGCACTTGGAGATAATGTAAAGTACTTAAATGCTTTTATGTTTGTGCTAGTTCCTGTCTTATGTTGCATTCCAGATCTTGCTGTTTCAAACATTTTTGGTGTAAAAAACTCATCATCTGTAGTGTTAATTAAATACTGCCCTTGCATCGTATAATTAAAACCCATTTTTTGAATTGGAGTTTTTTGAATTCCATTTTTTCCTGCAAACGGATATATTCTACTCATATTTACAGTTAATGACGGTAAAGTCATTGTAATAGCTTCTGTATTTGTATTTTGCTGATGACTTGCAGTAAGGTTCATATTAAACGGTGTGCCAACAAATGTTTTGCTATAGTTTATAGACGAGTTAAAGGTGTTTGTTAACGTCTGTGCTACATTGTATTGGTTTTGAGATTCTCTAAAAAACTTACTACTTCCTAAGTTTACTGAGGCAGAGAATCTAGAGTTAGGGCTAGCTTTAGAGTCTTGACTATGAGACCATCTAATATTAAAATTGTTCGATTTACTATAATCATCAAAACCACTAATTCCGTTAATGTTATTTTCGAAATTTAAACTAAAAGAACCATTAAAACGATATCTTTTTCTGTAGTTAGATGATATTCTAGAACCCCAACTTCCGTTAGAATATGCATCACCTAAAACTGTTAAATCCATATATTCACTAATCGCAAAATAATAACCACCATTCTGAAAACCAATACCTCTATCACTACTACCAGTATCAAAAGACGGAATTAAAAATCCAGAAACACTTGTTTCAGTTATTGGAAAATAGGCAAATGGTAAAAAGATAGGGGTAGGGATGTCTGCTAACACTAAATTACTGGTACCAACAATAATCTTTTTTCCTGGAACTAATTTTGCTTTGTCAGTTGCAATGTAATAATCTGGGTTTTTCTTTTCTGAAGTAGTAAATTGTATATTTCTTACATAAATAGTAGAGTCATTTACACGTTTGGTTTTTTCTCCATACGTAAACATTTCTCCTTGTTTTGTTTTTAATCCGTAGATTAAAGCTCTTTTACTCTTAAAATTATAGATAATAGAGTCTTGTTCAGATTCTTGACTACCTTGTTTAAATATTGGGCGTTGCACGTATCCTGTACTGTCAATTATTCCTTTTGCAAAAAGTGTGTTTTTCTTATAATCAACAACAATAATTCCTGCTTTTAAATCAATATCTGTATAGGTTATGTTTGCTTCGTTGTAAAGTGTAACCGTTTGGTTTTTTGCGTTTTGTATAGTGTAGTCTGTGGCAACATGTACAATAATGTCTTCTATCGTTTCTTTAGGTTTTATAGAGTCTAAAGAAATGGAATCTGTTTGTTTTAAAGCCAAAGAATCTCTCTTACTTTTAAATAAAGAGTCTTTAGCAACATTAGTATTTGTTGTTTTATCTTTAGATTTTAGCTCTTGTGAAAAGCCTATTTCTATAAAAAAGATACAGCAAAATAAAAGAATGTATGATAGGTTTGTTTGCAATGCTTTAAATGCTATTTTTGTATAAAGGTTAAAAGTATGGCTCAATATTTGGAACACCAAATTTGAGAAGCCAAAATTAGTTAAATTTTATTGATGCAATTTAAAGAAAATCACAAAATTAATATCAAAGTAAAAAATATTTTATTTTTTCTCTTTGCGTTCTCATTTTTAATGAATCCATTATTAATGTTTGCGCAGAAGGAATATGTTGTTGTTATTGATGCTGGCCATGGAGGGAAAGACCCTGGAAACTTAGGCAATGGTTACAAAGAGAAAGATATAGCCTTAAAAGTTGCGTTAATTGTAGGAGATAAATTGTCTAAGACTAAAGATATAAAAGTTGTTTACACTAGAAATAATGATGTTTTTATAGATTTATGGAAAAGAGGAGAAATTGCAAATCATGCTAAAGCAGACTTGTTTTTATCTATTCATTGCGATTCTCATACCTCTAATGCCTACGGAGCAGGTACTTTTGTTTTGGGGTTAAGGGGTAATAAAAAGAACTTAGAAATCGCTAAAAGAGAAAATGCAGCTATTTTTTATGAAGAGAATTACGAAGAAAAGTATAAGGGATTTGATTCTAATTCTGCAGAATCGGTAATTGGTTTATCGCTTTTGCAAGAAGAAAATTTAGATAAGAGTTTAGCTATTGCTAGTTTAATTCAAAATAGTTTTACTTCTAAATTAAAGAGACACGATAGAAAGGTAAAGCAAGATAACTTTCAGGTTTTAAGAGAAACCATTATGCCAAGTGTTTTGGTAGAGTTAGGTTTTTTAACGAATAAAACAGAAGGAAGATACTTGAATTCTAAAAAAGGTCAAGAACAAATGGGAACTGCTATTACAGCTGCTGTTTTAAATTATGTAGGTAATTTAAAACTAAACACTGTAAATAATAACATATCAGAAAACAAAGTGGTAGGAAGTATTGAATATAAAGTTCAAATTGCTTCTGGAAAAAATAAAATAGCAACTAAATCTTATAATTTTAAAGGTTTAGATGATGTAGAGAGAGTTGCTGTAGGAAGTTTTTATAAATATTATTTTGGAAATACTTCTAATTATAATAAAGTGAAACAATCTTTAAGGGTTGCAAAATCTAAAGGATATACTTCTGCTTTTATTGTTGCTTTTAAGAATGGTGAAAAGATTTCCGTTCATGAAGCTGTTAAAATACAATAGATTTGATGGTCTCAACCAAAAATTATTAGTAGTTTTGTTATTAAACTTTTATGGATGTCTAAAGAATTAAAAACAGGAATTGTAGCTATTGTTATTATATTCATATTTATATGGGGATATAACTTTTTAAAAGGTCAAAACTTGTTTGATGGAAATACCCGTTATTTTAAAGTAGAATACACAAATATTGGTGGTTTAACAGAGTCTAGCTCAGTAACTATTAATGGGTTAAAAGTAGGTAAGGTTATAGATATTGCTTTTAATAAATCAGAAGATAAAAAAGGGCAATTAGTAGTAAATTTTGCTATTGAAAAAGATTTTGAATTCTCTAAAAAGAGTGTTGTGAAAATCTATTCTCCAAGTCCTTTAGGTGGGTCTAACCTAGCTATCATACCTAATTATGAAGGAGAAATGGCCATTTCTGGAGATTATCTAAAAGGTCAAATTGAATCAAGTTTATTTACTTCTATTGGAGAACGCTTAGATCCAATACAAGCAAAGTTAGAGACAGTAATGGTAAGAGCAGATTCATTGTTTAAAAATGTAAACAATATTTTAGATACCAACACACAAAATAGTCTAAAAAATTCGGTTTCTAGCTTAGAGGCAACTTTAAATGAAGTAAATAAAATGATGTCATCTGTAAACGGAGTGATAGATGCTACCTCTTCAGATTTAAAAGCAAGTGTAAAAAACACAAAAACAATTACAGAAAATTTCGCAAAAGTTTCAGATACGTTAGCAAATGCTGATATTGGTAGGATTGTAAAAAAAGCAGAACATACGCTTACTTCTGTTAATACAATATTAGAAGGTATCAACTCTGGTAAAGGTACTATAGGTAAATTAATTACTGATGAAGCGATGTACACAAATTTAGAAAACGCTTCTAAAGAACTAGAAGAATTGCTTAGAGAAATGAAGTTGAACCCTAAGCGATTTGTACACTTTTCATTATTTGGTAAAAAAGCAAAGCCTTATACACCTAAGAAAGACACCGAATTAGAAGAAGAAAATAACTAATTTCACATAAACTATTAACTAATATGCAATACCTACCCAATATAATTTTTGCTTTAGCATTAGCTTTAGGACTTAGTTTTTTTACGATGAACATTCGTAAATTATTAAGAAATATCAAATTAGGTAAAGATGTTAATCGTACAGATAAAAAGCCTGAACGGTTAAAAAATATGTTGATGATTGCTTTGGGGCAATCAAAAATGGTGAAAAGACCTTTTTCAGGATTTTTACATATCATTGTTTATTTAGGTTTTATAATTATTAATATTGAAGTTGTAGAAATTATTATCGATGGATTATTTGGAACTCACAGAATTTTTCAAGGGCTTTTGGGCGATGGTTTATATGGCTTTTTAATTGGTGTTTTCGAAGTATTAGCAGCCTTAGTTTTTGTTGCTGTTGTATTGTTTTGGTTGCGTAGAAATGTGTCTAACATTAAACGTTTTCTGAGTAAAGAAATGAAAGGTTGGCCTAAAAACGATGGAAATTATATTCTTTATATTGAAATGGTTTTAATGACCTTGTTTTTGGTGATGAATGCTACGGATGTTAGTTTTCAGCAAGCAGGAATAGGAAATACAATTAGTCAGTTTATAGCACCTTTATTTGATGGTTTTTCACCAGAAGGTTTACATACAATAGAAAGAACTTGTTGGTGGATTCATATTTTAGGGATTTTAGTTTTCTTAAATTATTTATATTACTCAAAGCATTTACATATACTATTAGCTTTTCCAAATACGTATTTTGCAAATTTAAATCCAAAAGGACAGTTTACAAATTTAGAATCTGTTACTACTGAAGTGAAATTAATGATGGATCCTGATGCAGATCCTTATGCAACGCCACCAGAAGGAGCAGAAGATGCAGTCCCAGAAAAATTTGGTGCATCTGATGTTGCAGATTTAAATTGGGTACAATTATTAAATGCTTACACCTGTACAGAATGCGGTAGATGTACATCTTCTTGTCCAGCAAATCTTACAGGAAAAGAATTATCGCCTAGAAAAATCATGATGGATACTCGTGATCGTTTAGAAGAAGTTGGTAGAAATATTGATGCTAATAAAGGTGTTTTTGTAGATGATGGTAAGCAATTATTAAACGATTATATTTCTCCAGAAGAACTTTGGGCATGTACAAGTTGTAATGCTTGTGTAGAAGAATGTCCGGTAAATATAGATCCTCTTTCTATTATTATGGATATGAGAAGATATTTGGTAATGGAAGAAAGTGCAGCGCCACAAGAGTTAAATATGATGATGACAAACATCGAAAACAACGGAGCTCCTTGGCAATACAATCAACAAGATAGATTAAACTGGGCAAAAGAGGAGTAAAAAATGTTGGCACTTCTCAGTTTTAGAAAGAAGAAACTGTTTTTAGACCATGTCAGTTCGGGTGAATTTATGAAGAACTAATAAATTTATATCGACAACACACGATTAATCATTTAAACGAATAAACATCAAAGTTATGAACGTACCAACAATGGCAGATATGATGGCTCAAGGTAAGCAACCAAAAGTGTTGTTTTGGGTTGGCGCAGCAGGAAGTTATGATGATAGAGCAAAAAAAATATCGAGAGCATTTGTAAAAATATTACATCAAGCTAAGGTAGATTTTGCTGTTTTAGGAACGGAGGAATCATCTACTGGTGATGCAGCAAAAAGAGCAGGAAATGAATTCTTGTTTCAAATGCAAGCAATGATGAATATTGAAGTATTAAATGGTTATGAAGTAAAAAAAATAGTTACTTGTGATCCGCATTCGTTTAATACTTTAAAAAATGAATATCCTTCTTTAGGAGGAAAATATGAAGTTTTTCATCATACACAATTCATCCAAAATTTAATTTCTGAAGGTCGTTTAACATTAGATGATACTACTTTAAAGGGTAAAAGAGTAACGTTTCATGATCCTTGTTATTTAGGTAGAGCTAATGATGTTTATGAGTCTCCTAGAGAATTAATAAAAAGATTAGGTGTTAATTTAACAGAAATGAAACGCCATAAATCTACCGCATTATGTTGTGGAGCAGGAGGTGCGCAAATGTTTAAAGATGCTGAAAAAGGGGATAAGGAGATTAATGTTTTAAGAACAGAAGATGCTTTAGAAACCAAACCAAATATTATTGCTACAGGTTGTCCGTATTGCAATACAATGATGACAGACGGAATTAAATTTAAAGAAAAAGAAGCAGAAGTTGTTGTTAAAGATATTGCAGAACTAATTGCAGAGGCTAATAATTTGTAGGAAAAAAACATTAAATTAATTTAAATGTTTGAAAACGAGTTTGTTTCTAATTTACCAAATATTACAGAAATCACCTTTAAACCAATCAATAAGAACTATTTAAAAGTTATTTTATTAAATAGTTTATTACTTTTTGGAGCTATTTTAATGGGGATTTTTATAGCGAATCATTATAATTTTCTAGACGCAATTAGTCCTTATGTTTATCTTGTCTACATTGCTTTTATAATAGTTCTGATAATTACAATACTTTTACTTTACTTTGGATTTAAAAAAAGAAAATATGCTGTTCGAGAAAAAGACATTTCTTATAAAAGCGGTTTATTCTTCCAAAAAATTACAACAGTACCGTTTTCTAGAGTTCAGCATATAGAAGTAGATGAAAGCCCTCTCTCTAGGTTTTTTAAATTAGCTTCTTTAAGTGTTTTTACTGCCGGAGATAGTAGTGATGATTTAGATATAAAAGGAATTACCAAAAAGGAAGCTATAGAAATAAAAGAATTTATTAGTCAAAAAATCAATGAATAACACGTTTGATTTTAGTCAATTTTCTAAACAATCTAAAAAAGGAATTCTTATAATTTATTTTAAGTTACTGTATAAATTATTAAAAGCTTTTTGGGTCTTACTTTTTCTGTTTTTTCAGAAATTTTCTAAGTTTAATCAAACTACACTGTTTTATATCTATTTGGGACTTGGATTTTTGTTATTATTTTTTCTGATTAGGGCTTTTTTAATTTATCAAAATTTTCAGTTTAAGGTAGATAAGAATCACTTTATTTTAAAACAAGGAATCTTAAAAAAAACAAATACTTCCATTTCTTTTGATAGAATTCAGAACATCAATTTTAAGCAAAATATTATTCAACAGCTTATCAATGTATATGAAGTTAATATAGAAACTGCAGGGTCTAACAAAACAGAAATCTCTATAAAGGCATTGTCTTTTCAAAAAGCCAAAGCGCTTAAAAGTCAACTTTCATTCCATAACTCAACCATAATCAAAGAAGAAATTGTTGCAGAAAAACCATTTCTAAAAATAAATTTATTAGAGTTATTAAAGGTTAGTTTCACAGAAAACCATCTACAAAGTTTGCTCATTTTTATGGCCTTATTAGTAGGGCTTTTTCAGCAACTAGAACAATTATTTAGTGGTATTGGAAAAGATCATTTATTAAATGAATATATAGAAAAAAGTAGTAGTTCTTTTCATCAAAGTATTTTTGTGTTCATTGTGCTAATTATCTTATTGATTTTTATAGCAATTTTAAGTTCTTTTGTAAGAATATTCTTATTTCATTTTAATTTAACTGTTTTTATAAAAGATCAAAACTTTGAAATCTATCAAGGATTGCTTACAAAAAAATCTATTATATTAAAGAAGGATAAAATTCAGAGTATTACTGTTTCTACAAATCCAATAAAAAAGATTTTAGGTATTTCCTTTATCACTTTTAAACAAGCTGTTAGTGGTAAAGTAAATAAAAAAAGAAAAGACAAGTTAATACGAATTGTTGGCTGTAAAAAAGCTCAGGTAAACAGAATTAAGGAATTACTTTTCAACTTTTCTGAAGTAGATCAATTAGAAAGAAAGCAGGTACATGTTTATTTAAAAAGAAGAATGTATTTTCTGTCTTTTTTACTTTTACTGATAACAAATGTAGTTTTTTATCTTACTTTTTTAGACAAACTAGTTTTCTTAACTAACATTTTATTGGTTCCATTATTTATTCTTATTGTCAATTTAATCTTCAATAAAAGATTTTATAAAATAAGTGATGATGTTTTGTTGGTTGGTTCAGGAAGTTTTGACACTCATTTAACATATTTACCCTTTTTTAAGGTGCAAAATATTAAAATGATGCAAACTTTTTTTCAAGAAAGAAATAAGGTTGTAGATTTGGTTTTTCAAACCGCTTCTGGAGAAATTAAACTTCCTTGTATAGAAAAAAGCGAGGCGATAAAAATTTACAATTATACTTTATTTAAAGTAGAAAGTAGTACGAATTTATGGATGTAAAAAATTACATAAAAGCAGCAAGGTTAAGAACTTTACCTTTATCTGTTTCAGGAATTATTTTGGGTAGCTTTTTAGGAACTAAAAAATTAAGTGATGAAATTTCAATTCTGGAATCTCCAATTTTTTGGTTAGCAATATTAACTACTGTCGGTTTTCAGGTATTGTCTAATTTTGCAAACGATTATGGAGACGGAATTAAAGGTTCCGATAAAAATAGAACAGGAGAAGCACGTATGGTTTCATCAGGAGCAATCACTCCGAAACAAATGAAATTAGCCATGATAATTACAACAATTATCACCTTAATAATAGCCTTATTTCTTATTTACGTTTCTTTTGGTAAAGAAAATTTTGGATATTCAATATTATTTTTAGGTTTAGGAATTGCTTCAATTGCTGCAGCTATTAAATATACCGTTGGTAACTCTGCTTATGGATATAGTGGTTTTGGTGATGTTTTTGTTTTTCTGTTTTTTGGTTTATTAAGCGTAGTTGGTAGTTATTTCTTATTCACAAAACACCTTGATATGTATGTTTTTTTACCAGCAATTTCAGTTGGCTTATTAAGTACTGCTGTTTTAAACCTTAATAATTTACGTGATAGAGAAGAAGATAAAAAAAATAATAAAAACACCTTAGTTGTTAAGTTAGGAAACGTAAAAGCAAAAAAATATCATTATTTTTTAATTTTTGGGGCTTTGATTTTTGCTTGTGCATATGCCTTTTTAGATTTTAGAAATATTTATCAACTTATTTTTTTAGGTGCTTTTGTTCCGTTAATTAGAAATGTAAAAACTGTTGCAGCCAATAATATTCCTGCAGAATTAGATAGTGAACTTAAAAAAGTAGCATTAAGCACTTTTTTGTTTGCAATTCTTTTTGGAGTTGGACAAATTATGTAATTTGTGAATTAAATATAATTTTAAGATATGAAGATTAAATTTTTAGGTCATTCTTGTTTTTCTATAGAAATAAACAACGTAACTATTTTAGTAGATCCGTTTATTTCGGGTAATGCATTAGCTTCTCACATAGATATCTCTAATTTAAAAGCAGATTTTATCTTGTTAACACATGCGCATCAAGATCATGTTTTAGATGTAGAAATAATTGCAGAGAGAACAAAGGCAGTTATTGTTTCTAACTATGAAATATCCATGTACTATGGGGCAAAAGATTTAAATGTAAGTGCATTAAATCATGGAGGTACTTTTAAAACGGAGCACTTTTCTGCAAAATACGTAAATGCAATTCACACTTCCTCTTTTGCAGATGGTACTTATGGTGGAGAACCGGGAGGTTTTGTAATTTCATCAAAAGATAAAAACCTATATGTTGCAGGAGATACTGCTTTAACAATGGATATGAAATTGATTCCTTTAACTACGAAGCTTACTGCAGCTATTTTTCCTATTGGAGATACGTTTACTATGGGAGTGGAAGATGCAATTATTGCAAGTGATTTAGTGGAGTGTCCTAAAGTAATTGGATGTCATTTTAATACTTTTCCTCCAATTGAAATCGATATTAATGAAGCAAAATCTAAATTCACATCAAAAAATAAAGAGTTGGTTGTATTAGAAATAGGAGAAAATATAAACTTATAAAATGAAAGCAATAAAAATAATTTTAGGAATCATTTCTGCATTTGTAGTTGTTTTTCTACTAACAGGTTTAATTGTAAAAGAAACAACGTATACCGCTCAAGTATCTATTAGTAAGTCCATAGATCAGGTTTTTACAGCTTTTAATAATTCTGAGGATGTACAAAACTGGATTCCAGAAGTACAGTCTTTTGAGGTTGTTAATGAAAACCCTGGTAAAATAGGAAGTATTTACAAAATAGTTGTTTTAAACCAAGGTCAAGAAATAAGTATGACCGAAAAAGTGTTGGCTTATGTGCCAAATGAAAAAGTAACCTTGTTTTTTGATGCAGAAGGTATGCTTAAAAAAGACGATTATATTTTTACAGAAAGTAATGGGGTTACCACTGTTACTTTAAATGCAAGTTGCCAAAGTGATACGTTTATAATGGCATGTATTTTTCCTTATTTTAAAGGAACATTTAGAGAACAAGATCAATCTTATTTGAATAACCTTAAAGTTTTTATAGAAGGTAAAGTAGACGAATAATCTTTCATTTTATTACTTGCTGTTTTCTCTGTATTTAAAATACGATCTTAATATTAATGTTTTCACTAAACGTGGAAATATTTTTGTAACGCTAAATCAATTATACTCTTTTGTTAAACGCTACCTACAAAAAATACATTCTCAATTTTAAAAACCCAAGTGGAACATCACGTGGAATTTTAAGAACTAAAGAAACTTGGTTTATCTTTTTAAATAAAAATGGTAAAATAGGTGTTGGAGAAACGGGCTTGTTTAGAGGCTTAAGCTTTGATGATGTGCCTAATTATGAAGAAAAATTAATATGGGTTTGTAATAACATTAATAAAGGTTTGGTCTTTTTGCTAAAAGAACTCTCTGAGTTTCCATCCATACAATTCGGGTTAGAGCAAGCTTTCTTATCACTTAAAAGTGACGATAAGTTTCATTTATTTCCATCAGAATTTACCAAAGGGAACGAAGCTATTGATATAAACGGCCTAATTTGGATGGGTGAAGAAGCGTTTATGAAAAAACAAATCAAAGAAAAATTAGAAGCAGGTTTTTCTTGTATCAAAATGAAAATTGGTGCCATTAATTTTGAGACTGAAATAGCGTTGTTAAAATCCATCCGAAAAGAATTTTCATCAAAAGAAATAGAGTTAAGAGTAGATGCAAATGGTGCTTTTAATCCAAAGAATGCTTTAGAAAAATTAAAGCGTTTATCCGAATTAGAAATTCATTCTATAGAACAACCCATTAAACAAGGTCAAGTAGAAGAAATGGCTACTTTATGTGCTACAACACCTTTGCCAATTGCATTGGATGAAGAGTTAATAGGTGTGTTTTCATCCGAAGAAAAAAATCAATTATTACAAACTATTCAACCTCAATTTATCATTTTAAAACCAAGTTTAATCGGTGGTTTCGCTGGTAGTTTAGAATGGATTAAATTTGCAGAAGAAATAAAATCTGATTGGTGGATAACCTCTGCATTAGAAAGTAATATTGGTTTAAATGCTATTGCTCAATTTACACATACATTAAAAAGTAATTTACCACAAGGTTTAGGAACCGGTGGGCTATTCACAAATAATTTTGCAAGTCCGTTAGTAGTTAAAAATGGAGCTTTATATTATCATCAAACTCAAAACTGGGATTTTAATTTATAAATATGAATTTTATACAACAAGCATATAAAGGAAACAATGAATGGTTTCATTGGGTATTAACTATCATGGCCGTTTTTGCTGGGTGGCAAATTTTAGGTGTCATACCTTTAACGGTTTTGGCTATTATGCATTCTGCAAATATGGCAGAGTTTACTGCGGCTGCTCAAGATAACTTTATGACGTTAGATATCAATAAAAACCTCTTTCTTTTTTTTATGATATTAATGTTCTTTTTTGGATTGGTTAGTCTTGTTATAGCAATTAAGTACATCCACAAAAGAACTGTAACATCTTTATTAACAAGTAGAAAATCGATAGATTGGAAGCGTTTTTGGTTTGGTTTTATTACTTGGGGAATTGTTTCTTCTGTTGTAATTATGGGAGGTATTCTTTTAGCTCCAGAAAACTATGTTTGGAACTTTAATCCAGTGCCTTTCTTTACCTTATTAGCAGTCTCTTTTCTCTTTTTACCTTTTCAAACTTCATTTGAAGAGTTGTTATTTAGAGGTTATTTTATGCAAGGTTTGGGAATTTTAGCTAAAAATAGATGGGTACCTTTAATTTTAACTTCGGTTTGTTTTGGTTTACTACATGGTGCAAATCCAGAGGTAGAGAAGTTAGGCTATATTTCTATGGTTTTTTATATTGGTACGGGTTTCTTTTACGGAATTACTACTTTAATGGACGAAGGAACTGAATTGGCAATTGGCTTACATGCTATAAATAATATTGTTGCAGCATTTTTTGTGACTACAAATTGGACCGTTTTTCAAACGGATGCTTTATATGTTGATACTTCAGAACCTTCTGTAGGATGGGAAATGTTTTTCCCTGTTTTAGTTTTATATCCAATACTATTATTTATTTTTTCTAAAAAATATGGATGGAAAAACTGGAAAGAAAAACTTACAGGAAAAATAGAGCAACCTGTTAATTTAAAAGAAAATTATAGAATTTTAGAAGATTGAAACGAAACAGATTTCATATAAAATTTCAATTAAATGGCGTTTCATTTTCTTCTGTAGATGAAATTATAACGTTTGCATCTATTTTTTCTGATGAAATACACCAATTTTTAAAGAACTGGTTTTCTGACGATCCATATATTATAGTTAAAACTTCAGGATCTACAGGTGTTCCAAAAGATATAAAATTGCAAAAAAGTAAGATGATAAACTCTGCTTTGGCTACCGGTGCTTTTTTTTATTTAAAAGAAAATACAACGGCATTATTATGTTTGCCTACAGAATATATTGCCGGAAAAATGATGTTGATAAGAGCGTTAACTTTAGGTTGGCAATTAGATGTAGTGGCTCCAACTTCTTTTCCTCTTCGAGGGATAAAAAAAATATTTGATTTCTCTGCAATGGTGCCGCTACAATTAGAGAATTCTTTAAACTCACTAAATCAAATTAAAAAGTTAATTGTTGGTGGAGGAGTAGTTTCTAAGCAATTAGAAAATAAAATTTTAAACACTACGTGCACTGTTTTTGCTACTTATGGTATGACAGAAACGATTACACACATTGCTGTGAAAAGATTAAATAATTTTTCTTCAATAGAAAGAAATACGAGTATGAAATCTTTACAAAAAGGGTTTTATGAAACTTTACCAAATGTAGAAATTTATAAAGACGATAGAAACTGTTTGGTTATTAATGCGCTAGAGGTTTCAAATGAAGTCATTTTTACAAATGATATTGTAAATTTAGTTTCAGAAACTCAATTTGAATGGTTGGGGCGTTTTGACAATGTGATAAACTCAGGAGGAATCAAACTACACCCAGAAAAAATTGAAGAAAAATTATCAGAAATAATTAGCAAGCGTTTTTTTGTAGCTGGTATTCCAGACAGTACATTAGGAGAAAAACTCGTTTTAATTATAGAAGATTCTTATACCTCAAATGAAGTTGAAGTTTCTTTTAAATTGAAAATTAATCAATTAAAAGCACTCACTAAATTTGAAATTCCCAAAGAAATTTATTTTGTAACTAAATTTATAGAAACAGAAACAAATAAGATTCAACGTAACAAAACTTTAGATTTAATAAAATAATATTTTAAATTTATAAGCACTTTTTTTTAATAGTCATTGTTGTCTAGCGTGTTTTATTAAATTAATATTTTAGAAAATGCTTATTTTAAGGTAAATTATAGATGTGAAGAACTTCTTTTATACTCACTAAAGTTGTACTATTCTAACCCTTTTTATAAAATTAGTATAATTAATAAGTAAATGCTGTTGTTTTATTGAAAATATTTAAAAATTTTGTATTTTTGTTATTGTTCTGACGATAATATATAATAATTAAATTGGGGGATTGAATTTATTATATTCTAAGAATAACTAAGGTCGTAATTTTTTAATTACGGCTTTTTTTATTTTTTTAAACTAGAGTTAAAGCTTTTATTTATTTCTGATTATAATAATTTTTATTTCGAGTTTTTTTTCTGGTATTATTTTTGATATTTTTAATAAAATTAACATTCATGAAAAAAGTATTTTTAGGTTTTACTATTTGTTTTTTTTCTATTACAAATAATGTAGCACAAGAGCAACATGTAGAAAATCAAAAAGAAAATAAAGAAGCCCTTTCTATAAATTGGGAACCTTCTTTTAGCGATGCTTTAAAGAAGTCTAAAAAAGAAAATAAACCAGTACTTATTTATTTTACTGGATCAGATTGGTGCGGACCATGTATTGTTTTAGATAAGAATCTTTTTCATTCAGAAAAGTTTAAGGCTATCGCAGATAATGATTTAATATTATACGAGGCAGATAGTCCTAGAAATTTAGATTTGGTTTCTCCTGAGCAGTTAGAAGTAAACAATGATTTAAAAAGGAAGTTTAATATAAATACATTTCCCACGTTAGTTTTTGTAAACCACAAAGGAAAAATGATTGGCTATAAAAAAGGGTTAATTCTTACAGATTATTATTATCCATTTATTCAATCTGTTATAGAGAATTATTAAACATAAAAAAAACCGAAGCAATTTGCTCCGGTTTTTTTACCTCTAGTTTTTAGAAGATAATTATTTTTCATTCACTACTCTAAATGTAGTTCTTCTGTTGGCTCTGTGTTGCGCTTCTGTACAAGAAACACCATCTGCACATCTGTTAGTTAATTTTGCTTCACCATAACCATTACCAGTTAATTTACTTGGGTTTACACCTTTAGAAATTAAATAGTTAGTAACTGCTTGCGCTCTTCTTTCAGATAAATCTTGGTTACTCTCTTTTGTTCCTCTAGAGTCTGTATGAGATTCTAAAGCTACAGATACCCCCGTTTTTAGAACTGGTAATAATCTTGTATCGATAATTCCTTTAGCAGCAGAAGTTAAAGTAGCGCTTCCTAAGTTCCAGTTAATAGGTAAAATAGTATTGTTTACTAATTCACACTCAACTTCTTTCCAAGTTGTTAGACCTCCTTTATTTACTAAAATTTCTTTAGTTACAGTTTTGTATTTCGCAGCAACAGTAACTTCTTCTAGCCATGCATCTTTTACTAAAACTGTTTTGTTGATATTTCCGTACTCTGCAGGAATTTCAATAGATTTTGTAGTTGGTGCAGAAACCATAACTTTTGTTGTATAGGTTTTCTCATAACCAGGAACTTTGTCAGAAACAGTACTTGCGTCTTTATCTAACTTAGTTAAAGGAATTGTAACGTATTTTGCAGGAACTGGTTTGTAGCACCAGTATCTACAGTCATTAGGGTCGCTAGACTCACAATCAGGAGCTTTTTCACTCATTTCCCAATTTGCAGAAGCTGCTTTTGTTTCAATAGTTTCAGAATCTGGGTTAAATGTTGCTTGAATAACTCTTAATTTATTAGCATCTTCTTTAGCAGTATAGCTTACTGTTTTGTCTTCCCACACAGCAGGTACAACAACTAAACGCTGTCCAGCTTCTTTAATTAATACTCTTTCTGTAACAGTATTGTATTCTGCAGGATGTGTAACAATTTTTTTGTATGCCGGAGCAACTTCTATTGTTACGTCTTCATTTTTCCAAACTTCAGGAGTTTTACAACGTACGTAGCATTTTCCTGGTTCTGGGTTTTGTGGTAAGTCTTGTGCAAATGCTGTTGCACCAAACATTAATAATGTAGCACCTAGTAAAATTTTTTTCATAATAGATTTGTATTTTGAGTTTTTATTCATATTTATGACACAAACTTTTCTAGTAAGTCACATCATTCTTCTCAAAAGTACAAATTATGTTAAAGAAATCATAAAAAAATCACAACTTATTGTAAAATAGGCTTTTAATAATCCCGTCTGAAAGACCAATTTTAGGAACATAAATTTTTCTTGCCCCACTCCATTTCATTGCAGACAAGTATATCTTTGTTGCAGGTATAATAACATCAGCTCTATCTGGGTTTAAACTTAACTCAGAAACCCGCTCATCAAAAGTCATTTGTTTTAAGAATTGATATTGAGCATTTAGATATATATAAGAAATTGGTTTTCCTTCCGCTCGTCCAGACATTTTAAATAACTTGTTAATGTTACCTCCAGAACCAATTAAAGAGACCTTCTTTAAGTCTTTAGTGTTTTTCTTAATCCACTTCTCTACATTTGCATAAATTTCTTTATTTACAGCTTTTTTGTTATTTAACAAACGTACTGTACCCATTTTAAAAGATTTTGACGTAAGAATTTTTCCTTCAGAAAATATGGTGAATTCTGTACTACCACCACCAACATCAACATATAAATAAGAATTATCTCCTTCTATTAATTGATTTAAGTCGGTAGATGAAATGATAGCTGCTTCTTCTTTTCCTCCAATGATATCAATTTGTACTCCTGTTTGTTTTAGAATTTTTGCTGCAACTTCTTTTCCGTTTTCTGCTTCTCTCATTGCAGATGTTGCACAAGCTTTATATCTTTCTACGCCATGAACATCCATTAATAATTTAAATGCTTCCATAGCATTAATCATTCTACTAATGTTTTTTTCACAGATCATTCCTTCACCAACAAAAGCATCCGCTCCTAAACGAATAGGAACACGTACTAAAGAAGATTTTTTAAATTGAGGCTCCTTGTCTTCAGATACAATTACATTGGCAATAAGCAATCTAATTGCATTGGAACCAATATCTATAGCTCCATATTTTTTAATTTCTAACAAACTATTTTTATTTATGGTTTTTAGGGAATTCTATCATAAACGTTTTCCCTTTCTTTATGTTTTTCCAGTGCTTTTCTTCAAACTGTATACCTACAACACCACAAGTTGATACATGAGAAATGGGCTTGTTACCAAACTTGTTTACAAACGAATTAATACCATGATCATGACTAAAAATGATTGCAGAATTAAAACCATCATCTAAAGCGTTTACTGTCTTTACCAAATACCCATCACTAAAGCTATATAGTTGTCTTTTTACTTGAAGGTTCGATAATGGAAATTCGAAATTTTCACAAAAAATAATCGCTGTATGCAATGCTCTATTAGCACTACTTGATACAAAAACATCTGGTCTGTCTATTTCTTTAGCTAAGAACTTAGAGATTAAATGTGCATCTTTTATTCCGCGTTTTTTTAGAGGTCTGTCAATATCTTCTATTCCTGAGTATTCCCAAGAAGATTTTGCATGTCTAACAATGTATAAAGTTTTCATTCAATTCTTATTGTTGAGTTGTAAATATAAAAATTTATGGTGCTAATCTTTCTTTTTTCCAAGAAAAATCTTCTTCTAGGGTGTATCTTATTCTATCATGCATTCTATTTGGTCTCCCTTGCCAAAATTCTATAGAAATTGGTTTTACCAAATAACCTCCCCAATGTTTAGGTCTTATTATTTCCTTTCCTTTAAATTGGTTTTCAAAAGTTTTTAAATTACCATCTAATTCTTCTCTAGAAGCAACCACTTCACTTTGGTTAGATGCCCAAGCACCTAGTTTGCTACCGTCTGGTCTCGATTCAAAATAGCCATCAGACAAATTTTCTGCTAACAGTTCTGCATTTCCTTTTATAATTATTTGTTGTTCTAAGGCTGGCCAAAAGAAAGACAAACAAATATTATTATTTGCTGCAATTGCTTTTCCTTTTTCTGAATTGTAATTGGTGTAAAAGATAAAACCTTCCCAAGTAAATTTTTTTAATAAAACAACTCTACTTTTAGGGAAACCATCTAAACCAATGGAAGAAACGGTCATTGCATTGCTTTCATCAACCATGTTGGATGTGTCTGCTTTTATAAACCAAGTTTGGAATAATTCTATGGGGTTTTCTGGGCAAATACTTTCTAAAAGTTCTTGCTTTTCGTAGGATTTTCTATAATTACTTAAATCTTTAGACATTCTTTTAAATTGGATACAGTAAAAATACAGAATATTTTAACAGGATAAACATTCTAAAACATGCTTTTTAAGCATTTTTATTGAAATATTTTGCAAGGTAAACGCCAATACTAGCACACCCCTGAATTAAATATCCACCAGTAGGCGCATCCCAATTTAACATTTCCCCAATACAATATTGATTCGGGATTTTATGTAGCTGAAAATGAGTATCTACAGCATTTAGGTTAATGCCACCAACAGTGGATATTGCTTCATCTAGAATTCCCAAACCGATAATTTCTAGTGGAAACTTTTTAATGTTTTCTGATAAAATTACTGCATCTAAATAATCCTCTTTAGAAAGTGTTGTTTTTAATAAATCTATTTGAGAGTTGCTTAATTTGAGTTCTTTTTTTAAGATTTGTGTGGTGTTTTTTAAAGTTGAATTGATCACTTTAGAGGTAACTTTCTCTGAAGTTAACATCGGTTTAAAGTCGATATAAATACGAGCTTTTTCTGTTGATTTTAGCTGTTCTCTAATTTGCGGACTCAACCCATAAATGGCATTTCCTTCTAAACCGAATTTTGTAATTACAGCTTCTCCTTTTTGTGTTTTATCAGCGCAAGTAATAGCAATGTTTTTTAAAGGATTTCCTTCGTTTTGGATGATGAAATTAGTTTTCCAATCTACCTTAAAAGCACAGTTAGAAGCTTCAAAAGGCATGGTTTTAATCTCTTTTTCTTGAAAGGTGTTTAACCAACTTCCGTCAGAACCTGTTATTTTCCAACTTCCTCCGCCTAAAGAGAAAACTGTATAATCAGAAGTAATGGTTTTATTATTTATAATTAAATTATGGTCAGAATCCCAACCAGAAAAAGTGTGTTCATATTTAAAGATGATTCCTTTTTCTTTTAAATGATTTAATATTGTATTTAAAACCGTAATTGGTTTTATGCCGTCTTCAGGATAGACTCTTTTGCTACTTCCTATATAGGTAGGAATTCCAATCTCTTTTAACCAATCTCTAAAATCATCATTGGTAAAACTAAGTAAAGCCCTTTTTAAAAAATCACTAGGTGTATAGCGTTCTATAAAACTAGTTATAGGTTCTGAATGAGTTAAATTAAAACCACCTTTTCCCGCAACCAATAGCTTTCTACCGGCAGCTTTGTTTTTTTCATATATAGTAACCTCAAATTTATTTGCGTCTAAAAAAGCAGCTAAAAGGAGGGAAGATGGTCCGCTTCCAATAATGGAAATTGTTTTTTTCATGTTGTCAAATTTTAAACTTAACTCAACCTATTGAATTATTTTATTTCAATTCTAAATTTGAATTAGAAACATTAGATTTAATATTTGTTTATTTAAAATTAATAGTAATCTAAAACAGAAGCGTTTTACTGTCTCATAAACACTGTTAGTTAAGTTATTGGAATTTAGCTTAGATTTAAACCAATCTACTTTTTAATTATAGTTAATCCAATAAAAGTTAATACTCCATTTAACACCAATACAAAAAATCCAAAATCGAAACCTAATTTTTCTTTAGAATAATAGCTAATGATTAAAGTTAGTATAGGAGCTATTAAACAAATTAAAGGTACTATTTTATCTTTTACATTCATTTTGGTAAACATTCCAAAAGCATATAAGCCTAATAATGGTCCGTAGGTATAACCAGCAAACGTAAATATTTTTGCAATTACACTTGCATCTGCAATAAAATATTTAAAGATAAGAATGGTGGCAATTAATATTAGAGAGAATATAATATGTATTCTTTTTCTAATTTTTTCTTGTTCATTTTTCTCTTTCTTTTTATCAATTTCTAAAATGTCGATACTAAAAGAAGTGGTTAAAGAAGTTAAGGCAGAATCTGCACTAGAATATGCAGCAGCAATTAATCCTAATAAGAAAAATAGCGCTGTAGCCAAACCTAAAGTTCCTTGGGTTGCTATTAATGGAAAAAGTTGATCTTTATGGGCGTCTATGCCGTTTTGTTGTGCGTAATCGGTTAATAAAACACCCAAAGCTAAAAAGAAAAAGTTAACAATTACCAAGACAATTGTAAACCAAAACATGTTTTTCTGCGCGTCTTTTAAGTTTCTACACGTTAAGTTTTTTTGCATCATATCTTGGTCTAAACCAGTCATTACAACTGCAATAAATGCTCCTGCTAAAAATTGTTTCCAAAAATAATTCCCTGCATTTACATCCTCAAAAAAGAACGTTTTAGAGAGTTCGCTATCGGCAACATAGGTAAATATATTGTCAATCTTCATTTCGGTAGAAATGGTGTAAATACAAACACCTACAGCAAGCAGCATAAATAAGGTTTGTAAAGTATCTGTCCAAACAATTGTTTTTATACCGCCTTTAAAAGTGTACAACCAAATTAATAAAATAGTAATAGAAACCGTAACCCAAAAAGGAACACCATAGGCATCAAACAAAATAACTTGTAAGACATTTGCTACTAGAAATAATCGAAATGCTGCACCAATTACTCTAGAAAGTAAAAAGAAACTCGCACCTGTTTTGTAAGAATAGTTTCCGAAACGATCTTGTAAATAGGTATAGATGGAAGTTAAATTTAGTTTATAATAGAGAGGCAGTAATACCAAACCAATTACTAAGTACCCAACAACATAGCCTAGAACCATTTGAAAATAACTCATAGAATCTGTTTCTACCCAACCAGGTACAGAAATAAATGTAACTCCAGATAGAGAGGCACCAATCATACCAAAGGCAACTAGATACCAAGGTGAAGAATTATTTGCTTTAAAAAAGGTTTTGTTGTCTGCAGATTTCCCGGTGATGTAAGAAATAAATATTAATACAGAAAAATAAGCGACGATTAATAATAAGATGTAAAGTGGTTGCATAGAGTAATTAAGAATGTTCTATTTTAATGCACGAATATAGGATTTTTAGAGAATAGAATATAGAAAAGTGTATAAAGAAAATAATGGATAAGATAGCGGTGAAGTCGTTTGTAAAAAGAGTTACTTTTCTTAAACATCTTGCATCTTTTTTCTCTTTAAAATTGTAATTTTGCCGACTATGGATTTTTCATCAAAACTTTTAGAAAATGCAGTGAACGAAGTATCTCGTTTACCAGGGATAGGGAAAAGAACTGCATTGCGTTTAGTACTACATTTGTTAAAGCAACCTTCGGATAATACCAAATTTTTAACAGAGGCTTTGTTGCATTTAAGAAATGATGTGAAAAACTGTGAAAAATGCCATAATATTTCTGATACTGAATTGTGTGATATTTGCTATAATGTAAAGAGAAACCCAGAGATTGTTTGTGTTGTAGAAGATATTAGAGATGTAATGGCTATTGAAAGTACGTCTCAATTTAATGGATTGTACCATGTTTTGGGCGGTAAAATTTCTCCGATTGAAGGTATTGGTCCTCAAAACTTAAAAATAGAAAGTTTAATTAAGAAAGTAGAGAGCGGAGAAGTTAAAGAATTGATTTTTGCTTTAAGTTCTACAATGGAGGGTGATACGACTAATTTCTATATTTTTAAACAAATAGAAAAATTTAATATAACAACATCTACAATTGCACGTGGAATTTCTGTGGGTGATGAATTAGAATACGCAGATGAAGTTACTTTAGGTAGGTCTATTGTAAATAGAATTCCGTTTGAACAAAGTATAAGAGGGTGATTTAATCGATTCTATAAAAAAATATTTGGTTAGGATTTTCAGTATTAGGATTTTCAAAGTCAAAATCAATTTCGTCATGTTTTCCGTCAATAGTTGAATTGAGAATAAAGTAATTTTCAACATCAGAGTTGTCGTATTTAAAAGATCCCCAAATTCTATTATAACGGCTATGGGTTATAGTTAATTTACCGGTTAAGGTTTTTGAGTATACACACTTATTATTATTAGGATCTCTTTTGTATTTTCTATGAATAAAGCTGTCATCAGAATTAATTATCAAATCAATAGAGTCGTCAACAGAACTACCTGTACAATATGCTTGTATTGAAGGGGTAAATTGTCTAACTCTAAAATTACCGCTAAAATCTCCCAACCCATAAAATTCTGGTTGGTCATCATTAGAAGTGCAAGAAAATAAGATGATAAGGATAGAGAATGCTAAAATTTTGTTTTTCATGTTTTTTAATCTAAGATATCAGTTTTTAAAATAGTTAATGTTGAAATGAGTTTTATTTACTTATTCTTTTTTATGATCACTTTCTAAAACTTCTCTCTCAGCTTTTTCCCAAGATCTTTTTTCTCTTATCTTCTTGTAGAGTCTAATTCCTAACATTAACAGTACTCCAAAAAGGATAATACCTACAACACCCCAAATCCAATTTATAGCAGATTTTAGGGTTACTAAAAAAACGACTGCAAATAAAATAAGTGTTGGTGCTTCGTTTATAATTCTTAATTTGAATGCTGTGTATTTTATAATATTATTCTGTAATTGTTTGTATATTTTATGGCAAAAACCATGATAAACATACAATGCTAAGACAAAAGTAAGTTTTATGTGCATCCAAGGCATTTCTAAATAATGCGGATTTTTGTACAACATCCAAAAGCCAAAGATACTTGCTAAAATTGCAGAAGGCCAAGTAATAATATACCACAACCTTTTGCTCATTAATTTATATTGAGTTTGTAAAATTTCTTTTGCAGGTTCTGTTTTCTTTTCTGCTTCTACATGATACATAAATAAGCGAACAATATAAAATAACCCAGCAAACCAAGTAACAATAAAAATAATATGTAAAGCTTTTACGTATAGGAAATCCATAATTTTTTAATTTTATTTATTCTAATCGATGTCATTACTAATGAAGAATTAGGAGGAATCTAAGTTTTACTTATAATAAGGTTTCTCAATTGCTAAAAAAAAGCTCATTTCGAAATGACATATTGAATACTAGAATATATTTTAATTTTAGCTATTTGTTTGCAAACAAGTTTAGCCCTGATTGAAGCGGCATCCTTTTTTCTGGCAGTTCGAGTGAATTTGCTTTTTTGCAAATTTATATCGAGAACAGAAGAAAAAAGATATAGCAGAAAGCAGGAAAAAGCTTCTAATAATTTTACTTATTTCTCCAGTCGTTAATCCATTTTACCATAACATCTACCCAATCGTCATTGTCATTCATACAAGGTATGTGTTTGTAATCTGTACCTCCAAACTTTAAAAACTCGTCTTTTCCTTCCATGGCAATTTCTTCTAGAGTTTCTAAGCAGTCAGCAACAAAGGCAGGAGTTACAACGGCTAATTTCTTTTTTCCTTCTGATGGAAATTTCTCTATTTCGAAATCTGTATAAGGTTTTAACCAAGGATCTTTTAATAAACGAGATTGAAAAGAATTACTATACGTACCTTCTTTTAAGTTTAAGGCTTTAGCAATTTCTTTTGTAGTTTCAAAACATTGATGTCTGTAGCATGTGTGATGTGCAACAGAATTGCGCTCACAACAAGAACCATCAATTTTACAGTGGTTTTTAGTAACGTCAGATTTCATTATATGACGCTCCGGAATTCCGTGATATGAAAACAAGATATGATCATAATCAAAACCTTCTAAATGATTCGCAATGTTGTTACTCATTGCTTTTATGTAATCTGGTTCATTATAAAAAGCAGGTAAAACGTCTAATTTTACTTGCGGATATTTTTCTGCTAAAATTTCTTCTGCTTTTACAACAACCGTTTCGTAAGAAGACATTGCGTAATGCGGATATAATGGTGCTAAAAAGATTTCTGTTACTCCTTTATCAACAAGTTCTTTAATACCTTTTTCCATGGTCATAGAACCGTAACGCATTGCCAAAGCAACAGGTAGGTCTACTTTTTTTATTACTTTGTCTGTAAATCTTTGAGAGATTACAACTAATGGAGAACCTTCTTTCCACCAAATTTTTTTATAAGCAGCACCTGCTTTTTTTGGTCTTGTTTGTAAAATAATTCCGTTAATAAGCAACCAGCGTTTCCAATACGGAATGTCTATTACGCGTTCGTCCATTAAAAATTCTCCTAAATAACTCTTTACATCTTTGGTGTCTGTAGAGTCTGGTGATCCTAAATTGTTTAGTAATATTCCTTTCATTTAAAAAAGTTTCAAAGTATTTAAGTTTTAGTTTCAAATTTATAGAAATGAAACTCTTATATTTTATTTTTGCTTACTGTTAGTTGATTAGTAACTTCATACAAAGTGATTGCTAAACTGTGTATAACATTCATGCTAGAGTTTCTACCAAACATTGGTATTGCAATGGTATGGTCTAATAAATCTACATTTTCAATTCCGTTTCTTTCACTTCCCAAAAGTAATACGATTTTTTCATGATTTTTAAAATTAAAATTTTGAATATCGATACTTTTATCAGTAATTTCTATACCAATAATGGTGTTTCCTTCTTGCTTTAATTGGTGAATCAGTAAATCAAAATTAGTATAAACTTCATGCTGAATTTGGTTTACCGTGTTTCTTGCTGTCTTTTTTACAATTCTATTTTCTGTAGAAGGTGAGTTCTCATGAAAATAAATTTTTTGTACTCCAAAACTTTCCGAAATTCTAAAACACATTCCTATGTTTTCAGGTGTTCTAATAGCATCGCAAACAATTGTTATAGGAAATTGCTTTTGATTATTTTCTATGTCGTAATGTGTTAATTGTTCCAAATTAATTTTGATTCAAAGTTAAAAAAAGATGTTTTTTTAAATTTTAGTTTAGCTTGCTATTTACTCTTTTAAGCTCATTACATACTTCTTTGGCGTTGTGCCAAACTTCTTTTTAAAGGCTGCAATAAAGTGGCTAGAGGTGCTGTAGCCTACTTTTACACCAACTTCATTCACATTATATTGATTACTTTCTAATAATTTTCTAGCGTACTCCATTTTGTAATCAAAAAGAAAACTAAAAACGGTATCTCCATAAATCTGTTTAAACCCTTCTTTTAATTTTTTGATATTTAGACCAATTTCATTTGCTAATTCTTGCAAACCTGGTGGTTCTGCCATTCTAGCAATGATAATTTCTTTTGCTTTTCTAATTTTTAATACATTTTGTTCATCTACTAAAAAAGGACAAAATTCACCTTCTGGGTTTTCTTCTTTTTGAAAATGGATACTTAATAATTCGTAAACTTTTCCTCTAACATATAATTCTCTAATAGAACTATTTGTTTTAGAATTTATAATTTGCTGTAAAATAATAGAAACAGTAGGTTTAATTTCTGTGTCGTCATAATACTTCTTGTTGCTGTTTTCATCACTTAAAAAAGGAATGTAACCAGACTCTTTAGAAAATAACGAGTGAAATTTCTCTATAGAAATTAATAACGAAACCAATGTTGTTTTGGGTTGAATTTCTAAATTGATAGGTAAAACTCCTTGTGGGTTGTATAATAGAATTGCTCTATTGTCTAGAACATCAAAAGAGTAGCTGCCATTATTAAATAAAAATTTAGATTTACCTCTTAAACAAAAATGAATTTGTATAAATGCATTATTAATTTTTCTTTCAAAGTTATGTACTTCTTTACTTTCATTCTGAAAATGAAGTACATAAAAACCTTTCTCTAAAGTAATTTCTTCAAACGTACTTTCTCCGACATTTTTAAACATCTCTAATGTTTTTAGTTTCTATCTTTTTATTTAGAATGATTCTATATAAAAATAAATAAAAACTCAATTATGCAGCAAAAGTAATGCTTTTAAGGTGTTTTACTCATAAAATTTAATTAAAAAACATATAACGTTATAAATAGTCCTTTAAGCGATATTTTTTTCTAATTGAAGTTTATACTTTTGTCCAACTTTTAGAATAATATGCAAGAGCACAGGCAAGAGCACTTTTATAATATTGGCGTTAGTTACAAGAAAGCAGATGCTAACACACGTGGAAAATTTTCTTTATCCAAAGAAAATCAAATTTCATTGTTAAAACTTTCAAAAATGAGAGGGCATAAAGGGGTCTTTATAATCTCTACCTGCAACAGAACAGAAATAAGTGGTTTTGCAGAACGTCCATGTCAATTAATAGAATTGTTATGTGAGTTTTCTGAAGGAACCATTCAAGAGTTTTCTAAAGTTTCTAATGTTTATAAAAATCAAGAAGCAATACATCAGTTGTTTAGAATTGGTACCGGATTAGAAAGTCAGATTTTAGGTGATTATGAAATTGTAGGACAATTAAGACAGTCGTACAAAATAGCAAAATCGTTAAAAACGACCAATGCGTATTCAGAAAGATTGATTAACTCTGTACTACAAGCTAGTAAAAGGGTTAAAAATGAAACAAGATTAAGTTCTGGAACAACTTCTGTTTCTTATGCCGCTATACAATATCTAATTAAAAATTTACCAGGTTACAATTCTAAAAACATTTTAGTTTTTGGTTTGGGTAAAATGGGAAAACATACTTGTAAAAACTTAGCAGAATACACACAAAACAAAACTGTTTGTTTAATCAATAGAACTGAAGAAAAAACAACAGAATTTGTAAAAGAACATGCTACTATTAGAAAAGCTGTTATAGAAAACTTATCTGACGAAATTGAAAAAGCAGATGTTTTAATTGTTTCTACAGGAGCAGACAAACCTACTATTACAAAAGAACTTATTGCTAAGAATAAAGAATTGTTAATTTTAGATCTATCGATGCCTGAAAATGTGGCAAAAGATGTTGCTGATTTTGATGGTATTACTTTAGTAAATATAGATGAGCTTTCTAAAATTACAGATGAAACTTTAGCGGTACGTCAACAAGAAGTACCGTATGCAGAAGCAATTATAGAAACACATAAAGCAGAGTTTAATGAATGGTTAAATCATAGAAGATTTACGCCTGCAATTGCTGCTTTAAAGAAATCATTAGAAAATATTACAAACGACGAAATTAACTTTCAGAAGAAAAAAATTGCTGGTTTTGATGAAAATCAGGCAGAAATTTTAACTTCACGTTTTATACAGAAAATAACCACCCAATTTGTGAAACACTTAAAAGATGAAGAAACATCTGTTTCACAAAGCCTACAAGTAATTAATAAGGTTTTTAAATCTTAATCAAAACACCATGCAGAAAATAATTAAAATAGGAACTCGCGATAGCCAATTAGCGCTTTGGCAAGCTAACAAAGTGCGCAAAGAATTAAAGGAGTTGGGCTATGAGTCTGAGATAGTACCTATAAAATCTTTTGGAGATATTGTTTTAGATAAACCTTTATATGAGTTAGGTGTTACAGGTGTATTTACTAAGAATTTAGATGTTGCTATGTTAAATGGTGATATTGATATTGCTGTACATTCTCTTAAAGATGTACCTACTGTTTTACCAGAAGGTATCATACAAGCTGCAGTTTTAAAGCGTGCAGATTATATAGATTTATTGGTTTTAAAAGATAACGAAGAGTTTTTTGGACAACCAGATGGTATTATCGCTACAGGTAGTATCCGTAGAAAAGCAATGTGGTTAGACCGTTATCCTACGCATAAAGTAGAAGGAATAAGAGGAAATGTAAATACAAGATTAGAAAAATTAGCCAATAGTGAAACTTGGAATGGAGCAATTTTTGCTGCTGCAGGATTAGAACGTTTAGGTTTAAGAGAAGCAGAAGCAATTCCGTTAACATGGATGGTTCCTGCACCAGCACAAGGGGCTATTATGGTTGCTTGTTTAGAAAAAGATGATTTTGTAAGAGATGCTTGTGAACAAATTAATCATTACGAAACTAAGGTTTGTGTTGGCATAGAAAGAGAATTTTTAAACCTTTTAGAAGGTGGTTGTACTGCGCCAATTGGAGCTTTGGCTTATATTGATGCAAGAACAGAAGAAGTAGTTTTTAAAGGAGTTTTATTAAAAAAAGACGGTTCTAAGAAAATTACAGTTACTAAGAATGCAAAAATGGGAAGCCATCGTTATTTGGCTAAAGATTGTGCAGATTATGTAATTAATAAAGGTGGTAAAGAATTAATGCAAGAAGATGCAGCAGAAACTGTAGCACCTTTGCAAAATATCTTTTCTACGAAGAAGCTTTCTGAGCTTCAAAAAGAAATTGTTTCTGAAACTATTGGTGTAAAAGATAGCGATTTTATTAAAATTCGTTTTAATAGAATTCCTGCTAAGGTGATGAAAAACGAAATAGAAAACGTTATTATCACAAGTCAGAATGGAGTAGAAGCGTTGTTAAATTCTTTCACAAAAGATGAAATGAATTTTAAGAACATTTACTGTGTAGGTAGAAGAACAAAAAAGCTAATTGAAAATAGAATTGGTAAAGTAGCACATGCTGCAAAAAATGCTAAGAAATTAGCAGAATATTTAGCAGAAGAATTAGAAACTAAAAAAGTAACTTATTTTTGTAGTAATCTAAGATTAGATGTGTTACCAGCTTCTTTAAAAGCAAGAGATATTCAAGTAACTGAAGTAGAGGCTTACAAGACCATGCTAAGTTCAGAAAAAATTGATGATGAAGTTTCTGGAGTTTTATTTTATAGTCCATCAGGAATTGAAAGCTATTTAGAAGAAAATAACCCAGATAGAATTGCTTTTTGTATTGGAGAAACAACTGCCGTAGAAGCAAGAAAATATTTTGAGAAAGTTGAGGTAGCAAACATGCCAAGTGTAGATAGCCTTTTAGAGTTGGTAAACACTTATTTCTCTAAAGAATAAAAAATGTATCCTCGAGTATTACTTTCAATTAAAATATTTTTTGATTGAAAGTACGGACGCAGTTCTCGAGAGGTTTTATAAATTAGGTCTCGACTGCGCTGGACCTGACATAAGCCAAAATTTATGTTCAGAACTAGAAGATTAAGAAAAACAGAAGGAATTAGAAGATTAGTTAGAGAAACTAAGGTATCTGTAGACGATTTTATTTATCCTCTTTTTATTGAAGAAGGAGAAAACATAGAGGCAGAAATTGTTTCTATGCCAGGAATCAAACGTTTTTCTTTAGATAGAATTTCTAAGGAATTAGATGAGGTTGTTGAACTAGATATTCCGGCTGTTTTATTATTCGGAATTCCATCTACAAAAGATGAAAAAGGAACAGAGACTTGGAATGATAACGGAATTATGCAACAAGCAATTCGTTTTATCAAGAAAAATTATCCGAGTTTATATGTAATTACAGACGTATGTTTCTGTGAATATACTTCTCATGGTCATTGCGGAATTATACACGACAATGATGTTGATAATGACGCTACCTTAGTAAATATTGCAAAACAAGTTATTTCGCATGCAAAAGCAGGTGTAGATATGGTTGCACCATCAGGAATGATGGATGGAACGATTGATATGATTCGTCAGTCTTTAGATAATACCGGTTTTGTAAACTTACCTATTATGGCATATGCTGTAAAATATTCTTCAGCTTTTTACGGTCCTTTTAGAGACGCAGCAGATTCTGCGCCAACTTTTGGAGACAGAAGAACATACCAAATGGATCCTGCAAATAGAGATGAAGGGATGCGAGAAGCAACTTTTGATGATCAAGAAGGAGCCGATATTTTAATGGTAAAACCAGCATTATCTTATTTAGATATTATAAGAGATTTAAAAAACAATTTTGATCGTCCGATTGCTTGTTATAATGTAAGTGGAGAATATGCAATGGTAAAAGCCGCTGCAGAAAAAGGTTGGATTGATGGCGAAAAAGTAATGATGGAAAGTTTACTGTCTATGAAAAGAGCAGGAGCAGATATTATTATTACGTACTTTGCAAAGGAAGCAGCTAAGGTTCTGTTGAAAAAATAACGTCATTACGAGGAAGAATGACGAAGTAATCTTTTAATTAATTAGCAGATTGCTTCACTGTGTTCGCAATGACAGAAAACTAAAAAAATGAAATTCGAAAAATCAGAAAAATTATATAAAAAAGGATTAAAACATCTTGTTGGAGCCGTAAATTCTCCAGTAAGAGCATTTTCTTCAGTTGGTGGAAATCCTTTATTTATCAAAAAGGCAAAAGGAACTAAAATTACAGATGTTGATGGTAACAAATATATAGATTTAGTACTTTCTTACGGACCAATGATTTTAGGTCACAGACATAAAAAAGTACAAAAAGCTGTTGAAAAAGCATTAAAAAACGGATATTCTTTTGGAGCATCCACAGAAAATGAAATTAAGTTAGCAAAAATAGTTTGTGATGCTTTTCCGGGAATGGATAAAGTCCGTTTTGTAAATTCTGGTACAGAAGCTGTATTAAGCGGAATCCGTTTGGCAAGAGCATTTACCGGAAGAGATAAAATTATAAAATTTGCAGGTTGTTACCATGGGCACCAAGATGCTTTATTAGTCGCTGCAGGTTCTGGTTTGGCTACATTGAGTTTACCTGGTTCTAAAGGAGTGCCAGAAGGCGCTGTAAAAAACACGTTAATTTCTAACTTTAACGATTTAGATAGTGTAAAAAAACATTTTGAAAACGACGATAATATTGCAGGTGTAATTATTGAACCAATTGCTGGTAATATGGGCGTTGTTGTTCCTGAAAATAATTTCTTAGTAGAATTAAAAGCCTACTTAGAAACTAAAGGAGCTTTATTAATTGCTGATGAAGTAATGACAGGATTCCGTTCTAAATTTGGTGGAGCGCAAGAATTATTAGGAGTAGAGGCAGATATTACGTGTTTAGGTAAAGTTATTGGTGGAGGTTTCCCAGTAGGAGCTTATGGAGCAAGAGAAGAAATTATGCAAGAAGTTGCCCCTTTAGGCGGCATGTATCAAGCAGGGACGTTAAGTGGTAATCCAATTGCAATGGCAGGAGGGATATCAACTTTAACAGAATTGAAGAAACAAGATCCGTATAAAAAGTTCGAAGAAACGGCTAGTATTTTAGAAGTGATTTTATTAGAAACTGCTAAGAAATACAATGTAGCTTTAACTGTAAATAGATTTGGTTCTATGCTGAATCCTTTCTTTGTAAATAGTGAAGTGACTAATTTTGTTAAAGCACAATTATCTGACACAAAAAAGTTTGCAGTTTTCTTTTGGGAAATGATCAAAAATGGAGTTTTCTTACCTCCAAGTCAGTTTGAAGCATGGTTTTTATCATCAGCTTTATCAGACAAGGATATTAAGAAAATAGCAGAGGCTGTAGATAAAAGTATGTTAGCTGTTTCAAAAATGTAAATATATAAATCGTCATTACGAGGAAGAATAACCAAGTAATCTCTTACTAAACTAGAAGATTGCTTCACTACGTTCGCAATGACGTTCAATAATCATAAATAGCTAATAGCCAAAAGCTAATAGCCAAAAGCTAAAAAATGATAAAAAAAGATTTATTTTTAAGAGCCTTAAAAGGAGAAACTGTAGACAGACCACCCGTTTGGATGATGCGTCAGGCAGGAAGATATTTGCCTGAATTTCAAGAAATAAAAAAGAAATATGACTTTTTTACACGTTGCCAAACTCCAGAGTTAGCATCAGAAATTACAGTGCAACCAATCCGTAGATACGGAATGGATGCTGCAATTCTATTTTCAGATATTTTGGTAATTCCACAAGCAATGAATATAGAAGTGCAAATGAAACCCGATTTCGGACCTTATTTACCGAATCCAATTCGTACTCAAAAAGATTTAGATTCAGTAATTGTTCCAGATATTCAAGACACTTTAGGTTATGTAATGGAAGCTATTAAAGCAACCAAAGAAAAACTAAATGATGAGGTGCCATTAATTGGTTTTGCTGGTTCTCCTTGGACAATTTTATGTTATTGTGTACAAGGGCAAGGTTCTAAAAACTTTGACAAAGCAAAAGAATTGTGTTTTACAAACCCTGTGGTTGCACATAGTTTATTACAAAAAATTACAGACACTACAATTGCGTATTTAAAAGCAAAAGCAGCAGCAGGTGTAGATGCTGTTCAGGTTTTTGATTCTTGGGGAGGTATGTTATCTCCTTTAGATTATCAAGAATTTTCTTGGCAATATATGCAACAAATTATCGATGCCTTAAAAGACGAAACTCCAGTTATTGCATTTGGTAAAGGATGTTGGTTTGCTTTAGACGAGATGTCTAAATCGGGTGCTTCTGCTTTAGGGGTAGATTGGACGTGTTCTCCAAGAAATGCACGTTATTTATCTGGCGGAAAAATTACACTACAAGGTAATTTCGATCCAACAAGATTGTTCTCTCCACCAGCGGTCATCAAAAAAATGGTGCATCAAATGATTAATGAATTTGGTAAAGACAGATTAGTTGTAAACCTTGGTCATGGTATTTTACCAAACATTCCATTAGAAAACGCAAAAGCATTTATAGATGCTGTAAAAGAATATAAAGCATACTAAGAATGCCACATTTTATTTTAGATTGTTCAGAAAACATTTTAGAATTACGAGAACCAAGAAAAATTTTAGAAGCCGTTTTTGAAACGGCTTTTTCTACAGGTTTATTTGATAGAGATGATATTAAAGTACGCTTAAACCCGTTTAAACACTCTTTAGTACAAAGTGAATCAGCAGATTTTATTCATGTTTTTGGTAACATAATGGAAGGACGAACTGGAGAACAAAAATCAGATCTTTCATACGCAATTGTAGCAACTTTAACTACATTGTTTCCTAAAGTGCCAGTTATTTCTATGAATATAAGAGATTTTGAAGCAAATACTTACTGTAATAAATCTATGATTTAGATATATAATATGGGCGTTACTTTGTGCTGAAAAAAATCAGCATAAAGTCGCGCTTTCCATTATATCTTTTTGCAGAAAAAGCAAAAAGGATGTCATTTCAATCGCTAACGCAAACCAATGCTAATGATTAAAAATATACTTTCAGGAATAACAGCATATTCTGGTGTTTTTGGTTTAATATCTAAACTTAAACTATGGAAATACTTTGCAGTTCCGGTATTAATTAGCATTTTAACAGCAACTATTATTGGTTTTACAGCTTATGGATTATCCGATAATATTGGTAGTTTTTTAGCCAAAATATGGATTTGGGATTGGGGAAAAGAAACATTTACAACCATAACCTCTGTTATAGGTGCCATCTTTGTTTTAGTAATAGGCTTAATCTTATATAAGCATATTATTTTAGCATTATCTGCGCCATTTATGAGTGCCGTTTCAGAGAAAATTGAAATTCATATTAATGGAGATTTAGAACACAAGCACAGAAAAACTAGTTTTCAAGAACAATTATGGCGAGGAATAAGAATTAATATCAGAAATTTAGGGAAAGAATTATTGATTACAATCCCCATTTTATTACTTAAATTTATTCCTGTTGTAAATATCTTTTCTACTATTTTATTATTTTTAGTACAAGCATATTATGCAGGTTTTGGTAATATGGATTACACTTTAGAAAGACACTTTAATTATAAAGACAGTATTAATTTTGTAGGGAAAAATAAAGGTATTTCTATTGGTAACGGAATTGTTTTTATGCTGTGTTTATTAATTCCGGTTATTGGAATCATTATTGTTTTACCACTTTCTGTAACTGCTGCATCAGTAAAAACAGTAGCCTTATTAAATAAAGAAAATGAAAGATCAGTTTTATAAATATATAGAAAACTTACAAGACCAAATTACTTCTAAATTAGAAGAAGTAGATGGTAAAGCTAAATTTCAAGAAGACCTTTGGGTAAGAGAAGAAGGCGGTGGCGGTAGAACTCGTGTTATAGAAAATGGAGGCGTTTTTGAAAAAGGTGGTGTAAATATTTCTAAAGTTTTTGGCGAATTACCAGAAGCATTAAGAAAGCAATTTAAAGTAAAAGAAGGAAACTTCTTTGCTTGTGGATTAAGTTTAGTATTGCATCCAATAAATCCTTTTATACCAACTGTACATGCAAATTGGCGTTATTTTGAAATGTATGACGACGCTGGTAACATTGTAACACAATGGTTTGGTGGCGGACAAGATTTAACGCCCTATTATTTATTTGATGAAGATGCAACTCATTTTCATCAAACATGTAAAACAGCCTGCGATAAGCATCATCCAGAGTTTTATCCGAAGTTTAAAAAAGTATGTGATGAGTATTTTTGGAATGCTCACAGAAATGAAGCTCGTGGAATTGGTGGTCTATTTTTCGATTATCAAAAGGAAACAGAAGAATTTTCTATAGAAGATAGATACAATTTTGTGACAGAAATAGGGAATAGTTTCTTAGAAAGCTATGTGCCTATTGTAGAAAAAAGAAAAGAAATAGAATTTACAAGAGCACAAAAAGATTGGCAAGAAATAAGAAGAGGTCGTTATGTAGAGTTTAATTTGGTACATGATAGAGGTACTCTTTTTGGTTTAAAAACCAACGGACGAATAGAAAGTATTCTAATGAGTTTGCCGCCAATTGTTCAATGGAAATACAATCATCAACCAGCAAAAAACTCAGAAGAAGAAAGATTGATTAAAGTATTAGAGAATCCTAAAGATTGGATTTTATAGAGATAAAAAGGCAAAACGATTCGTTTTGCCTTTTTATTTACATATTTTTTTTATGGCTATTCGTTTTAGTTGTTGTATTTTGCTTTAACTTCTGTAAAATGGTTTCTTATCAGCTATTTTGTATTGGGTAAAAATACAATGACAAAAAAATGTATTACAAAATTATACTACCTTTTTTACTTCTTTTTATTTTAAAAGTCAACTCTCAGAATTTAGATTCTATTTTTATCTCCAAAAAAAACATTGTAAAATCCATTAAAACGGATGAAAAAAAGGCACAATTTTTATATGATTGTGGAGAGTTTTTTTATTCTAAAAATGTTAATAAATCAGAATATTTTTATCGAGAAGCTTTGACCTTAACTGAAGGTACGAATAGTTTAATGGAAGGTAGGGTTTTATTTAAATTAGGTTTTGTAGAGAAAAATGAAGGGAATTTAAGTACAAGTCTCAGGTATTTTAACAAAGCAAAAGAAATATTTAAAGATAAGAATGATATTGAGCGTTTAGCTTCTGTTTATTTTGATATTGGGTATGTATATCGTTATAAAAATCAGATCGACGTAGAGTATGATTTCTATAAAAAAGGATTGAAATTAAGTGAAGGAGGGAGTGAAATACTAATAGGAAAAGGGTATTTACATTTAGGGAATTATTACACTAGATTAAAAAAATTAGATTCGTCAATTTATTTTTATAATAAAGCGCTTGACGTATTTAAGAAAATAAATAAAGATAATAGGATTTATAATGTTTACAATAATATTTCTAATACCTATTACAAACAAGGTAGGTATAATAAAGTAATTAGTATTAGAAGTTTAGTTTTAAAGTATGCCAAAAAGGAAAATAATAAACTACTTATAACGGTAAACTACCATAACATTGCTGCTGCATATAGGCAATTAAAAGATTACAAAAAAGCAAAAAAATATTTAGATTCTGCTATTCTAGTTGCTGAAGAAGAGAATTTTAAGTTACGATTATCAAAATCTTATAATTCAATTTCAAAGATTAGTTATTCATTAAAAGATTATAAAGAAGCATTTCTACAACAACAAAAATATAAGATTTATTCAGATTCTATTTTCAAATCTCAATTATCAAATACAATTGAAGAAGTAGAATTAAAAAATAAGCACAAGGTAGAAAAGAAAAATTTAGAAATATTAAATCAAGAACAAGCTTTCGATAAGAAGTTGTACTTAAGTATCATTCTGGTGTTTTTGTTATTGGGTATTCCTGGCAGTATCTCATAAACTGTGTAAGTTTTAAAATCTCAGGTTAAATATTAATCTGAGATTTTTTTATTCATTAATTTTAACTTTTACACACTTATGAAACCAGAAGATTTATTAAACGAAGACTTTTTAAAACAATTCAAGAATGCACCAGAGCTAACATCCTTTTTAGAACAGTTGCACAAACGTGGTATTGAGAAGTTACTAGAAGGGGAACTAGATGCCCATTTAGACTACGATAAGCACAAAAAAAGTAAAGCAGCCAACCTTCGAAATGGTTACACTAAAAAGAAATTAAAATCCGTTTTAGGAGAAACAGAGATTCAAGTTCCTCGAGACCGTGATAGTTCTTTTAATCCTTTAATTGTAAAGAAAAGAGAAAGTACAACAGAAGGCATCGAAAATATTATTATATCGCTTTATGCCAAAGGCATGAGTAACAGTGATATTGAAGAACAAATACGTGAGCTGTACGATTTTAATATTTCTACATCCACTATTTCAAGGATTACAGATAAGATTACAGAAGATGTTATTGCTTGGCGGAACAGGCCTTTGGAGGCCACTTACCTAATTGTTTGGATGGATGGCATCGTATTTAAAGTTAGGGAAAACTCTAAAGTCATAAACAAGACTATTTATATTGCAGTAGGCCTGAGAACAGATGGCAAAAAGGAAGTCCTAGGATTATGGTTAGGTAAAAATGAATCTTCAGCCTTTTGGATGAGTGTTTTAACCGATATTAAAGCTCGAGGAACTCAAGATATACTTATCACAGCTACCGATAATTTAAATGGATTTACGGATACTATTAAAACTATTTTTCCGAAATCAACGACTCAAATTTGTGTTGTGCATCAAATAAGAAATTCGTGTCGTTACGTGGTCTGGAAGGACAAAAAGGAATTTACTCGTGACATGAAGCAAATCTATACTGCTCCTACAAAAGAAGCTGCCAAAGCTGCTTTAAATGACTTCAAAACTAAATGGGATTCTAAATATTCTTACGCCATTAAAAGTTGGGAAAATAATTGGGATGAGCTTACAGTATTCTTTGATTTTCCTATTGAAATAAGAACCATAATCTACACCACAAATCTTATAGAAAACCTAAATGGAAAGATACGGAAATACACAAAAAACAAACTCTCGTTTCCAACCGATGAAGCAGTTATGAAATCCGTGTTTTTAGCTTTGAGAGAAAGCACTAAAAAATGGACCATGCCAATCAGAAATTGGGGAGTGATACTAAATCAATTTTTAGCTATATTTGAAAACAGGATTAAGTTATAAATAACCTAACCCTGAAATTTTGAACTTACACACTTTTTAGGATAGTGTCGTATTCCTCTTGGACTACCTAATAAAAATGGGACTAATTTTTTAGGCCGCATTGTTGATAATTCGTTTTAGTTTTAGTTCCATTTCTAATGGTGTTAAATAATCCAGGCTTGAATGAATTCTCTTTGTGTTATACCAAGTAATGTATTGGCTTACTTTGTCAAATAATTGCAAGTAAGATTTAAATTTAAAGCGATACAGCCATTCGTGTTTAATAGTCTTGAAAAAGCTTTCCGCTACTGCATTATCCCAACAGTTCCCTTTCCTGCTCATGGATTGTGTTATATTGCTATTGAAAGAAAAGATATTAGTCATTGTATTAGCTGAATATTGAACCCCTCTGTCAGAATGAAATATGAAGTTATTTGAAATATCTCTTGTTCTTCTAGCATGAACCCAGGCTTTTAGTACTGTATTTTGAACCGTCATGTCTTCACTTAACGCCCATCCTACTACTTTTCTGTCAGCTAAATCTATAATAGTTGTTAGGTAATTCCAGCTGTTATTTACCCTAATATAAGTAATATCTGACACCCATTTTTCTCCTATTATTGAACTTGAAAATTCTCTATCCAGTTCATTTTTAGCCAATGGAAAGCTATGCTTGGAATCTGTTGTGTTTACAAACTTTCTTCTTAAAACACTTTTTAGTCCCATTTCTTTCATCAATATTGCGATATAAGAACGGCAATAATTCAGGTCTTCTCGTTCTAACATTTTTTGTATTCTGCAGCTTCCATAAATCTCTTTACTGTCTTCAAAAATTGCCTTAATCCTTTCTTTTAGGAGTATTACGGAGTTTTTAGCTCTTACTAACCCCCTGTTCTTACGCCAATTGTAATATGCATTTTTACTGACCCGCATATATTTACACATCTTCTCAACCACAAAATCTGTTTCATTTGATAATATGAATTGATATTTTATTGGTCGCTCTTGGAAAAGATGCTTACTGCCTTTTTTAAAATATCACGTTCCATTTTCACATCACGTAATTCTTTACGCAGCGCTTTAAGTTCTTGCTCTTCTTTAGTAAGTTCCCTTTTCTTGGAAAAGTCTCCAGATTTAGCCTCATAATCCTTTTTCCAACGACTTATAAGGCTGGGAGCAACAACATAGTCCTCGCTAATTTGTTTTGCCTTGATTCCTGATTGCAATAGTTCTACTATTGTAACCTTTAATTCGTTATCGTATCTTTTTGCCATAATTCAAATATATAATTTATGACCGTAAAAATTCGTCACATCTAAACTAGACAATCCAATTCATTATTTAGCTAAATTAAATAGCATAATAATTAGTAGGTTGAATTACTTCAAGACTTAATTACTATTGTCTTTCTTTAATTGATGAGAATGTAAATTTTATTTGTGTTTAAAAATCTATCCTAAGAGAATCAATCAACTAAAAGCAATGCAGAATAACTATTTTTAGAGTGTCTTTTAGAATACATTCATCTCTTATTTATAACATAATAATGTTTTTGATATATTATTCTGTTATTTATTCGTCTTTCTTTTTATTTCCAAAAAGACCTCCTAATACATCTTTCACTTTATCGGTTACCTTATCTTTTGCAGTTTCAGTATTGGTAGAATCTTTTTTAGTGTCAATACCAATTAGGTCTTTCAATTTATCTTTTCCTTGATCTATTAATTGATTCTTTTGTTTTTCAACTAAATCTTTTACCAAGTTAGCAGTAGCATCTTTAATATTAGAAGTAAATTTAGGACTATTAAAGCTACCTGTTAATGTTCCGTTTACAGGAATACTTTTAATACTAGCTGCGTCTTTAGCTGTTAATTTAGCGATTAAGTTTGTTACATCGGTTCCTAAATATTTAACAGGAATATCAAAAACAAGGTTGTAATCCATAGATTGATCAAAACCATGTGTACCACCAACTTCTATGTTGATATCGTTGTATTTTAAAGGAATTGGTTTTACAGTAACTTTACCATCTTTAAAAGAAAAGTTCCCTGTTATTTTATCTAAATTTAGTTTATCAGCATCTAAAAAACTAACATTACTACTTAATGCAGACAACACTTTAGAGTTGTTTGTATTTAATTTTGTGTTTAATAACTGCCCTAACAAATCTCCAGTAATAGTGTTTAAATTCGGAGTCATATCTTCATTTAAATCTCCCGAAACAGTAATCGTAGAATTCATTTTACCATCTATGGCTTTTGCTATTGGAGCAATAGACTTTAACATATCTAACGCTCCAAAAGATTCACCAATATTTAATTTAGATAGATTTAAATCCATTTTAAATGTAGGAGTTGTTTCTTTAGTAGAAACATTACCTTCAAAAGCAATATTACCTCCAAACACATCTGTTTTTAGGTTTTTTAAATCTACCGTTTCATCATGTATATAAAGATCACCAGAAACATTGGTTAAATTTATATTGTCATAGGCTACTTTTTTAGCAGTTGCTGTAAATTTAACATCTAAAAAAGCAGGTATTTTTAAAGGAGAAGAAGTCGTTTCTTTTGTTTCTGTAGTTGGTTTTGTAGTAGTATCTGCAGCAATAAAATCGGCTACTTTAAGATTGTTAGAGTTTAAAGTAAAGTTTCCTTTTAGCACATCATTTTTAAATATAAAACCATAAAAATTGTCTAGGTTTCCTTTTATAGATAGATCTGAAGTTCCTGTTTTTGCATCAAACTCATTCAGTTTAATAGTGTTGGTGTTAAAGGTTACTTTGGTTTTACTGATAAAAAAAGGATTCGCAACATCTGTTCCTTCATATTTAAAATCTGTAACCGTAACTTCTCCAGCATTTTTAATATTCTGATAATTGCCTTTTTCAACAGAATTCATATCGAAGTTTGTTGTAATATCTGCCTTTAAAACACCTGCTAAGGCTTTTTCTAAAGGAGCCGGATATACTTTACCAATATTAGCTAAATTGATGGTTCCTTTTGCTGTTAAATTAATATACGGATTGGTTGTAATATTTTTTAAATTACCATTTGCAGAAAAGGTATCTTCATCAATTTTAAAGTTGAATTGATCAATACTTACATAGGTATCTTTAACGAGACCTGTTTTATTTACAATCTTAGTATCGATGTTTATATTAGTAACAGATTTTGGCAAATCAGCATATTTAAACAAGGCATTTTTAGAGATAATTTCGATATCAAAAGCAGGAATTGTATTGTCTGATAATGTTCCTTTTACCACTCCTTTTACTTCAAAATTACCTTCTGTTTTAATAGATTCTAAATTACCAGCATATTGTTTTGGAAGCAAAGCCAAAGCGTTCTTAAATGATGAAGTAGGTGTTTTAAACTGAAGGTCATATAGTTGGTTTTCTTCAGCCAACTGAACAAAACCATCAAACTCTAAAGGCAATTGATTTATATAACCTGTGTTTTCTTTAAACGTGTATTTACTGTTTTTTAAATCGATACCAAGTACGGCGTCTAACGAGATTTTTACTTTGCTTAAGTAGTTTGTTTGGTCTAAATCTAAAGATAAATAACCGGTTGTTTGGGTATCTAAATTAAAAATATCTTCTGCAAAATTTCCTTCACCAGAATGGTAAATACTATCTAAACTCATTTTGGTGTTGGTACTTCTATCTAAGTAATTAAAATTGATGTCTGCCAATTCATAATCTTCAATATTTAAAGAAAAAGAACTATTGTTACTTGTTGTAGCAGTTTCTTCAGATGCTTTTGCAATATCAAAATTGCCATTTCCGTCTTTATCAAATATAATATTGATATCGCCTTCTTTTGTAACAATACTTTTTATAGAAAGTGTTTCTGTAGCGTTTTTAAAAAGTTCTGTTAGTTTTAAAGATAAGCTTAATTCTTTTGTGTTAAATAAAGTATCACCTACAAATGGAGCTTTATTAGCTACCACCACATCGTTTACGGTTAAACTAATTAACGGAAAATTTTTTAACAAACTAAGGTCTGCATCTTTAAAAGTTACCGTTGCATTTACATTGTTGTTAATGGTATTGGTTACCATAACTACAATTTTATCTTTAAACAAAAAAGGAATTGAAATTACTGCTATTATTAACACAAATGCAGTTATAGAACCCCATTTAAGTGTTTTTGAGACTAAAGATTTCTTCTTTTTTTCGGTGTTTGTCATTTTTTTACTTGATTAAATATCAACTGCAAAAATACAACTTAGACACGCTGTATTGTGTTTATAGAACGTTAAATATAACTGAATAGTAAAAAAAAATACTGTAATTCTTTCTAAGAATTACAGTATTAGTAGGTATAATTTATGTTGGGTTTATTGCCCAAATATATTATTGATTCTTTGTTCTAATAGAGCTGGGTCTTGTAATGCATCTGTACCAATCATATATAAGATCCATCCAATTACTAATAAATAAGTAACATTTAATACGATACCAATTATCCCTGTTATTTTACCAGCTGTAGCATTACCAACACTATTGTACTCTTCTGGGTTTAAGTTGTATTCTTTAATGGCCTTGTTAGCTAAAACTAAAGCGATAATACCTAAAGGCAGTCCTATAACTCCGTAACAAATACAAGTTACTAAAGATAAAATACCAAGTACTAAAGAAGTGCTCGCATTGGGTAAATTTTGTTTTTCCATGTTCAATTTTTAAAGTGTAAATAAAGGTTTCATTTTAATACAATAACTAATTACAATAACAAGCACGTTTATGGTAGTAAATGATATCATTATTTTCTGTTTGTTTTTAAATCTAAGTTTATAGGTAATCAATAAAAAAAGACCAAATAAAAGTAACGTATAAATTGCAGGATACATTTTAAAAGCAGCTATAAAGTCTCCTTTTATAAGCAAAATAAAAGCTCTTTGAATTCCGCAACCTAAACAATCTACTCCAAAAAGAGATTTGTTTAAACAAGGTAGTAAGTAATCATTTGTACTTAAAAACATGTATATTATTTAAACATGTCCATTCCTGGTATGTTGGGCATTCCGCTTTTAGCAGCAACCGCCATTTCTGCTTCATTAATTTTAGTGGCTTTTTCTATTGCTTTGTTTAAAGCAAGAATTAAATAATCTTCTAATTCTTCTGCGTCGGCAAGTAAAGAGTCATCAATAGAAATAGATTTGATTTCTCTGTTTGCTGTTAAAGTGATTTTTAGTTTTCCATCTGCAGCTACTTCATCAACTAAAACAGTATTCAATCTAGTTTTTGTTTCTTCTACTTTTTGTTGAGCTTCTTTAAGCTTATTCATCATTCCTGATAAGTCTCCTAACATATTTTTGTATTAAAATTTAAGTTTGTTACAAATTTAGTATTTTTATAAGAATTTAAATCAACCAAAAATGAGAAAAATAGTTATTCCTTTCATTGTATTAAGCCTTACATTTGCAACCGCTTGTAAAAATGAGACCATGAAAAGTACAGATGCAAAAGCTCCAGTAGCAGAAAAACAGCCTTCAAAGTTAGAAAAACACGGAGATGTTAGAATAGATAATTATTTTTGGATGCGTTTGTCTGACGAGCAAAAAAATGCCATAGACAAAGATGCTCAAACTCAAAAAGTAGTAAACTATTTAGAGGAAGAGAATACGTATTATAAAGAAGTCACCGCTTATACAAAACCATTTCAAGAAGAATTATTCGAAGAGATGAAAGGTAGAATTAAAGAAGATGATTCTTCTGTACCTTATAAAGATAATGGTTACTTCTACATTACTCGTTATGAAACAGGGAACCAATACCCAATTTATAGCCGTAAGAAAGAAAATTTAGAAGCAGAAGAAGAGGTGCTTTTTAATGTAAACGAAATGGCAAAAGATTTCGATTATTATCAATTAGGAGGTTTAAATATTTCTTCGGATAATAAATTAGCTGTTTTTGCAACAGATACGGTAAGTAGAAGACAGTATTTTTTAAGAATTAAAAACTTAGAAACTGGCGAAATTTATAAAGACATTATAGAAAATACAACAGGAGGCTCTGTTTGGGCAAACGATAATAAAACTATTTTCTACACCAAAAAGAACCCAGAAACATTAAGAAGTGAAAAGGTTTTTAGACATGTTTTAGGTACACCAACCTCTGAAGATGTAGAAGTTTTTCATGAAAACGACGATACATTTGGTACCTATGTAACCAAATCTAAATCTGATAAATATATTATAATTGGTTCTTACAATACAATTTCTACAGAAGCACAGTATTTAGATGCAGACAACCCAACGGGTGCATTTACGATGTTGCAGCCAAGAGAAAGGGATTTAGAATATAGTGTTTCTCATTTTGGAGATTATTTTTATTTATTAACTAATAAAGATAATGCTATCAATTTTAAATTGATGAAAACACCAATTACAAATACTTCTAAAGACAATTGGGTAGACGTAATTCCGCATAGAGACGATACTTTATTAGAAGATTTTTCTATTTTTAAAGACTATTTAGTTTTAGAAGAGCGTACCAATGGTTTAAATAAAATACGTATTAAGCGTTGGGATAAAACCGAAGATTACTATTTGCCATTTAACGAAGAGACCTATTCTGTAGGTGTGTATGCAAATCCAGATTTTGATACAGACGTAATTCGTTACTCTTACAATTCTTTTACAACACCTAGTTCTGTGATCGATTTTAATATGAGAGATCAATCAAAAGACATCAAAAAAGAACAAGAAGTTTTAGGAGGTAAATTTAACAAAGAAAATTACATAAGCAGACGTGTTTGGGCAAGTGCTAGAGATGGTAAAAAGGTAGCTATTTCTTTGGTTTATCATAAAGATACAGAGCTAAATAATAACACACCGGTATTGCAGTATGCGTATGGTTCTTACGGATACACCATTCCAGATAGTTTTTCTACTACTCGTTTAAGTTTGTTAGATAGAGGTTTTGTGTATGCGTTGGCACACATCCGCGGTAGCGAATATTTAGGAAGAGAATGGTATGAAGATGGTAAAATGTTGAATAAGAAAAATACCTTTAATGATTTTATAGATTGTTCTCAGTATTTAATTGATAATAATTATACATCTCCAGAACATTTATACGCTATGGGTGGCTCTGCGGGAGGTTTGTTAATGGGAGCTATTGTAAATATGAACCCAGAATTATATAACGGAATTATTGCTTCTGTACCTTTTGTAGATGTAATTTCTACCATGTTAGATGATAGTATACCACTTACTACAGGAGAATATGACGAGTGGGGAAATCCTAATGATAAAGAGTATTATGATTATATAAAATCTTACTCACCTTATGATCAAGTCGAAGCAAAAGAATATCCACATATTTTTGTAACCACTGGTTTTCATGATTCTCAAGTACAATATTGGGAGCCTGCAAAATGGGTTGCAAAATTACGCGAATTAAAAACGGATAGTAATTTACTATTATTAGACACAAATATGGAAGCAGGTCATGGTGGTGCTTCTGGGCGTTTTGATGCTTTAAAAGAAACCGCCAAAATGTACACTTTCTTTTTAGCTTTAGAAGATAAATTAGAGGCTAAATAAATTAAGTATTAAAAACAGTTTCAGTATTTAAGGATTAACCGTACTTTTGCTGCAAGAATCAAAGATTAAATAAGTGTCATTGCGAGCGTAACGAAGCAAATTTTAGAAATAAAAGATAAATCCGTAACGTTGTCTCGTAATGACATTTACTTTGAGAATAGTGAGAGAATGACTAGAAACAAAGGAATTACCAATTCAATATTAGATTTAGTAGGTGAAACCCCACTAATTAAACTTCATAAAATTACTAAAAATCTACCTGGTGCTTATTACGCTAAGTTCGAAGCTTTTAATCCAGGTCATTCAGCAAAAGATAGAATTGCTTTACACATTGTACAAAACGCAGAAAAAAAAGGCATCCTTAAAAAGGGAGCTACTATTGTAGAAACGACTTCTGGTAATACCGGTTTTAGTTTGGCAATGATAAGTATTGTAAAAGGGTATAAATGTATATTAGCGGTAAGTGATAAATCTTCTAAAGATAAAATAGATTTACTAAAATCGATGGGAGCAGAGGTACACGTTTGTCCTGCAAATGTAGCGCCAGAAGACCCAAGATCTTATTATGAAGTTGCTAAAGCAATCCATAGAAAAACAAAAAATTCGGTGTATATAAATCAGTATTTTAATGAGCTAAATATAGAAGCACATTACAAAAGTACAGGTCCGGAGATTTGGGAACAAACTGAAGGTAAAATTACGCATTTAGTAGTTGCTAGTGGTACAGGAGGTACTATTTCTGGTACTGGAAAATACTTGAAAGAGCAAAACCCAAACATTAAAGTTTTAGGTGTTGATGCTATAGGTTCTGTACTAAAAAAATATCATGAAACTAAAGAGTTAGATTTAAATGAGGTAAGTCCTTATAAAATTGAAGGATTGGGTAAAAACTTAATTCCAACTGCTACCGATTTTGATGTTATAGATATTTATGAAAAAGTAACTGATAAAGAGGCTGCACTAGAGGCTAGAAATATTGTAAGGAAAGAAGGTATTTTTCCGGGGTATACAAGTGGAGCGGTAATGCAGGCTACTAAACAATATGCCGCTAAAGATATGTTTACAGAAGATAGTTTTGTAGTTTTAGTTTTTGCAGATCACGGTTCTCGTTATATGAATAAAATTTATAGCGATGATTGGATGAAAGAAAACAATTTTTTGTAAAAAAGAATAGAAAAGAACGCAATTTGATTTACTGCAAAAAAAGCAGTTTCTTTGCGTTTCGAATAACAATAATAAAATAGAGCACATGGCGAAAGATTTATTTGAAAGAATAGAAGCAGATAAAGGCCCTTTGGGTAAATGGGCAAAACAAGCAGAAGGCTATTATGTTTTCCCTAAGTTAGAAGGACCAATTTCTAATAGAATGTCTTTTAATGGAAAGAAAGTTGTTACTTGGAGTATCAACGATTATTTAGGATTGGCTAATCACCCAGAAGTTATAAAAGTAGATGGTGCTGCAGCTGCAGAATATGGTATGGCTTACCCAATGGGGGCTAGAATGATGTCTGGTCATACAGAATTTCATGAGCAATTAGAGCAAGAATGTGCGGAGTTTGTTGAAAAAGATGCTGCTTATTTAGTGAATTTTGGTTACCAAGGAATGGTATCTGCAATTGATGCTTTGGTTACCAAACATGATGTTATTGTTTATGACATGGATACACATGCTTGTATTATAGACGGAGTTCGTTTACATGCTGGTAAACGTTTTGTTTATAAGCATAATGACATGGATAGTTTTGAGAAAAACATTAAGCGTGCTCAAAAAATGGCAGAGAAAACAGGCGGAGGAATCTTAGTGATTTCTGAAGGTGTTTTTGGAATGCGAGGAGAACAAGGGCGTTTAAAAGAAATTGTTGCTTTTAAAAAAGAATATAATTTTAGATTACTAGTAGACGATGCACACGGTTTTGGTACTTTAGGTAAAGACGGTAAAGGAACAGGTGTAGAGCAAGGTGTACAAGATGAAATAGATGTGTATTTTGCAACGTTTGCTAAATCAATGGCTGGTATTGGTGCTTTTTTTGCAGGAAGTAAAGAAGTGATTCAATATTTACAATACAATATGCGTTCTCAAATGTTTGCAAAATCATTACCAATGGCAATGGTTAAAGGAGCATTAAAACGTTTAGATATGTTACGTACAATGCCGGAATTGAAAGAAACTTTGTGGAAAAATACAAATGCCTTACAATCTGGTTTAAGAGCTGCTGGTTTCGATTTAGGAACGACTCAAACTTGTATTACACCGGTGTTTTTAAAAGGAGATATACCAGAAGCAATGGCAATGGTAAATGATTTACGTGAAAATCACGGAATTTTCTGTTCTATTGTTGTATATCCTGTAATACCAAAAGGATTAATTATTTTAAGATTAATACCTACAACTACACATACACAAGAAGATATTGATGAAACAATTACCGCTTTTTCTGCAATTAGAGAATTGTTAGAAAATGGTACTTATAAAAAGATTGCAGCTTCAATGATGTAAAATTTTACTTTTAGATATATTACAAAAAAACCGAGCTATTTAGTTCGGTTTTTTTGTTTATTAATTTCAACTAATAGATTTAATTTACTAGCAATTGTTAAAACCTTTATCAGATTTAATAAATAAGGTTGTGTTGATTAATAGTTTAAACTGTAAAATAGAATTATAAAAAAAAGTATAACACTCTCTAATGATTTAGGGATCATGATGGAGAGTGTTACACTTAATCAAAAAAGAATTTTAAAGAATGCTTTATCTAAGTTATTCTCAAGAAATTCTTAATAAGAACATCTAAATTATAAATTTTATAGAAAACGTTTTATGATATTTATCAGTTTTATATAATTTGAGAGAAACGTGGTGTCTTAATTTTTTAGAAGTCAGTATTTTCTTGCGTAGAGATTAATTGTTTCTATAGTCGTTTTTAGTGATGTTCTTTTTATTTCAATACGTGATCAACGGAAAATAGAATAAGTTCTTTAAAGAGAGTGTTATTTACGCTTTCAATATAGTATGGAGTTGTTAAAGAGCTCTTGTAAGTATTTGTAATTTTATTTGCTGTATATCAATGTTATCAGTCTAATTTAATTGTTGATTAGTTTCTTAATAAGCTTAGACTTATAGGCATAAAAAAACCTCATCATTTATATATGATGAGGTTTATATATAGTTTAATACTATTTAACTTTCTCTACGTTTTCTTCCAAAACCACCAGAAGATCTTCTTTCTCCAGAAGCACTACCTGAGCTTCTGTTTGCTCTGTCTGGTCTTTCAGAAGAACGTCTGTCAGATTTACCTCTACTGTTAGATGATCCTTCAGAACCTCTACGTCTTCCAAAACCACCACCATCTTTTTTACCAAAAGGTTTTTTACCACCTCTTCGTCCACCACCAGAACGTTCTTTCTTAGTAATCTCTATGTTTACAGAGCGTCCATCAAAATCTGGTTGATTGCTAGCAAAAGCTTCTAATGTTTGGTCTTCGAAATTTTTATCAAGTTCAAAGAAAGAAAAAGTATCTAAAATATCAATAGAACCTATTTCTATTTTATCCCCAATATTTTGGTCGTTAATTAAACCAATTAATTTACCAGGGTTTAAGTTGTCTTTTCTACCAATGTTGATAAAGAAACGCGTCATATTTTCATTAACCGTTCTAGCTCTAGAGTTGTCTCTAGAAGAAAGGTCATTTAAGTCTTTAGAGTTTTCATAATATGCTAACATGGTATTAAATTCTAAAGAAACAAATTTCTTGATTAACTCTTCTCTGTCTAAAGATTCTAGTTTTTCATAAATACTTGGTAAAAATTCCTCCATTTCAGATTCGTTTACTTCCGTATTTTGAACTTTATCAATTAAATTCATTAATTGATTCTGAACAATTTCTTTTCCAGATGGAACTTTACCTTCTAAGAATTTCTTCTTAATTATTCTTTCGATTTGGCGTAACTTTCCTTTTTCTTTTCCATTTACTAAAACAATAGAAATTCCTTTATTACCAGCTCTACCAGTTCTACCACTTCTGTGTGTGTAGTTTTCTATTTGGTCTGGTAATTTATGGTTTATTACGTGTGTTAATTCTGTAACATCCAATCCACGAGCAGCAACATCTGTAGCTACTAATATTTGAATTGTTTTCTTACGGAATTTACCCATTACAGAATCTCTTTGCGCTTGAGATAAATCTCCGTGTAAAGCATCTGCACTATAACCATCTTTTATTAAGTTGTCTGCAACCTCTTGTGTTTCTCTACGAGTTCTACAAAAAATAATTGCATAAATATCAGGGTTTAAATCTGCTATTCTTTTTAATGCAGGGTAACGTGTTCTTTCTGTTACAGCATAATACTCATGACTTACATTGTCTGAACCAGAGTTCTTTTCACCAGAAGTAATTTCTACTGGTTTGGTCATGTAGTTTCTTGCTATTGCTTCTACTTCTCTTGGAAAAGTTGCAGAAAACAATAATGTTTGTTTTGTTTCTGGAGTAGCTTCTAAAACTTTATCTAATTCGTCTTTAAAACCCATGTTTAACATTTCATCAGCTTCGTCTAAGACTAACCATTGAACGTTTCCTAATTTTAAAGCTCTTCTGTTAATTAAATCTACGGTTCTACCCGGAGTTCCAACAACTATTTGTGCTCCTCTTTTTAAAGATCTAATTTGATCTTCCATACTAGATCCACCATAAACGGTAGCTACTTTAACATCTGGTAAATATTTACAAAAGTCTTTAATGTTATTACCAATTTGAACTGCAAGTTCTCTTGTTGGTGATAAAATAATTGCTTGTACGTTTTTACTATTTGTATCTAAAAGCTCTAAAATTGGCAAACTAAAAGCAGCAGTTTTACCTGTACCTGTTTGTGCAAATGCTTTTAAATCGTCTGTAGATGAAATAATTTGTGGAATTGCTTTTTCCTGAATTACGGTAGGTTTTTCGTAACCTAAATCCGTCAATGCTCTGTTAATCGGTTCTTTTAAACCTAATTCTAAAAATGTTGACATTACTGTGTTTTTTTGGATTCACAGAACGCCCACCTGCAAACCCGATTATAAATTCGACCTGATTATTAATGAGTTAGACTCAAAATAAAAATCGTGCAAATGTACAACTAATTTTTAGATTATAAAGATAAATTAATGATTACTTAAGATTTTTTAAATCGGAATATAATTTTTTAGAAGAAATAGATGCAAAACCATTTGTAATAATTCCTTCTTTATTAATGATAATAGATCTTGTCATTTTGCTGGTTAAGAAGTTGTTAGCTTCACTGTCTGCTGTGATAAAAAATTGATTTTTTATATCTAACTGTTCTATTCTATCTTCTGCACTTCCATCAATTTTTATTTGAATAAATTTTACATCAGGAAATTTTTTGCTTAAATAATTAATTCTAGAAGAGATATACATTGGAGTCGTATTCTCTGGATTCCAAAACAATAGAAACGTATTTTTATTTTTAATCAGTTTTTTTATAGAATAGGTTGCGTTTGTTAAATCTGTAACGGTAAAATCTACTAGTTCTTGTCCTTTTTGTAGGGCCTTGCTATCTAAAAGTAATAGTCTTACGTGATCTTTATCTTTAGTACTTGTGCTTAAATTAAAATAAGTGTCAAATGCATTCTTATTAGCATTACAGCTAGATTTTTTATAAAAATGACTGATCACTGTTTGTTTTAGAAAAGCATTTTTAGAGGCATCAGAAGTTATATTACGGTCTATCGTTTTTAATAAATCTACCGTAAATGCAGAAGAATACTCATTAGTCATTGGTTTATGACCTAATGAATAGGTACTGTTGTATAAAAAGTTTCTTATGTATTTAGAGTAAGGTTGGTAATACATTAAAGAATCATTGTTTACACTCACAGATGATCTATGCTTATAAAAGGACTTGTTAATTTTATCAAAGTCTTTTTTATTATTATATTTTAAATGCTCAATTGGGTACTTTTCTATTCTAGAAAAAATAGGATAGGTAAGTGCTACTTTTAAAACATGATTAAAACCGGTTGTTTCACTTGGGTGATGTTTGGCGTATTCTTCATAAGTTTTATCTTTTAAAGCAAGTAGAGAATCTGTTTTTTTAATAAACGCATCAGGTTTTAATTGATTTAATTTATGAAACATCTTATTATCTTTCTCTTCTTGTAAAAAACAATCTATTAAAATGTTATTTCTTTCTGCTCCTTTACCAGCATAAACGATAGACTCATCAAAATCCCACGTATTTAAACGTAACATTAAACTGTCTTGAGGTTCTAAGTAAATAAATTGATTTTCATTGCCATGTGCAAAATAATATAAACCTTCATTAGCGTTTTCTAATTTTCCTAAAAATCTATTGTCGTTTCCAAGATACAAGGTATCTATCACTTTTTCCATAGAAAATAGCACAACATATTTAGATTTTGGGTTTATAATTTTACCACCAAAATAAGTAGCTGTGTTTTTAGAATTAGAATCACAGCCTACAAAAGCGGTAATTATAATTAATAAAATTATATGAAGTAGTTTTTTAATCATATACAATAGGGATCTATTCTTTATAACAAAGTTAGGTATTCATGTGAGCTATTGTTGTTAATTCATTGTTAAAATAGTTCTTAAATTGGTCATAAAAATGAAATTATAATTTATTAAAAACCGTTTGAAATCAAGGGGGAAAAGATAAATCAAATTTGTACTTTTGCACAAAATTAAAAATAATAGAGTATGTTATCAGTTTCTAATTTATCTGTTCAATTCGGAAAACGAATTTTGTTTGATGATGTTAATACAAAATTTCAAACAGGAAATTGTTATGGAATTATTGGCGCAAACGGAGCAGGAAAATCCACTTTCTTAAAAATTATTTCAGGTGTTCAAGAACCAACTTCAGGTCAGGTTCATTTAGAAAAAGGAAAAAGAATGTCTGTGCTAACGCAAGATCATTACGCTTTTGATGAATTCCCGGTTTTAGAGACAGTAGTTATGGGTAACAAAGAGCTGTTCAAGATAAAAAAGCAAATTGATGATTTGTATGCAGACTATACAGATGAAAATGCTGAGAAAATTGGTGAACTTCAAATAATTTTTGAAGAAATGAATGGTTGGAATGCAGATTCTGATGCAGCCGCAATGTTATCTAACTTAGGTATTTCTGAAGATTTGCATTATACAGAAATGAAAGACCTAGATGGTAAACAAAAAGTACGTGTATTAATTGCACAAGCGCTTTTTGGAAATCCAGATGTTTTAATAATGGATGAGCCTACCAATGATTTAGATTTTGAAACCATCGCTTGGCTAGAAAACTTTATTGCAAACTTTGATAACTGTGTAATTGTTGTTTCGCATGATAGACACTTTTTAGATGCCGTTTGTACACATATTTCTGATATCGATTATGGTAAAATAAACAACTATTCTGGTAACTATACATTTTGGTATGAGTCTAGTCAGTTAGCAACAAGACAAAGAGCACAACAAAATAAGAAAGCAGAAGAAAAAAAGAAGGAATTAGAAGAGTTCATCCGTCGTTTTTCTGCAAATATGGCAAAATCTAAGCAAGCAACTTCTCGTAAAAAAATGATCGAGAAATTAAATGTTGATGAAATTAAGCCTTCAAGTAGACGTTATCCTGCTATCATTTTTGATAGAGATAGAGAAGCTGGAGATCAAATTTTAAACGTAGAAGGTTTATCTAAAGAATTTGAAGGAGAGAAATTATTTGATGATGTACATATCAATTTAAATAAAGGTGATAAAATTGCTGTTATTTCTAGAAACTCTAGAGCTGTAACTGCTTTTTATCAAATTATTAATGATAATGAAAAGGCAGACGCAGGTAAATTTGATTGGGGAGTTACAACTACACAATCTTACTTGCCGTTAGATAATTCTTCTTTTTTCCAAGACGGAGAATTGAATTTGGTAGATTGGTTAAGACAATATGCACAAACGGAAGAAGAACGTGAAGAAGTTTTTTTAAGAGGTTTCTTGGGGAAAATGATTTTTTCTGGAGAGGAAGCTTTAAAGAAAAGTAATGTACTTTCTGGAGGAGAAAAAGTACGTTGTATGTTGTCTAGAATGATGATGAAGAGAGGTAATGTGTTAGTTTTAGATGAGCCAACAAATCACTTAGATTTAGAATCTATTCAAGCTTTGAATAATTCATTAATCAATTTTAAAGGAACTATTTTGTTTACAACGCATGATCATGAGTTTGCACAAACAGTTGCTAACAGAGTTATTGAGTTAACACCAAAAGGTGTAATAGATAGATATACTACTTTTGATGATTATTTATCAGATCCAAAAATTAAAGAATTACGTGATAAAATGTATTCTTAAGATTTAATAAGATATTTATAATAAAAAAAAAGGAAGCTAAATAGCTTCCTTTTTTTTGTGATTTTATCTCGTTTTATTACTATTTATTTCTTCTGTAAAGGGCTAATAATTTTTACGTCAGAAAAAGAAATAGCACCTCTAACAACACCGTCAATCGTTTTCTTTAGAGCTTCTATTAATTGCATTTTTAATTGCGATTTATGATAAATTAAACTCACTTCTCTTGCCGGAGGAGGTGTTGTAAATTCTCTTAAATGGCTTTTATCCACATCATTTAAATCTAAAGTGTGTAGATAAGGTAGCAATGTCATTCCTAATCCTTCTTTAGAGAGTTTTATTAAGGTATCAAAACTTCCGCTTTCTAATTGAAATCCTTTTTTATTATCTACTTTTCGAGTACTACATAAATTAATAATACTGTCTTTAAAGCAATGACCGTCTTCTAATAGTAAAATATCTTCCATTTCTAACTCTTCGGCAGTAATGGTTTTATTTTTAGACAGTCTGTGGTTTGGAGGTATTAAACCAACAAAAGGCTCGTAATATAAAGGTCTTTCTTTAATTGCTTCATTTTCTAACGGAGTTGCTGCAAGACCTGCGTCTATGTGTCCATCAGTTAATTTTCTTATAATTTCTTCTGTAGTTAACTCTTCTATAATCAACTTTACCTTTGGGTATTTTTTAGTAAAGTTTTGCAGAAACATAGGTAATAGGGTAGGCATAATTGTAGGAATAACTCCCAATTTAAACTCTCCACCGATATATCCTTTTTGTTGATGAACTATATCTAAAATTCTGTTACTCTCATCAACAATTACTTTTGCTTGTTCTACTATTTTTTTACCTACTTCAGTTAATTCAATTGGTTTTTTAGAGCGATTAAATATCTTAACACCTAATTCGTCTTCTAGTTTTTGAATTTGCATACTTAGAGTAGGTTGAGTCACAAAACTATGCTCTGCGGCCACCGTAAAGTTTTGGTATTCTGCAACAGACAAAACGTATTTTAATTGGGTAATTGTCATTGTGTATAAAATTTTTTGATAAAGATATTAAAACTATCAATTATAATTATGCATTAAGCTATTAAATTTCTCATAAATTTGAAGTATCAATAAAAAAAATATAAAATGAACAAAACAATATTAGGTTTAGACAAAAAAGAATCAGCAAATTTAGTAGATGAATTAAATGGTTTGTTAGCAAACTTTCAAATTTATTATCAGAATTTAAGAGGTTTACACTGGAATATAAAAGGAAAAAATTTCTTTGAGTTACATGTAAAGTTCGAAGAATTTTATACAGATTCTCAAGTAAAAATAGATGAAATTGCAGAACGTATTTTAACCTTACAAGGTAAGCCGTTGCATACTTTTACAGATTATATAAATTTAGCAACAGTGCCTGTAGGAAAAAATATTTCTAATGATGTAGAAGGTGTAGAATTGGTTGTAAACTCACTTTCTGAATTATTAAAAAATGAAAGAGCTATACTAGAATCTTCAGATGAAGCGAATGATGAAGGTACAAACTCAATGATGAGCGATTTCATTGCAGAGCAAGAAAAAACAATCTGGATGTTAAATTCTTGGTTGGGTAAATAAATTTAAAAAAGGCTTTCTAATAAGTATATATACAAGTAAAACTGAATTTGTTTCAGAATTTAATTAGCAGGGTAATTGATTGCTATTAAAGTCTTAAATAAGTTCATTTAGATAAGTATTTTACTCAAAAGAGGGCCTTTTTTTAGTTTAATATATAAGAAATACCAAGTTCTAGGCCTAAAAAAGTATATCCACTATTTGGAGACTTAAAATCTAGGTTAGAGATGTGTCCTATATTACTTCCAATATATAAAGCTGTTTTTTGAGTTGTTTTATAAGACAGTCCTAAAGATGCATTTTCTAAAAAAGTAAAACCTTTAGCTAAACGCTCTGTTCTAGTGTCTATAGTTGCAATTCCTAAACCTGCTGTAAATTGAAAATCTAAGTTTTTAATAACTTCTCTTTTTAATACAAAACCTAATTCAAAAGCATATAAGTGCATTGTTTTTGGAGTTGTAAATTCAATTATTTTATCCTCAAAATTTTCTTCTGTTGGTAATATAAAATAAGAATTTAATAACTGATGTTTTATAACCTGTACTTGAGGTTGAACAATCAATTCAATATCAAAAGACTTCCATTCTCCTAAGTTATAAAATACCTGTAATTTTAATGTGTTTGAGCTGTATTTGTAATCTTTATCTTCAAATATAAAGTTTTTAACATTTGCTTTATTGTATAAAACCCCAACTTTTTTAATGTTTAGAATTCCTTTTTTATTCTCTTGTGCTTTTAAAGAATAGATAAGTATGAAAAATAAAAAAAACAGGTATTTTTTTTTCTGCATTTAATTAATAGTTACTATTCTCGTAAAGAGAGGTTATATAAACATTTTAGCTACTTTCTCAGCCTTTCTACTTTCTGAATAATCATAAAAACCTTCACCAGATTTTACACCTAATTTACCAGCCATTACCATGTTTACTAATAACGGACAAGGAGCGTATTTTGGGTTTTTAAAACCGTCATACAATACATTCATAATAGACAAGCAAACATCAAGACCAATAAAATCTGCCAATTGTAGTGGACCCATTGGGTGTGCCATACCAAGTTTCATTACTGTATCAATTTCTTCTACACCTGCAACATTGTTGTACAAAGTTTCAATAGATTCATTAATCATTGGCATTAAAATTCTGTTTGCCACAAAACCAGGGTAGTCATTTACTTCCACCGGAATTTTACCAATCTTTTTTGAAAGTGCTACAATGGTTTCCATTACTTCGTTAGACGTGTTGTAGCCTCTAATAATTTCTACCAATTTCATAATCGGCACAGGATTCATAAAATGCATTCCAATAACTTTATCGGCTCTATTGGTTGCTGCTGCAATTTGAGTTATAGAAATAGAAGAAGTGTTGGTTGCTAAAATGGTGTTTTCATTACAAACATCATCTAATTCTTTAAAAATTTTAGCTTTCAAAACGGCATTTTCAGTAGCAGCTTCCACAACTAAATTCGCATTTTTAACACCTTCTTTAATAGATGTAAAGGTGGTAATATTTTGTAAAGTCTGAGTTTTATCTGTTTCAGAAATTTTTTCTTTAGACACCATTCTATCTAAATTTCTAGCAATGGTATTCATTCCTTTTTCTAAAGAAGCATCAGAAATGTCTATTAAACTTACTTTGTAATTAAACTGAGCAAAGGTATGAGCAATTCCATTTCCCATGGTTCCAGCTCCAATAATAGCTATGTTTTTCATGTGTATTCTATATTATTTGGGCGTTTTAACGGGCTTTCGCTACTCGCTTTTTTCGTGCCTCAAAAGAGCTCAAACAGACCGCTCTATCCCTAACGCAATTATTTGTAAACCTTACTATTTATATAAAAACTATTTGCTCTTTTAAAAGTAAATATCGGTTATTTCTTAATCAATAACCTAGCCCTTAAAGTAACAAGGTATGCTTATGATACAAATATTTTTATTTTAAGCCACACGGAGGTAGTAGAATAAAATACTTGGCTATCTCCCTGTTATTAAAAACAATCAATAATCATTTGGGCAACTTTTAGCGCTTCCGTTCCTTGTCTTAGACTAACTACAGGAGATGTGTTGCTTTTAATAGCATCAGCAAAAGACTCTAATTCATCTAAAATTGCGTTGTTGTTTTCTACTTCTGGGTTTTCGAAATAAATTTGTTTTTTAACACCTTCTGCATTTTGTAAAATCATTGCAAATTCATCAGGGTTTGCAGGTACATCTTTCATTCTAACAACTTCAGATTCCTTACTTAAAAAATTAACAGAAATATAGGCATCCTTTTGAAAAAAGCGAGATTTACGCATGTTTTTCATAGAAATTCTACTCGCAGTTAAATTAGCGACACAACCATTTTCAAATTCAATTCTTGCATTTGCAATATCCGGAGTTTCAGAAATAACAGCAACACCACTTGCGTGTACGCTTTTAACATGAGATTTTACAACAGATAGAATAATATCAATATCATGAATCATTAAATCTAACACTACAGGCACATCTGTACCTCTTGGGTTAAATTCTGCCAATCTATGACATTCAATAAACATTGGATTTTCAATTTGGTCTTTTACAGCGGTAAATGCAGGGTTAAAACGCTCTACATGACCAACCTGTCCTAAAACATGAAATTGACTTGCTAAAGTTTTTAAAGCTTCTGCTTCTACAACAGTTTTGGTAATTGGTTTTTCAATAAAAATATGACGACCTTTTTCTATTGCAGATTTTGCACAATCAAAATGAGATAAAGTAGGTGTTACAATATCTACAACTTCAACAGCATCTATTAGAGATTCAACAGAATCAAAAGCGGTATAGCCAAATTCTTCTGCAACATTTTTTGCATTTTCTTTAGAAGGGTCGTAAAAACCAACTAAGTTGTATTTATCTGATTGTTGTAATAATCGTAAATGAATTTTTCCTAAGTGACCAGCACCTAATACTCCTACTTTAAGCATATATAATATTTTTGGCCTTTTAGAACAAAGTAAAACAACTCTTTTAGTATTGTAGTTATTTTAAGATTACTTGCTTTACAGCAAGTAAGTTCATTATAAAGACATTAGTTTAGTTTATCTGATTAAAAATCAGCCAAAAACAAAGATACAATTTTATGCTTATTTATATGGATTAATTACTATTTTTAGACTCCAGAAATTTATAAAAATTGAAAGATACTTCTAAACACCAAGGTCTTAGAAACCAGTTAGCTAAAGTGCTAAAAGCAAAAGGTATTATTGATAAAAATGTATTGAGTGCAGTGCGTAAAATACCACGTCACCTATTTATTGATAGTAGTTTTGAGTCTCATGCGTACCAAGACAAAGCTTTTCCTATTGCGGCAGAACAAACTATTTCGATGCCATATACAGTGGCTTTTCAATCGCAAACATTAGAAGTAGAACCTGGTGAAAAAGTATTAGAAATTGGTACAGGATCTGGGTATCAAACCGCCGTTTTATTAGAGTTAAAGGCAGAAGTGTATTCTATAGAGAGACAACGAGAGTTGTTTAAGAAAACCTCTCTTTTTTTACCGAAATTAGGTTACAACCCAAAACGATTTATTTTTGGTGATGGATATATTGGTTTAAAAGAAGAAGCACCTTTTGATAAAATTATCGTGACTGCAGGTGCTCCTTTTGTACCAAAACCTTTATTATCTCAATTAAAAGTAGGAGGTAGGTTGTTAATTCCGGTTGGAGACAAAACACAAATAATGACGTTGTTTATTAGGAAATCTGCTACAGCCTTTGAAAAACACGAATTAGGAGATTTTGCTTTTGTACCGATGTTAGAAGAGAAGAATTAACTCAACTTTTGAACTTTACCTACTGATCCATTTACGTCTGGGATGAGCTCATAGATAAAGTTTGGTTGCAAATCTTTTACTTCTCTATGCGAAACAAAGAGTATTGTGGTATCGCTTTCTTTTACAATTTTATTAATTAAAGCTACAACAATAGCAGTTCCTTTATTGTCTAAATTGATGAGTGGTTCATCTAAAATTAATAGAGGTGGATGTTTAATCATAGCTCTTGCTATTAAAACCAATCTTTGTTCTGCTGCCGTTAAGTTGTTAAATGGAGTGTTTTTTTTATTTTCTAAGTTTAATAACTCAAGCCAATCATTAGCTACTTTAATTTGTAATGTAGATGGAGTTTCGTATAGTCCAACACTATCAAAAAAACCAGAAAGTACCATTTGTGCAACCGTAATTCTTCTTTTAAATAATTCTAAAATAGCAGGACTAAAATAACCGATTTTCTCTTTTATTTCCCAAACACTTTCTCCGGTACCTTTTTTCTTACCAAACAAATAGACTTCTTGCCTAAAAGCTTTTACATTGTTTCCATAAATCATGGATAAGATGGTGGTTTTCCCAGATCCATTAGGTCCTATTAGGTGCCAAAATTCATTTTTATTGATCGTCCAATTAATGTTTTTTAAAATACTTCTTTCATCATATTCAACATTTACATTTTGTAATGCTATAAGTTGGTCTGGTATATTTTTGTAGAATGTAATCGGTTTAGGAACTTCTCCTTTAAAGCTAAAAATAATTTCTTTAAAGTTGTATTTCTCTATAGGAATAAACTCAATAATCTCATCATCTTTAAGTTCTAAAACGTGTGTTATTATGGGTAAGATTTCTTCTTTTCTATTAAAAATCTGAATTAAAGTAATCTCCGACGATAATGTAATAAGGTGTTCTTTTAAATTAGAAACAGAAGCAATATCTAAACTTTCAAACGGACTGTCTAAAATTAAAAATGCGGGTTTTTGTTCAAGTAAATAGTTGAGTAATGCTTTTTTCTGCTCACCACTAGACAAGGTTCTAATGCTTCTATTTTCTTTACTTGTTAAGGTGTTGGTGTTGTGTTTTGCTTCTTCGTCTATGAATTTGTCTAAAATAGAATTTGAAAATAAAAGTCCTTTTTTGTTTTTTAAATTAGGAAAACGGTGTTGTCCTTTTAAAATATTTTCTACCAAAGAACTTTTAGAAGAAAGACTTTTATTTTCAATTGTAAAATGGATGTTCTCCATAGTGATTCATTAATTTTTTTAATAAAGTAACATCAATATAACTAAGTACTTTTAGTTTATTCTATATTTGATTAAAAACTATTCAACTGCACGATACCAGTTTTGTGTACGGAATAAAAAGGCAATATAACCTCTTACGTTCAGCTTGTTAGCGTTGTCTTCATCTAACCAAATTTTACAGTCATATTCTTTTCCTTTTTGAGGGTCTAAAATTGTACCTCCTTTATATTCATCACCTTTCTTTTTCATGCCTTCAATAATTGTCATACCTAAGATAAGTTTATCTTTCTTATCTCCCTCACATTTATCACAAACAGCATCTTGACGGTCTTTGTTAAATACCTTAACAACTTTACCGTAAATTTTACCATTTTCTTCATAAAGGTTTACTATAGATTTCGTTTCACCAGTCTCATCATCTACCGTTTTCCAATTCCCTAAAATAGATTGTGCATTTACTGTTACTGCAAGCATTAATAGTACGAATGTAAAAAGTAATTTTTTCATGTTTTTAATTTTTTAAAGACTTGGATAAGCTTTGTCTTGATTATTTGTATTGGTTTATTAATTAATAGAAAACAATTTAATGATTAATCATATTTTGCACTAAAATTATTTTCCCATTTCCCTTGAACACGTAAAATTTGTTCAATTACATCTCTAACGCATCCTTCTCCTCCTTTTTTATAGGAAATATATTTAGAAACCCCTTGAATTTCGGGAGCGGCATCATTTGGGCAACAAGGCATTCCTACCAATTCCATAACAGGATAGTCTGGAATGTCGTCTCCCATGTACAATACGTTTTCTGGTTTTAAATTGTACTTTTCTACCAATTCATTGTATTGCTTAATTTTATCGTGAGCACCTAAATATATATCTTTAATTCCTAAATTAGCCAAACGCGTTCTTACTCCTTCGTTTTTTCCACCAGAAATAATACAAACATTTAAGCCTTTATCTACGGCAGTTTTTAGAGCGTAACCATCTTTAATATTCATGTGTCTTATTAATTCTCCGTCAGGCATAATGGTAACCATTCCGTTGGTTAGCACACCGTCTACATCAAAAATTAAAGTATTTATTTGTGGTAATAATTGTTTGTAACTAATTTCCATATTTATTTTTTGTAAAACTTCTCTCTTGTTTTAGAAGTGGTTTTATTTGTTTAAAGTAAATTTAATCAACTGAATTTTGAATTGATTTTGTTAAAAGTTGATAGATCTCCTGTTGATTTTCATCCAACAAATCTAAATGATTTTTAATTGTTTTTTTATCTTTTCTAACAGCAGGTCCTGTTTGTGCTTTTTTTGGTGATAAAAATTCAATTTTAGAAGCCGTTTCTTTAATTAAAGGGAACAAAACTTCAAAAGGCACTTTATGCTCTGTGCAAATATCATTCCCAATTTTGTAAAGGTGGTTGGTAAAGTTGTTTACAAAAACAGCGGCAACATGCAATGCTTTTCTTTGTTCAGAGTCTACTTCGTAAATCTTTTCGCCTATAGATTTAGCAACTTTATCAAGTAATTGTTGGTCATTTTTATTGGTGGCTTCTAGGCAAAAAGGAACTTCACAAAAATTAACTTCTTTTCCTTTAGAAAAAGTTTGCAACATGTAAAAAACACCTTTGTTGTTTTCGTTTTTTAGCTCACTTATAGAGCATCCACCGGAGGTGTGTACCACAAGTTTGTTATTTATTTTTGATGAAACTTCTGCAATTGCATCATCAGAAACAGCAATAATTGTAAGATCTGCGCTTGGTATGTTTTTTAAGTTTCTAGAGCTAATTTGTGTAACTACAATTGTATCAGCCTTTAAAAAAGCAGTGTGCAAATGTGTAGCAACATTTCCGTTTCCGACAAGTAATACAGATATCATAAAACGAAGATATTGATTTTTTTAGTGCATTGCACAAGGAATTACTAAATTAGCAATCATAAAAATAGAGAAATGAAAGAATCTAAAAAATTAGGAATAAATACTACTTGTGTTCATGTTGGAGAAGTAAAGGACGCACAATATAAAGGAGCGGTTTCTCCTATTTACACATCTACTTCTTATGCTTTTGATGGTGTTGATGTTAAACGTTATCCGCGTTATTTTAACACACCAAATCAAGAAATGTTGCACAAGAAAATTGCTGCCTTAGAAAAAACAGAAGATGCTTTGATTTTTGGCTCTGGAATGGCAGCTATATCTGCAGCATTATTTGCTTTTTTACAAAAAGGAGATCATGTTGTAATACAACAAGTAATTTATGGAGGAACTTATAACTTTATAGTATCAGAATTTGATAAATTCGGAATAGAATATTCTTTTACAGAATCTGATAAAGTAGAAGATTTTAAACCTTTGATTAAAGAAAATACGAAGGTTTTATATATAGAAACGCCTTCTAATCCGTTATTAGGGATTACGGATATGAAAGCAATTGCTGCTTTGGCAAAAGAAAACGGAATTCTAACAATGATAGATAATACGTTTGCTTCGCCTATTAATCAAAATCCTATAGATTTTGGAATTGATATTATGCTACATTCTGCTACTAAATATATGGGTGGTCATTCAGACATTTCTGCAGGTGCCATTGCTGCAACTAAAGAACATATTGAGAAAATATGGAAAACGGCTATTAATTTTGGTGGAAATCTAAGTGATCAAACGGTTTGGTTACTAGAAAGAAGTTTAAAAACACTGAATTTACGTGTAAAAGAACAAACTAAAAACGCACAAAAAATGGCTGAGTTTTTAGAAAATAACGCTGATATTGATAGGGTTTATTATCCCGGATTAAAAAGTCATCCTCAGTACGAATTGGCAAAGAAGCAGATGAAAGGTTTTGGAGCAATGATGTCTTTTGAGTTGTCTGAAGGAATTGATGCAATGAAATTTCAGAATCATTTACAATTGATAAAACCGTCAATGAGTTTAGCAGGTTTAGAAAGTACAACGGTAAGTCCGGTGCAAACAACACATGCTTTATTAAGTGAAGAAGAACGTTTGGCAAGAGGAATTAAAGACGGTTTAATTCGTTTTTCTTTAGGTATAGAAGAAACAGAAGATTTAATAGAAGATATTTTACAAGCAATAAAAAAAGCAAAGAGTTAAAACTCTTTGCTTTTTAAAGTGAATCTTTGTTAGACTCTTACATGTGCTCTAATTTGTGGTGTTCATCAATTAATGGCCCACCTTCTATAATTTGTTCTGATGCTTCATTTGCAAATTTCTCGAAGTTTAAGTGGAAGAAGTGTGCTAAGTGAATTGCTTTACTAATGTATGCACTTTTGTTTATCCAAGTATTCATTGGGTTTAACATTTCTGTTGGTACATTAGGACAATATTTAGGCATAAATAATCCGAAAATTGGGTGTTGTTCAAATTCGATGTTGTCTAAACTTCCGTTTAAAATTTCAGTAATCATTGCTCTTGTATATTTTAATTTAATACGAGAACCAGTTCCGTAAGGACCTCCAGACCAACCTGTGTTAATTAACCAAACATTTACACCAGCTTCAGTCATTTTTTTACTTAACATTTCAGCATATTTTGTTGGGTGTAATGGCATAAATGGTTCACCAAAACAAGCAGAGAATGATGGTACAGGTTCTGTGATTCCTGCTTCTGTTCCTGCTACTTTTGCAGTATAACCAGAGATAAAGTGGTATGCAGCTTGTCCTGGAGTTAATTTAGATACCGGAGGCAATACACCAAAAGCATCAGCAGTTAAAAAGAAAATGTTTTTAGGGTTGCTTGCATAAGAAGGTTTTGCAATGTTGTCGATATGATAAATAGGGTAACTTACACGTGTGTTTTGTGTAATTGTACTATCCATATAATCTACATCTCCATTTTCATCAAAAACTACATTTTCTAACAAAGCACCTGGCTTAATAGCTCTAAAAATGTCTGGTTCTTTTTCTTCAGATAAGTCAATTACTTTTGCGTAACATCCACCTTCAAAGTTAAAGATATTGTTTTCTGCTGTCCAACCATGTTCATCATCACCAATTAATTTTCTTTTAGGATCTGCAGATAAGGTAGTTTTTCCTGTTCCAGATAATCCAAAGAAAATAGCAGTATCACCATCTTCACCAACATTTGCAGAACAGTGCATTGGTAATACATTTTTTTCTACTGGTAAAATTAAATTTAATGCAGAAAAAATACCTTTTTTCATCTCTCCTGTGTAAGCAGAACCACCAATTAAAGCAATTTTATCTGTAAAGTTAATGATAGAGAAGTTTCCTTGACGAATTCCGTATGCTTTAGGATCATCACAAACATAACCAGGAGCACATAAAATTAACCAATCTTCATCAAAATTTGCTAATTCTTCTTCAGAAGGTCTTAAAAACATATTATGTACAAAAGAACTAGACCAAGGGTATTCTGCTACAGTTCTAATATCTGTTTTGTAAGTTGGGTCTGCACACACATAACCGTCTCTTACGTATAATTCTCTGTTAGATAAGTAGTTTACTACGTTCGCTTTTAATTTATCGAAGTTTTCTTGAGAAACTGGTTTGTTGGTTTTTCCCCACCAAACTTTGTCTGCAGTATATTCATCTTTTACAATAAATCTATCTTGTGGAGATCTTCCTGTAAATTTACCAGTATTAATAGCTAAAGTTCCATTTTTGGTTTCTTTACCCATTCCTTTCTCAATAGTGATTTTTTGAAGCTCTTCTGGAGATAAATTCCATTTTACAGTTACGTTTTTAAGTCCGTAAGTTTCCATGTTTCTGTTGGTTTCCATAATTTAAGTTTATAGTTATTAATTAATGTGTATTACAATTGCCAAATTATTGACGTTTATATTATTATTTTTTGATACTGTAAAATTACTCACATTATAGAGTTTGTTTTATGACATATATCATACCAGTACCCTACAGTTAATTTTTATGATAATCCTAACAAAAAGAAGCCAACTTTATATAAAGTTAAATACGAAAACGTAATAGAAATAATTTCTTATTAAGTTTCTTTAAAAATTGATTATTTTTGATGATTCATTTTATTGTTTTGTTATAGAATAATTAATAAAACGATGAATTTGTTGTCTATTTTTAGGGCAATGGAATGGTTTTTATAACAAAAACTGATAAAATATTAATTATCTTAAATAAGTACATTATATATGAAACTAGATATTTTGGCTTTTGGAGCCCATCCAGATGATGTGGAATTGGGTTGTGGAGCAACAATTGCAAAGGAAATTTCTTTAGGAAAAAAGGTAGGGATCGTAGATCTTACAAGAGGAGAATTGGGGACTAGAGGATCTGCTGATTTACGAGATATTGAAGCCGCTAATGCAGCTAAAATTTTAGGGGTTTCTGTACGTGAAAATCTTGGTTTTTCTGATGCCTTTTTTACCAATGATAAAAAGCATCAATTAGCTATTATTAAAATGATACGAAAGTACCAGCCAGAAATTGTGTTGTGTAATGCTGTTGATGATCGTCATATAGATCATCCAAAAGGAAGTCGTTTGGTTTCTGATGCCTGCTTTTTAAGTGGCTTATTAAAAATTGAAACAGAAATAGAAGGTGAGTTGCAAGAAAAATGGAGACCAAAACTTGTGTATCATTATATACAGTGGAAAAATATAGAGCCAGACTTTGTAATAGACGTGACAGGTTTTATGGAAATTAAGAAGAAATCGGTGTTAGCATATACTTCTCAATTCTATGATCCGACAAGTAATGAGCCAGAAACACCTATTACAAGCAAGAATTTTACAGATAGTGTAGAGTATAGAGCAAAAGATTTAGGAAGATTGATTGGTGTTGAATCTGCAGAAGGCTTTAATACAGAGCGTTACGTGGCTGTAGAAAATTTTAGTAAATTAATTTAACTTTTTCTTTTTTTGTAATGTAAAAAAGATATATATTTGCAGCCGAAATTATATGGTGGTTGTAGCTCAGTTGGTTAGAGTATCGGTTTGTGGTACCGAGTGTCGCGGGTTCGAGTCCCGTCTTCCACCCAAAAAACAAAGCTTCTTAGAAATAAGAAGCTTTTTTTGTGCCTAAACTTTTTTGTATAAGTGATCTCTAAAATAGCCGCGGTTGTCTAAAAAAAAATAAAAACCAATTTTAAGCACCTTTATGTAGGCTTTTTATCATGCTTATTTATAATATGTTAAAAAGTCTTTAGCTATTATCCGTTTTCTCTTCTCTAAAGTAAAATAAAAGTTTATTTTTACGCAAATTTTACAACACAACAAATTTATAATGAAAAAATACACATACACAGAAAAAAAAGACACACGTTCAGGTTTTGGAGATGGTTTAACAGAATTAGGTAGAACAAACCCAAACGTAGTTGCCTTATGTGCTGATTTAATTGGTTCTTTAAAAATGGATCAATTTATTGAAGAAAACCCTGAAAGATTTTTCCAAATAGGTATTGCAGAAGCAAATATGATAAGTATTGCTGCAGGATTAACAATTGGAGGTAAAATTCCTTTTACAGGTACATTTGCTAACTTTTCTACAGGTAGAGTGTATGACCAAATTCGTCAATCTGTGGCGTATTCAGGTAAGAACGTAAAAATTTGTGCATCTCACGCAGGAGTTACTTTAGGAGAAGATGGCGCAACACACCAAATATTAGAAGATATTGGTTTGATGAAAATGTTACCAGGAATGACTGTAATTAATACGTGTGATTACAACCAAACAAAAGCGGCTACAATTGCAATTGCAGATTTTGATGGACCTGTATATTTACGTTTTGGTCGTCCAAAAGTACCAGTATTTATGCCAACAGATGAAAAATTTGAAATAGGTAAAGGAATACAATTAACAGAAGGAACAGATGTAACTATTGTTGCAACAGGGCACTTAGTTTGGGAATCTTTACAAGCTGCTGAGCAATTAGAAGCAGAAGGAATCTCTGTAGAAGTAATAAATATACATACCATTAAACCTTTAGATGAAGACATTATATTAAAGTCTGTTGCTAAAACTGGTTGTATTGTTACTGCAGAAGAGCATAATAAATTAGGTGGTTTAGGAGAAAGTGTTGCTAGAACTTTAGCTTTAAACACACCAACACCTCAAGAATTTGTTGCTACAGATGATACTTTTGGAGAATCTGGAACACCAGAGCAATTAATGGCTAAATATGGTTTAGATGCTGCTGCAGTTGTAAAAGCTGTTAAAAAAGTAATTTCTAGAAAATAAAAGCGTTAGTATTTTAAAGATCTTTAATAGTAACTTAAAATAATAAATGATGAAAAAAGTAATTTTAATGTTTTGCTTAGCCTTTGGATTTACTCAATTATCAAATGCTCAGGTAGATTTTGGTTTAAAAGCAGGTGTAAACTATAATAATGCGGGAGAAGACTCTTTTAAAGAATCTTCAGCAGATATTGTAGATGGAGGAGCAGAGGCTAAGACTGGTTATCATGTAGGTTTGTGGTTTAGAGGAGATATACCTGTTTTAGGTGGTTTATATTTAAGACCAGAAATTGTTTATACACAAGTTAAAACAGAATTTGAATTACTAAGTGATTCAGATGATTATTCATTTAAGAAATTAGATGTACCTGTTTTAGTAGGTAAAAAATTCTTAGGATTTGCAAATGTTTTTATTGGTCCTTCTTTTCAATATATTTTAGATGATGAAATTAGTTATAAAGAATTTACTTCTGATGAACTTGATAAATTTTCTGTAGGGCTTCAAATGGGAGTAGGAGTAGAATTTGGTAATATAGGTGTTGATGTACGTTGGGAAAGAGGTTTGACTAACAATGAGGCTAATTTTGTTACAGATAATTTTACCGTAGATAATAGAACAAATCAAATAATATTTGGACTTTCTTTAAAGTTGTAAATACACAAATTATTTAATATTAAAAAAGCTCTTGAAATTTTCAAGAGCTTTTTTTTAGTATATAACACAATATTTTATATTCTCTTTTTTTTAGTTTAAAAGTACAGAAGCTTTCAATACATTAATCTTACCTTATATTTTTTATAGAGTTAAACAAGTTTGAATTCATTTAAGACACCTATTTCTTTTTTCTTTGTCATTTTTTAAGAAAACTTACATTTATATTTTATAAAACTAATTGATATGGGAAGTCTAAATCATTTTAAGGGTGTTTAGTTAAATGTTTTTCTTATAAATCAATGCTCAGAGTAATAACTGAATGTTCTCTTAAAGCGTTGTTTTATATCAAAAAAAAAAGACCCTTAATTGCTTAAGGGCCTTTTAATATTTTTTAGATACTTTAACTTTAATTTATATCAGGATTTAGGTAATCTGCTAAAGTTGGATTATTAATTTCATCACTAAAATCATTTGCAGGGTTTCCATCATTATTTTTATCTTCATTAATGGTTAAAACACCATCACCATCGTCATCTTCATCAAAATAGTTAGGTACTCCATTTAAATCTGTGTCATCATCTCTAGGATCTCCATTACCATCAGGGTCTTCCATTATAGAAGGGATTCCGTCATTATCATGATCTGTGTCTTTTACAAAATCATATAAGTCAATATAGAAAAAGATACATTCGTTAGATAAAATATTACCACTTCCTATATTCCCGTAGGCTAAGCCAGAAGGAATGAATAAAATTCCCTTTCCTCCATTTTCATATGTAATAGGTCCATTGTCAGTAATATTGTCCCCACCTTTAAAATTGGTAAAACCATGAGACCAACCTCTAATAACGCCATTAAGTGTAAACCATTGTCCGTCATTGTAGTCAAAAACAGCACTAATGCTATCAGTTTTTACAATCCTTTGTCCGTAATATTTTACAAAAACAGAATCCATTACGGTTGGGTTTCCTTTTTCTATTGTTGGAGTTCCTATGTTGTTTACATAATAATATAATGTATAATCAATATCATTTTCAGTAACATTCATAGAACTTATGTTCTCGTAAAGAGGTGTTTGCCCAGAGATTATTGCTTTTACAGAATCTACTGTAGTATCAAAATAATGATTTTTTAAAAATTGAACTAAAGTATCATTATCGATTAAAGCTTGTGCTTCATAATCAAAGTCATCTACTGCTGTAGAAGTTGTGTTACTACAAGAATATAGTATAATTGAAATAATTGCAAATGCAAAAATATTTTTTATTTTATTCATTTAATCTTAAAATTAGAGCGTGCAATTTACCAATTTTATACCTTTGTAAAAAGATAAACGTTATATTTTAACTATTTATATGAGAATTGATAAATATTTGTGGTGTATTAGGATTTTTAAAACAAGAAGTTTAGCATCTACAGCCTGTAAGAAAGGGCAAGTTAAGATAGATAATAAAAGCTTAAAGCCTTCTAAAGAGGTATTTGGAGATGAATTGATTTTAGTAAGAAAAAATCAAATAAATTATCAAATAAAAGTTTTAGATTTACCGGAAAGTAGAGTTGGAGCTAAAATAGTAGATCTTTATAGAAAAGATGTTACACCTAAAGAGGAGTTTGAGAAAACAGATCTTTTAAAATATGCTAAAGATTACTATAGAAAAAAGGGAACTGGTAGGCCAACAAAGAAAGATAGACGAGATATAGACGATTATCAAGACGATACAACAGAAGAAATATGACAACATCAGGTAGCATTATATTAAATCAATTGCAAATTTCTCAAAAAATAAGAAGGATTGCGTATCAGATTTATGAAACTAATAGTTCTGAAAAAGAAGTTGTACTAGCAGGAATTGTTGGTAATGGCTTTATTTTTGCAGAAAAATTAATGGAAGTTTTACAAGAAATATCACCTTTAAAAGTAACTATTTGTAAGGTTAATATTGATAAAAAAAATCCTTTAAAACCAATTACCACTTCTTTAAATGTAGAAGATTATAAAAATAAGTCTTTAGTTTTAGTTGATGATGTTTTAAGTTCTGGAACTACACTAATTTACGGAATTAAGCATTTTTTAGATGTGCCATTAAAGAGGTTTAAAACCGCTGTATTGGTAAATAGAAATCATAAGAAATACCCTGTAAAAGCAGATTTTAAAGGGATTTCTCTATCTACTTCTATAAAAGAACATATACAAGTAGAATTTTTTGCAAAAGAAGCAATTGCTTATTTAGCTTAATAAATGTTCTAATTCTTCTGCAACTTCTTTTTTAGATTTGTTGTCTATTTTTACAATAGTTTTTGCTTGTTCATAATAAGGACGTCTTTCAAAAAGATGTTTTGCTACAAATTCAGGAATTTGATCATCACCTAAAGAAGCTATTAATGGGCGCTTGCTTTTCTTTCTAATCAATCGCTCAATCATGGTTGCGGTACTACCTTGTAAATAGATAGAATTAGCATTTGCTGTTTTAATAACATCCATATTATTTGCATAACAAGGCGTTCCTCCACCTAAAGCAAGGATAAAACCTTTGTCTTTTTCTAGTATTTCTTTTAAATATTTGTTTTCTATCAACCTAAAATACACTTCTCCTTTGGTTTCAAAAATTTTAGAAATAGACATTTTTTCTTTTTCAATAATATAATCATCTAAGTCTAAAAACTTCATTGACAGCTTTTTAGAAAGTCGTTTGCCAATACTAGATTTTCCTGAAGCCATATAACCTAAAAGTACTATTTTCATTTATTTGTATTTTTATGCAAATATCTATAAAAAAAAATCAATTTAATGCTAATTATTCCAATGTTTGATAGTATATTTGCAACCGGTTTACAAAAAAGACCTGGTAGCTCAGTTGGTAGAGCATCTCCCTTTTAAGGAGAGGGTCCTGGGTTCGAGCCCCAGCCCGGTCACAACAAAAATGTTAAGCAATATGCTTAACATTTTTGGTTTATACAAATGCGCACGTGGCGAAATTGGTAGACGCGCAGCCTTGAGGGGGCTGTGTTCGCAAGAACGTGGAAGTTCGAATCTTCTCGTGCGCACTTAGGTTCAAACATCTGTTTAACAGTGTTATTAGAGTTGTTTTTTATTTAAAAACAAAAAACAAAATGGCTCTAAAAAACAAATCGTACCAGTATTCGTACCAGTTTCAAATCATCGTATGAGATATTCTAATCCAAAAATATTTATACCAAAAGCTAAGAATAAAAAAGGAGTATTAAAGCCAACAATAGCGGCTGGTAAATATTGGTATGTGAAGTATTCTTATAGAAATCCAGAAACTGGACTTATGGAAATGTTCAGAATTAAAGAAGGGATTAATCGAATAGAAACCATTAAAGAACGCACCAGAGCAATTAAAAATTTACGAACAGCAGTACAAAATCTTCTTGAACGCGGATACTCTCCTTTTGAGTACTTTCCTGAAAATGTTTTTATTCGATATTTGGAAACTTCAAACTTATATCATAAAAATATTAATGATATTACAAAAAGACACATTATACTATTTTTAAATAACCTTGGTAAAGATAAAAATAAACCTGTAAATCCAGCAACTAGAAATACGTATCGAAAAATAATAAGTAGTTTATTTAATCAATTGGTAGCAGATGATATTATCAATAAAAACTTTGTAGAAAGTATTCCTAAATTAGTCTCAAAGCCTAAAAAGAATATTCCATTTCGTAAAAAAGAAATGAAAACAATAAAAGAATATTTACTAGAACATGATCCTTATTTATATCTTTTTATAAAATTTGTAATGTATGGTTTCTTAAGACCTGTAGAAGTTTGTAGAATAAAAATAAAGGACATTAATATAGATCGTAATACCATTTCTGTGCAGAGTAAAACAGAAGACGCCACTGCAAATACCGTTTTCCTTACAAAACAGTTAAAGGATACCATTACTGAAATGGAAATTCAAAAATTTAATTCTGAATTTCACTTATTTAGTTCAAAATTAAAACCTTCTATTTGGGTTGCTGACGATACTGTAAAAAGAACATATTTTGGTAGACGTTTTGCTAAAGTAAAAAAAGCACTAAGTTTTGATGAAAATTATGGTATTTATTCTTTTAGACACACCGCAGCCATAGATATTTTTACAACCTATAAGCAACAAGGATTAACCGATTTAGAAGCTAAGCATAAAATGTTACCAATTACAAGGCACAAAAGTATTGATAGCTTAAATAAGTACCTACGTGATATTGGAGCTTCTTTACCTAAAGACTATTCCGATGATTATAGTTTAGATTTTTAATACAATCTATGAAGATCTTAAACTTTATGTTTTTGAAACACTATTAGGTAAATTACTTTAAACACGTTTTTTAAATGTTCTAATTTTAATTAGGGACAACCACAGGTTGTAAGACTATTCATTTTTATTATTACACAATCAATCCATTCTCCCAAAATGCCAAAATAACATCCATTTGAGAATTAGACCTTTTATCTCTAAGTTCTAATTGCTCCCACAATTCTTTTGGTGAAAACCTCGTTTGCCTATTTTGTTTTAAAATGGCTATAGCTTTTAAAGCATACTCTTTATTTTTAAGAGACTTTGTATAATTTCCTTTGGGTATTCCCTTCACTAAACCTTCCTCGCACAAACCTAAAAAAGTGCCTTTAGGACAACTTTTTTCTTGTGAACTTTTAGAGTTAGGAAAAACTTCTTTTACAGATCTTGACCATATTTCTATTATAGAATAGGTGTCTTTAAAATTTTGTGCACTTTTTAGGGCTGTTAATGCATATTTATTCATAATGAGTTTTTAATTAATTATTATTTTACCATACCATTTAACTACTAAAATAAAGAGTTAATTAATAGAATATTTACTTTTTTTATTATCAATTGGCTGAACATTGTAAATTAAAAATTCTTCCAAAGCTAAACGCTCAAACCAAGTTTCTGTAGGAACAGCTATTGAGCAAACGTATCTTGGTGTTTTATTCCATTTATGAATAATTTTACAAGATTTGTCTTCTGAAAATTGGAAATAGTTACTTAGTCTATTACCAATGTTTGAAGATTCACCTATATAAATTACATTTTTATCCTTATCCATAATTAGATAAATTCCGTATCTACCAATGTTCGGCCATTCATTAAACCATCCATAAGTGTCTTTACTTTCAGGAAATAGGTCATAAATATCACTAATTTCAAATTCCCCAAGATTTTTACCTCTGTATTTTACAGCATATTCATTTACAAGTTCTAATACCTTATTTAATTGTGTTTTATCCATAACAATTTGTTTTTATTTCTACTTTTTCATTTCATATTCCTCTCCATCCTCAGCAACCAAACCCAACTTCTTATTCTGTATGACCAACAGAAACTTAGCTAATTCTTAAAATATATAATCTCTTAATTTTTTAATTTACGGACAGGTCCAACATTGACTCCCAAAGCTTTTATTAACTGCTTCCTGAGCAGAATAATACGCATTTGAAGCATTTTCTGAAGCTTCTTCTGCAGAATCTGCTGCATTACTTGCATAATATGCCGCTTTTTCAGCTTCTTCGTATGCTCTTCTAGCTTCATAACTTGCGCTGTTTGCCGCATCAATAGCTTCTTCCATTTTAATTTGTAATAAAATATTATTTGCAATTAACACAACAATAACTATTATTAATAGGCTTTTATAATTCAAGTACTTTTTCATAGCTTACTTTTTTTTTAAACTTTTTTTATATTCCTCTCCACCCTCAGCAACCAACCCCAAACCATTGTTTTCATTCTGATTATAAGATTGCTTCGTGCCTCGCAATGACGCACTACCAACACTAACCTGTCCATTCATTAACATAGGCAACAACCAATCTCTTAATTCGGATAGTTTTTGGGTTTCCTCGTTAAGTTTTACTTGTTTATTTAAAATTGGTTTTATGATCTTATCTATTTCATTAATTAAATCTATTTGAGGAATTACAATTCTACTTTGTTTTAAATGCTCTTGCGTAATGTGACCCATTGTAGTTTTTCTCAATTCAGCTTGCATTTTAAAATGTTGTAAGTAATTAAGTAATTCAAAGTAGTAATATGATTTAGGAAATTTTTCAGATGTAACTTTAAAAATATGTTGATTTAAAGCTCCTTCTCCTCCAGACCACTGAATAACTTCAAGTGATGCCGACCAAGAAAATAATATATCTCCATTAAAAATTTTAATTTTATCAGGTACATCAGGTCTAACCTTTTCAGTTTTCTCTGAAAAACCTTCCTTCATATCTTTAATTTTGATAACTCTTAAAAACTCATCATTAATTGGTCTATATTTTTGACAAGCCAAACCATTTTGGAAATTTGCAATATCTAACAATGTTCCTATTTCCCAACCTTCAGGAATCTCTCGCTTCAATTCTTCATTAAAAACCATTTTCCCTCCAGAAGATTTATAAGGTTTTCCTGCCTGTCCTGAGCTTGTCGAAGGGTCAGGAAAATCGAACTGTACAAACCAATAATCATAGAGCGTTTTTGCCATCGCTTCTAATTCTTGGTTTATTTTATTGTTGATTTCTATTTTGGAATCTAAATCTGAAAGTACTTTTGCTATTTGTTTTTGTAATATTAAAGATCTGTATGGAAATTCTAATAACCTAAAATTAGTTGTTGCTTGCGCTAGAGCAGGAACACCAACGTGGCTTTTAAAAGATAATAATCTTTTCTGGCCTTCATTTGTATGAAAATAATAAGTAAAATAAATTGGATCAACTAAATCTTTCTTTAAGGTAACCCTAAATTGGCTTTGTGATATAATGTAATTATCATACGTCGAATCTTCAGGAATGTATGAAATTTGACCTAATGTTCCTCGATGTGTAATTACAATATCTCCTCTTTTTGTATTTGCTTTTTTTAAAAACTTTGCGTTTTCTTCTGAAACATATCTAAACGATTCTTCTGTGAGTTTTACACCACTAATATTAGAACCATTTAAAACAGGAACTCCATCATCAATAAAACTATCAACCTTAATATCAGAACCAAAAGGACCCATAGTAATTTCGTGAATCAAATCCTTCATTAAAACCATCTTTCTATTCATAGTGCAAGTTTTTTAAATTCTTCTGAATCTCTTTTTCTAAACTTTTAGATTCAGAAAATAAACTTTCTAAATTGCTTTCAAAGGTTTTCATTTTAGAAGTAAACTCATCCGCAGAAATGTCTACATACTCAATTTTAACCTCAAAATATTGTCCTGCACTTAAACTGTAGTTTTTAGCTTTTATCTCATCATAAGAAACTACTACAGAAAAATCTTCTTTTGCTTCTTTTGCATTAAAAACATCAATAATTTGTTGTTCTTCAGCATCACTTAAAACTGTTTTCTGGTTTTTACCGTCTTTAACTTTGGTTCCTAAATTAGAAGCATCCACCAACACCACATCTTTGGTATTTGCTTTGTCTAAAAACAAAATACTAACGTTGGTACCCGTAGTTGCAAAAATATTAGAAGGCATAGAAACAACTCCTGCCAACATTTTACTTTCCACTAATTTCTGGCGTATTTTTTTATCAATGCCACTTTGTGCCGTAATAAAACCTGTTGGTACCACAATTGCAGCTTTACCTGTTTCTGGGGTTAAAGAATGCATAATATGTTGTATAAACAACAAATAAATTGCCATTGAGTCTTTCTTTGATTTCGGAATATTTGGGATTCCTGCAAAAAAGCGTTCTTTATTGGCTTTGTTATCTAAAGCTACGCTGTAATCAGAAAAATCTAATTTAAATGGCGGATTCGAAACAATATAATCAAACTGTGCTAATTGTCCGTTTTCTTGTTTATGATACGGACTTAAAATGGTATTCCCTTGTATAATATTTTGGATAGAATGTACGAGGTTGTTTAAAATTAAATTTAAACGCAACAAGGCAGAAGATTTCTGAGAAATATCTTGCGAGTAAATAGTACATTTTTCTTCGCCGATGGCGTATGCAATATTCATTAACAACGTACCAGAACCTGCACTTGGGTCGTAACACGTGGCATTGTTTACATTTTTGTCTGTTACCAAACAGGCTGCCATAATTTTTGCAACTGCGTGTGGTGTAAAGTATTCGGCATATTTACCACCTGAATTGGTGTTGTAATCTTTAATTAAGTACTCGAAAATAGTAGCGAAAAAATCGAACTTCTCTTCAAAAATTTGCTCAAAACTAAAACTGACTAATTTATTTACCAAGGCTTTGCAAAAAGCGTCTCTATTGTCTGTTACATATTTGCTAATATTCTCGAACAACACAATACGTTCTCCTCCTTGTGTTAATACAGAGAAAATATCATTATTTGCTCTGGCAACATCTAATAAGGTTTCATCAAAAATATCTGCAAACTTATCTTTGTTTTGTTGCTCGAACAAACGAGATAGTAAATTTTTTGGTGCAATTAAAGCCGTATTCTGGCTAATTTGCATGGTTAATAATTCTAAATCATCATCAGAAAAAGCTTTTAAAGCATCATCTATATTTTCTGCTTCGGCTAATGTTGGTTCTATTTTTTTAAGTTCATATACATATTTATCATTCAGGAATTTATATAAAAAACTTGCGTGATAATCTTAAATTCGTTTCCATCATTCCCTAAACCATAATTAGCACAAACGCTTTTTAAATCGTCTATTAATGCTTTGGTTTTGGTTTCAAATTGTTGTGTTTTTGTCATAAATAATTAATTATAAATTTTCAATTACGAAATATTTTGTGTTCACTTTTGATTCTATTTTTTTTGATGTAAAACGATGCTTTATATTGAAAAAACTTCTCGATACAATTCCGTGAAAAACGGAATTACTCGAAGTGACAGTATGTTTTTACTCATGCTTTATTACTAATGTCATATCGAGTGAAATTCTTTTTTCAAGAATTCTGTATCGAGATATTTTTAGGATTATTTCATTTTACTTCTATTTAACACGCTAATAACTAAACGTGTTACTGTTTGCATTTCTTCTGGCTTACTAGAAGCTATAAAAAGCGTTAAACTCGCTAAAGTGTCGTTGCTAATTATGGGTTGATTATCACTATTAAAAAGCAGATTGTTTTGTTGTAAAAACTTTAAAAAGCAAGCTGCTGCAATCCGTTTATTTCCATCTACAAACGAATGGTTTTTTACTACAAAATATAAAAGCATGGTTGCTTTTTCTTCTATGGATGGATAAAAATCGTCTTCTCCAAACCCTTTTGCTATTTGAGCAACAGAACTTTCAAAACTTTTATCTTTTTCTTTTCCAAAAACATCCGAATCAAATTCGGTAAGCATTTGGTTAATTAATTCTTGATACTCATGTAAACTAGGGTAATTTGCTTCTTTGGTAGTTAACCCTTTTGCATCTAATTGTTCGTGATCATAATCATCTAACAAGCTTAAACCTTTCGAAAAAAGGGTAAGCCATTGGTTGTTTGCTGTTTTTTCTTCAATAGCTCTACTTAAAATCTGAATACCACTTTTTAATATTTTTACTTCTTGCTCTTTTTGTTCTAAACGTTTTTGATTAATAGCATAACCTTGTACTAAATAATCTTTTAAAATACTGTTTGCCCATATTCTAAACTGTGTTCCTCTTAATGAGTTTACACGATAACCAACAGAAATTATAACGTCTAGATTATAATGAATTCTGTTTCTAGTTACTAATCTATTACCTTCTTGTTGAACTGTTCGGAATTTCCGAACAGTTGCCGATTTAGATAATTCTCCAGAAGAAAAAATATGTTTTATATGCTCGCTAATATTAGCTTTACTTGAATTAAAAACCGCTACAATTTGAGACTGCGTTAACCAAATGGTATCATCTTGAAGGTTAACTTGTAGCTGAGTCGTTCCATCTTCAGATTGATATATAACTATTTGATTTTGTTCTTTCATTTAATCTTTTACTTTTCAACTATCGCATATTTTGCGACTGTTGATTCTAATTTACTTAAAAACTATGTACAAATTTAAGCAACATTGCCATTATATTCATTAATATACTCTTTTACTAAAATGTTGTTAATGCGTTTTACATCTGTTGCATTGATGTTGATGTTTTGTTTGTTTTTAAATTGATTAATTACCAAACGCATCATCCTTGTGATTGCTCACGTAAAAATACAATGTGAAATCAATTCACAACCAACATTAGGCGCACCAACAATAGGATAAACTTGTGATTGCTCACGTAAAAATACAATTTGAAATCAATTCACAACATTTGTTGAGGTGTTAACTAATTCACGTGCCTTGTGATTGCTCACGTAAAAATACAATTTGAAATCAATTCACAACAAGTCAAGAAGTTTTTTTATTGAATTTAGAAAAAAGATGGATAGAGAAATAAATAGTTTTTATTTTTTTTAATAAGTATATTGACACAAAGGCGTGCTATTTTGAACACTTATTATAATAATTAATAGCATTTAAGGAAGTTTGTATTGTTTTACTATGATGATTAAAAAATATCCAATTGTTTTAGCTATGTTTTATCAAAACAAAAAAAGCTAAGATATAAATCTTGACTTTCCGTACTATACTTGTAGCGAGAACGGGATTTGAACCCGTGACCTCAGGGTTATGAATTCAGAAAATCATGAATCATATGCCTGAAATGGTGTTTTTTATGCTATAAATGTACTTAATCGTGTTCCAAAACGTGTTCAGTCTTTGTTCACTTTGTGAATAAATTTTATACAGTAAAAATACAATTTTTTGTTATTATAAAGTATATGGATTGTCTAGTTTAGATGTGACGAATTTTTACGGTCATAAATTATATATTTGAATTATGGCAAAAAGATACGATAACGAATTAAAGGTTACAATAGTAGAACTATTGCAATCAGGAATCAAGGCAAAACAAATTAGCGAGGACTATGGTGTTGCTCCCAGCCTTATAAGTCGTTGGAAAAAGGAATATTAGGCTAAATCTGGAGACTTTTCCAAGAAAAGGGAACTTACTAAAGAAGAGCAAGAACTTAAAGCGCTGCGTAAAGAATTACGTGATGTGAAAATGGAGCGTGATATTTTAAAAAAGGCAGTAAGCATCTTTTCCAAGAGCGACCAATAAAATATCAATTCATATTATCAAATGAAACAGATTTTGTGGTTGAGACGATGTGTAAATGTATGCGGGTCAGTAAAAATGCATATTACAATTGGCGTAAGAACAGGGGGTTAGTAAGAGCTAAAAACTCCGTAATACTCCTAAAAGAAAGGATTAAGGCAATTTTTGAAGACAGTAAAGAGATTTATGGAAGCTGCAGAATACAAAAAATGTTAGAACGAGAAGACCTGAATTATTGCCGTTCTTATATCGCAATATTGATGAAAGAAATGGGACTAAAAAGTGTTTTAAGAAGAAAGTTTGTAAACACAACAGATTCCAAGCATAGCTTTCCATTGGCTAAAAATGAACTGGATAGAGAATTTTCAAGTTCAATAATAGGAGAAAAATGGGTGTCAGATATTACTTATATTAGGGTAAATAACAGCTGGAATTACCTAACAACTATTATAGATTTAGCTGACAGAAAAGTAGTAGGATGGGCGTTAAGTGAAGACATGACGGTTCAAAATACAGTACTAAAAGCCTGGGTTCATGCTAGAAGAACAAGAGATATTTCAAATAACTTCATATTTCATTCTGACAGAGGGGTTCAATATTCAGCTAATACAATGACTAATATCTTTTCTTTCAATAGCAATATAACACAATCCATGAGCAGGAAAGGGAACTGTTGGGATAATGCAGTAGCGGAAAGCTTTTTCAAGACTATTAAACACGAATGGCTGTATCGCTTTAAATTTAAATCTTACTTGCAATTATTTGACAAAGTAAGCCAATACATTACTTGGTATAACACAAAGAGAATTCATTCAAGCCTGGATTATTTAACACCATTAGAAATGGAACTAAAACTAAAACGAATTATCAACAATGCGGCCTAAAAAATTAGTCCCATTTTTATTAGGTAGTCCAAAGTGAACGGCTATTTTCCGCAGGAAAATGGACGTTTACAAAAATGCGACTAGTTTTGTAAATCACTAATTTAGCAATTTTTATTATACGGTGTTAGCAAATGTTTTTTACTTTCGATTGTCTTTATTAAATTAATAGATTGATTTTTAGTTCGGTAATTTATATTTTTCACTTCCGACTTAATTCCGAAAACTTGCTTTATTAGGAATTTTACATTTTTTTCGATTTTAAGTAAATATTTTAATCTCTATTAAATTTTATTTCTGTTATGGGCAAATTGGTTTAATGTCATTTTTTGATAAATTAGTTTTTATTAAAAGATAATTCCACGTTGTTTGATTACCAAAATAATTTTCAATTTGATATAAATCTATATTGTTTTGAGAGACTGTAAATGTATATATGTTATTTTCATTTGATCCATAATCAGATTTTATTTGTAGTTCATTTGTTTCTTGTATTGTAATACTCTCATATCTTGAATCTAACTCACTCATTACTTCACTTATGTAGAAACAATCAGAGTTACTTAATTTAACATATTTGGTAACAGGATTGTTTTGGTTATTTTCAATCAAGTAATATACATTTGCATCATTATTTTCAAATCGCCAAACTGTACCATCAAATTTCTGTAAGAATGTTTCAGATAAGTTTTCATTTTCAGAACTACTACAACTAATAAAGATAAGAATAGTTATTGTTAAATGTAGTAAATAGTTTTTTTTCATTTTTTATTATTCGTTTTTGTTTATTTTTTTCAGAGGTTAAAATTTCTTTTTGAAATATTTGCTAACGTGTTTCTTTAGTTTGTATTAAATATCTTTATGTAGTAACAGAGGAGAACTATAACGTGTTTTAGATTTGAAGGTCCCTTACACGTACGAGTCCTCTGTTTCTATAAAGTTGCAAAGAACCATTTGGAATACTAGGCGTATAAAATCCCGATAAAGGAAGTAGTTTTTGCAACATATTTAATCATTCTAATTGTAAAAATATGAAAAATTACCAAGAAGTAGTAGGAATTGATGTATCAAAAAAGACGATTGATGCTTATTGTTATCATGCCCAAGTACACAAAGAGTTTAAGAACGATTTAACTGGTTACAAAAGCCTTATAAAATGGGTTTTAAAAGCAACAAAAGATAGTGCTGTTTTTTATTGTTTTGAGAATACCGGTTATTATTCCTTAAAGTTGGCACTTTATTTACACAGTAAAAAAGTTATTTATGTAGAGGAGAGTCCGTTAAAAATTAAACGTTCATCTGGCATTGTAAAAGAAAAAACTGATAAGTTAGATGCTCAGGTAATTGCTAGGTATGGTTGGCTTTACCGGGAAGAATTAACTGCAAGTACTGTTAAAAGTAGTGCTCATTTAGAGTTGGGTAGATTGTTAGCTTTAAGAGATCAGTTGGTTCGAAATAATGCAGGCTTAAAAGGTACTTTAAAAGAGATGAAAGTACTTTTAACAAGCTCTACAACCGATTTAGGCTGTATCAGTTTAAAACGAAGTATTGACTATCTCACAAAGCAAGTCAAGGCAATAAAAAATAGAATTGAAGAAATAATTTTTGATGATATTTCTATGAGTAAAAACTACGAATTACTTAGAAGCATGAGAGGAATTGGTCTTGTTGTTGCTTGTCAACTTATTTATCATACAGGCAATTTTACAAGGTTTAAAAGTTGGCGAGCATTCTCTAGCTATTGTGGAACCGCACCTTTTGAACATCGCTCTGGAACCAGTATTCATAGACGAAAACAGTGTCATTATTTAGGCGATAGAAAGATGAAAAGTTTATTGAGTATGGCAAGTGTTTCTGCAATACAACATGATAGTGAATTAAAGTTATATTATCAAAAAAAAATAGCAGAAGGAAAAGATAAAATGTTAGCGATAAATAATGTGAGAAATAAACTGTTAGCAAGAGCATTTGCAGTTGTTAAGAGAGGAACACCTTATGTTGTTCTTAAAAATTATGCTGCTTAAAATAAAAACTAAATTTTATTAGGTTTTGATCTTGGAATACGTATATGGTTTGTTGCGTGGTTTAAGCAACTAATTTAGTAAATAAATACCGACCAAGAAAGTCCGCGAGGACTTTCGTAAGTAGGCGAGAAGCCAGCAATAAATTATATACAGTGTTGGGCACAGTTATTTATATTCTATTTCCCTCGTTCGTATGTAATTTAGTTTGTCATTCTCAATTGATTCTCTTTGTGTCCAATTTTCAAACTTGTCAAATTCGTATTTATATTCTGTTGTTGAAATCAAAGAATCTTTGCTATTAAATTCTTTTATTTCCATTAAAATTCCACAATCGTATTTATATTCAGTATTTCGATTCCGTTCAGGTTTTCTAAAGTCCGATAGTTTGGATTCAGTTACAAATTCCTTGTCGTTATATTTACTTATTTCAAGAGTATTAGTAATTGTGTCATTTGTTTCAACGTCAATGTAGATTTGCTTTAATGAACTTTCTTTTAGTTTGTTATCAGAATTATATTTATAACCTCCAATTTGTTTGAATTGAAAAATGTCATTTTTGGATTCTGATTTTGTTTCCAAAAGCAATGTGTCTTTGTAGAAATAATCGACAATAAAATTTGAACTGTCGTTTGAAAGTTTCACAATTTCTCTTTTTATCTTTTTCTCATTATTGTAAATGAATTCAATATCCATTGTTTCGTCAGCAAATAAATTCCGCTGATGTCTGCTAATTATTTGGTCATTTTCGTTGTATTTCTTTTCTGTAATTACAAGCGTATCTTGAATCTTATTATTCAGAGAATCATTTTCCAATTTAATTGTGTATTCGGTAATTTGTGTTGCTTTTTGAGTCAGTCCGTTATTCAACAATTTTGGTTCATTGCAACAACCAATTAAGAATATTGAAAAAAGTAAAATTAGAAGTCTATTCATTCGGTTTTAATTGTGCCCAACGGTCTTGTATAAGAATAGTAGGGCTGAAAATAGTCGCTAACCATTCGGATGGACACAAGTCGAATTTTTAAATTTTTCTTATTACTTTTTTTTCAATAAGCCAATTTTAAAAATTTGGCGACCTTGCAAATGTGACATTACCATTGGATTAAGCCTCATTGCCCTATTATTTTTATGCGTTGTTAGCAAATGTTATTTATTTTAGTTTGAGATTTTATTTCCTTCTTTATCAATGTAATAAATATTAGGTTTGAAGTAATTTCCATCATTGACCTGTGCTTTTCCATTTTCAAATGGAGTACCTGTATAATATTTAAGTGGGGTTATTTTATTTCCATTTGTATCAATATAACCAACTTTTCTGCCCAATACACTAACCTTAGCTACAACTGCAATACCTTCAGAAAAATTACCGCATTCTTGATATTTTTCACTTACTATTATTTCACCGTTTTCGTTTATATATCCATATTTTTTAAATGTTCCATTGCTTTTATCATTAAAAACCGCTAAACCATTATAGAAAAGACCTAAGGTTTTGTAGTCTACAGGAATAGTTGTTTTACCATCATTATTTATAAAGCCGTACCTTTCGTCTTTTTTAATTCTAAATCCGTTACCAGACTGTGTTACTTCGTCATATTTTTCCTTAAGAATTTTCTCTAAATCTTCTACGGATTCAATATTGCTTAACTCCTCAATTTCTGTGTTTGAATCTTTATCTTCAATTATTCTTGAACCATTTTTGTCTATATAAAATACCTCATCATTTAGCTCCACAAGTGCCTTTCCATTTTCAAAAGGTTGTGCTTTAGTATATTTTATTTTCGCAATTGTTTTTCCCGTATAGTCGATATAACCATATTTAGTATATGTACCAAATACAGCTCTCCAAGCAGTACTTGTACTTACAACAGCAATACCTTCATTAAATATAGGTTTGTTATGAAATTTTAGTTTGGATGTAATTTTTCCGTTGCTATCTACAATAGCGTAATAATTACCGTCCTTTATTGTAGAGTAACCATTATTGGAGTTAAAAGCATCCACTAAGTTGGATTCTTCTTCACTAGCCTCATTGCCTTCTTTATCAATATAATAAGTTTTATCGTTGCCACCACCCATAAAAGAATCATTTCTAGTATATCTTGTGACTCTTGCATAACCATTTTTAAAAGATTCACCGGTATCGAAACTTCCTTCAATAATAATGTCCTCTTTATTATTAATATAGACAGCCTCAGTTACATATACTTTAACTTCTTGTCGAGTTACTGGATTAATGTACTTTCCTTCTTTCTCTCTTTTTATTTTTTTTACAAAAGCTAAACCTTGAGAAAATGCTTTTGCTTCAGCATATTTAAAATCAATGACTATTTTTCCAAATTCATCAATAAAGCCCCATTTCTGATTTGTATAGTCTTGAACTGCGGACAAACCTTCAGAGAAATGAGTTGCATTTAAATAAGTAGGTGTAGTCTGGATTTCCCCTTTTGTATTTAAAAAACCATAAAGATTTGTACCATTTAGACTCTGCCTAAACCTTAAACGGCCATTATTATATTGTTTTGAGATTTCACTCTCTCTAAAATTATCATTATTGAAATCATATTTATTGCCAAAATCAAGAACTTTTGTGCCGTTTTTATTAATTACTATATGTCGAGGTTTAGCAAATTCGTATTGATAATCAATATAAACACGCATTAAATTATCGTGCTCTGTCCAGTTATAATCTTTATGTTTAGAAAGTGTAATATTGATAATTTGCTGTTCTTTTAGTTTAAGCTCAGCTATTGTTTTTAAAACATCATCAAAATCATTTTTATATTGACCACTTTTATCGATGGCAACTACTCTTTTTAAAATACTTGCTCTTTCATAGATATCTAAACCTTGTACTAAAGTTTTTTCATAAAGCCATTCTGCTTTATTCGGTTCCGCATCTATAGCTAATTCAAGAAAATAAGGTGCTTTATCTCTTACTAATTCAAACGAATTTTTTTGTTTTCTTTTGTAGGCATTAAAATAATCTTGGCCACTTATTGGCTTCTTGGTTTTTGTAGCAGGTTTAGAATTTTGGGGTTTCTCACAAGAATAATCATCTACAACTATTTTAAAAGCATTTTCAGTCATACATTTTGCATATTCGTATTGGGCTAAATGATAATCTTCATTTTCTTTCTTTAGAGCATAAATAGCAGCTTGTTTGTGTTGGATTTTTATGGGCTCAAATTTGTCGATAATCTTTTGTGATAATTTGTTTAAAATTTGTTGTTTTTCGTTTTCAAGTTTTTCTTGAGCTTTTTTTCTTTCTTTTTCTAAATTTGATTGAGATAAGGCTGTTAAACCTGCACCGAGTATTCCTCCAGCTATGGCTTGTTCTTCATTTTGAGCAGAGTTTACGAGGTTTTGAGTAGCTGAAACACCTTGGTTTAAGGCATCTTGTTTTCTTGTAGCGTATTCATTATTTATTTGCTGAGCCTTACTTCTAGCTTCATTTACAATTGAAGATGCATTTACACTTTTGATATTAGTAAGAGATGAAATTTTTGACTGAAAATCTCGTTCTTCAGCCCAACTATTTGAAATTTGATTAAAGGTTTGAGTTAAATCATTTGCTAATTGTTGATTTAGAGCTTGCTGCTTTGCAAATTGTTCGTTTTGACTGCCTATAAAATCTTGGGCATTTTTAGACTGATTATTCTTAGATACAGGTGTGTCATAACTCCCTTGATTGTTTAAAGCTTTTTCCTCATTTTTTTCTTTAGGTGAGTTAAAATCGATTTTATTATTTATATCACCACACAAACTTAATTTACTTGCAAAATGTTCTTGTATATATGCATCTACTGAAACAATTGTTCCAGGTAATCTCTCAATTTCATACACTTTTTCTTGTGTTATAAAAGCTTGTCCTGCAATATTAGTAGCCTTAGGTGTAGCATCTGGGTCATCTGTAGCAAGCGCAATTTGAGAGCTTTTATAAATTGGATGTGATTTTATTGCTTTTAGTATGGCAGCATTTACATCTTGCCACCAAAAATTATCTCTAGGTATACACAATTCTTGAGGAGGAAAATATGCAGCATAAAAATGATATTGTAATTGTTCTCCTTCGCTATTAGTTCCAATAATTGAAGTCCAACCTCCAATGCCAGTTTTCTCTTTTACTCCAGATTTTGAATAACATTCACACTTAGTTTCTTGTGAAAAAGTGGATAATGAAAAAAAGACAATAATGATTGTTAAATATGCTTTCATAACTTTATAAAATTTATGTTGTAAAATATCTTTGTTCTAAGTATTTGTCAATACCTAATAGTGGGTATTTTTATTTTAATATTTGCTAACGTTTGTGTATATGGTTTGTTGCGTGTTTTAAGCAACTAATTTAGTAAATAATTACCGACCAAGAAAGTCCGCGAGGACTTTCGTAAGTAAGCAAGAAGCCAGCAATAAATTATATACGGCTTAAGTTAGCATTTTATAATAAAAGACTAAATTTAAGTATATAAATCAGAAAGAATAAAAGAGAGAATTAAGGTTAATATATACGGTGAAGCCAAGACTTCGACAACATTGATAATCCTCTCTCTTTTCTACTAAAAATCACGTTCAGTTCTGTGAGACCTAGATCTCGATTTCAAGTTGTTGTGAGTAAAAGTAGGTTATTCTTTCATAAATCAGTTCTTATGAATAAATATAAGGAAATTTTTGGAGTTGACATCAGTAAAGACGTTTTTGATGTTTATGGAAGTACAAGTGGTCATGATCAATTTAAAAATGATGAATTAGGTTTTAAAACCTTCTTAAAAAGTTTACCTAAAAACTCACTAGTAATTATGGAAGCAACAGGTTATTACCATTATAGATTAGCTCAGTTTTTATACAAGCAAAGCATTTTTGTATCGGTTGTAAATCCTTTATCAGTCAAGCGATTTATCCAAATGAAATTATCTAAAGTAAAGACGGATAAAAGTGATGCGAAGGCTATTTGTGAATATGGAACCATTAATGAAGTTCCATTGTATACGGCTCTTACCAATGTTCAGAGTGAGTGTTTACAGTTGTTTAGATTATTAGATAGTAATATTAAAAAACGTACAGCGGTTAAGAATAAAATTCACGGAGAAGAAGTTTTAGGGATTCCTTCTAAATGGGTTTATGGTTCATTAAAACGGACTAAAAAACATTTAGATAAAGAGATTTTAGGAATCGAAACGAAAGTACTTTCATTAGTAAAACAAGACCAGCAAGCACAATTAACATTACTAACTAGTATTCCAGGAATAGGTTTGAAAACGGCATTGTTTTTAATCGTAATTACTGATGGATTTAAGAAGTTTGAAACGGCTTCACAATTATGTAGTTATGTAGGGATCACTCCAACGATAAGAGTATCTGGAAGTAATGTACGGGGAAGAAGTAGAATAAGTAAGGTTGGAAATAGGAAGCTACGAAACCTTTTGTTTCTCTGTGCTTTTACAGCTTGCAAGCATAATAAAGGGTGTCGCGAGATTTATGAGCGAATTGTAAACAAGGGTAAGAGTAAGAAATTGGCTTTAATAGCGGTTTCAAATAAACTGATAAAACAGAGTTTTGCTATCGCAAAATCAGGTTTACCATATGACGAAACGTACGTTTCTGTTTTATCAAAATAAGTAGTAATTACATAAAAAATAAAAGCTCAAAATACTAATTGATAGAATTATGAGCCTGGAGCAATAGTGCATAAATTTTATGAAGAAAAGAGTTGTTTTTTAGCTCAGTTCTTTGTTGGCATTTCGTTGTTTTTATTCAGAATTTGAATTATTCGGCTTAATTCCGTTTTTCTTTTTCTTGCGTTTGAGTGAATTCAGTCAGCGTTTTATTCCGCAAAATTTTTCAATTCCGATTGAGTGAGAAATTCCACAACTTTAAATTTAGCATTTAATTCAGCTTTTGTTTTTCAATTCAGTTTCTTATTCCACAAACGAGCTAAAAGTCCGCCATTAATTTTATTCAGATTCGATATTTTTCTTAAATTTTGATTCCGTACTATAAATTAATATTATTGATGCCAAAATAATAAATGATGATATAATTAAAGACCAATAATGTTTCGGTTCTGAAATATCAGAAAATTCAACATTCAACATTCAAGATATTTATGATACTTGAAATTATTATTAAAATTGATGCTAGGTTTCTTTTAATCATTTTTTTTAATTCAGATTTTGAGTTTTTGGTCAATGAATGCCAACGTGTTTGTATATGGTTTGTTGCGTGTTTAAGCACCTAATTTAGCAAATACAAACCGAATAGAAAATCCGCGAGGATTTTCGTAAGTAGGCTAGAACTAGCAATAAATTATATACGGTGTTGTAAGCCGTTTTTAATTCAGTTCTATTTTTTCAAAATTATTTCTGCTTAACATTTCTTTAAATTCTTTTCTGTTAAGACTTTTTTCAGTTCGATAATGCCAATGATGATAGCCAAATTCAATGTTGTAATAATCTCTAGTTTGTTCAAATCCGATTTCAATTATTTTTCCGATGAATTCATTAAATACAGATTCGTCTTTTGTGTGTAATCGAATTTTTTTATGTTCGTCCAAAGTCAGATTTGTTTCTCCTTTTTTTGGATGAACCACAATGTCAATAAATCCGTTTTTTAATGTTGATTCGTTATTTTGTAGGCTTCCCTAAAAATGTAAGCTTCCCCTTTTTAGGACACCTTAAAGTTCGATAAATAATTATTATTTAGGTCAGATTTGATGAAGAATTTAAATTCTTCATCAAATCTGGGCATATATTCTTTAGGGGATTTGTTTCCTAGTGATTTATGTGGATGGTTAAAATTATAGTCTTCCCGCCAGTTATCGCTTATCTTTTGCAACTGATGTGTGTCATTAAAGTAGTAAGCATCTAGTATATCTTCTCTAAAGAAACGATTAAAACGCTCTATGTATCCGTTTTGCATTGGTTTTCCAGGTTGTGTATATTTGATTTCTATAAAGTTCTTTTTACACCAGTTCATAAATGTTTTTGAGATAAACTCAGGACCATTATCACATCTTACATACTTAGGCACTCCTATTTCCTCTTTTAGGCATTCAAGGGTTTCTACAACAGCTCTTGCTGGATATGATAGTCCTGCTTCAATAGCTAGTGCTTCCCGATTGCAGTCGTCTATAACATTAAAGACTCTAAGCTTTCTGCCATCGGTAAGGGCATCACTCATAAAGTCCATACTCCAGCACACATTGAGTTCTTCTGGTGTTTCTAAAGGTTGTTTTACACGTTTAACTAAACGCTTTTTATGCTTACGTCTTAAACCAAGCTTCATCTCACGATATACTCGTAGCACTCGTTTTCTGTTCCATTTTAAGCCTTCACGACGGATTTTGTGGTAATACTCATCAAAACCTCTGGTGGGATAAGATTCCGCAAGTTCTGTTAGTTTATCAATAACTTCACTATCGTTTTTCTTGCTCTGATAGTACCACATTGACCTACTTAACCCTACAACCTTACAGGCACGTAAAATAGGTACGGTAAACTCTTTAACAAGATATTTGACACGAACTCGCTTGTCGGAAGGCTTTAGAACTTTTTTGACAATATATCTTTTAACATTTTATTGTCTAAACTAACATCAGCATACATTTGCTTGAGCTTGTTATTCTCTGCTTCAAGCTCTTTGAGACGCTTAAGCTCTTGTTGTTCCATACCGCCGTATTTCTTACGCCAGTAATAAAACGTACTCTTGTCGATACCTAATTCTCTTGATATATCGCCTACGGATCTACCTTGTTGATTCTCCTTGAGAGCCTTGATGATTTGACTCTCGCTAAATTTGCTGTTTCTCATTGTGACAGTTTGAATTTAAAGTTAGTAAATTCGAATTATTAACTGTCCTATTTTTAGGGAAGCCTACAATCCAAAATGAATCCCAATCAAAATCTATAAAAAATTGTTCCATTTTAGTTCTCTTTTTTAACTTGTTGCCAACGTGTTTGTGTAATGAAAGTTGCGATTTTTGTGAACGGCTATTTTCCGTAGGAAAATTGAAGTGAATAAAAATGCAACTACTTTTGGTAAAACACTAATTTAGCAATTTTTAATACACGGTGTTGCAAAATCGTTGTTTTTTGTTTTCAATTTAGTTTTTTTACTTTCAGTTTTTCATAAATTTTATATTTCTTAAGGATTTTCAATTCCGCAACTTTGATTTTCCACATTTTGCTGAATTACTCAAACTTTTTGAATTCAGAACTTGAGTAAGAACTCCGCGTTTTTATTTTCAGAGTTTGTGGAAGTTCCACAATTTAGAAAATTCAACAAGTTGAATTTCACGAGCGAGAGAGTGTTCCACAATTTTCAAATTAATATTATGATAATAATCGTGAAAGTTCATAAAAGAATAATATTATGCTTGCAATTACTACGCCTAAATTTCTTATGTAAATTTTTAAATCTATGTAATGTTTAGTTTTTTTATATTCGGCATAATCTTTTTTTAAATTTAGCATACAGTAAATTCCAAATCCGATAAATACTAAAATAAATATATCTAAACTTTTCATTTTATTTTTTTCAGTTTAAGTCATTTCCGCAAACTTGCTTGACAATGTTTTGCAACGTGTTTGTATAAGAAAAGTTACGTGTTTAAAGCGTTAAAGTTAGCAAATAAAAGCCAAATAGAAAGTCTGTAAGGATTTTCGTAAATTGGCTTTTACTAGTAATTTTTTTTATACGGTGTTGTGGTTTGTATTTAATCAATTATTTTATCTTCAACTAACCATATTTTCTCAACTTCTATTAAACAGCCATATTTGTAGTTATTTTTGATAAATATATAAAATGAGTACTCATTATAATATTCAGGAAATTTTTTCGTTTTATTCTTCTTTACAAAATCATCTATTGTTATAACATATTTTTTTATCGAACTGTAATTAGCTTCTGTCTGTTTATGCTTTTTTTCTATAAATTGATATGTTTGATTATTACCTATTTTATAAATTTTTTTCTTTTTATTAAAAACTATTGTATCTTTATTTATATCATATATAAATATTATTTTTTCTTTTTTTTGAGCAAAAAGACTATATGTGGATAATAAAAATATAAATATTATTTTTTTCATAATTACTGACAATTAGGATTACTTGTATTAAAATTGTTAATAGTATTTAGAATATTTAGTCTTTCGGAAAGAGATGTGTTTATCCATGCTTGAGTTGAATTAGAATACAAACCAGTAGATGAATTGAAAGTGCCAGAACCCATTAATCCAACCCAAGACAGGGCATTGTATGTTTGTTCGGATTGTGTACTATCAAAATTTTTCAAAGCTTGTTTTATAATTCCCCTATAATGTTGAGCCATTGATTCGTGTTGTGGACTAGAAGGGGTTTGTCCTTGTGGTAAATTCCATTTCCACCTCATATAATAGTCGTATAAACCAGGATAATCGTTTTTCAGTTGTATAATTTGATTTTGGTCTAACTGTATACTTGGATGTTGAGCTACCGAAAGTAGTTTTCTGAAAATTTCAGCATGAATTATTTCATGTATCATAGTTCTAGCAATAGACAATCGAGGCCTAGCAAGATTATTTTCATTAAATGTAATACTAATTAAATAATTTTGTGGAGCACTTGTTTCTGCATTTGTATTTGAAGGTAGGGATGTACTTGATGAAAATCTTAAATGTGCTACTGAAAACTCTGGTTCAAAGTTTTGTAAATATTCTTTAAATTTAGTTGCTTTTCCCATTTTGTCATAAACAGATTTTAAACAGGAATTGTCTTTGAAACTATCATCTATAAAAACTTGTTCATCAAAAGTACATTCATCTATATTTCCTCCATTTACTGAACACTCACAAACTTCATTAGTATACCCTAACATTAGACAGCCTTCATACTCATCAATGGTACAATCTCTATTTAAATCTCCTGGTAAATCACATTCTTCACAGTCTAAACTAGCAACACATTCTTGTTCTAAATTAGTAGGTAATCCACCACCACCAGAAGGAGCAGTTGAAACACCACCAGTATTTGTAGGATTTCCACTAGTATCATCGTTTGAAGGACCTCCACTACCACCACTAGCACCTCCACATTCTCCAGAGATTGTGAATTTACTAGGTGGATTACCACCACTTAAATTCGTCCAATAATCACATTCCCAAACTGTATCTTCATTTTGAAAACTATGATTTCCAGAACTACAAGTTTCGTAAACTGTTTGATCTCCACAAAAATCTCCTTTAGCTAAAGTATTATTACTATTGTAAGAGACTACTTTTCCAATTCCATTTGGTTGAATAACAACTTTTTGAAGCAATTTTCCATATAAATTACTAACGTAGAATGTTTTTGTGTCTTGTGGGTTTGGGTAGGTTAGTAAATAAGAATTGTTAATTTCTCCAGTTGTTACTGAAAATAAAACTCTTTTATAATTACCAAAAGTTTTAACAGGAGCACTTAATACTTCAGTACTATCAGTTAAAGAATAATATGTGTTTTCTAGATTTAATCTTTCAATAAGTTCTTCAAATGTTAATTCTCCAGCTGTATTTTTGTTTAGCGAGCTATTATTTTTTTTTGAATCTTTGACTTTTGCAGCGACTTTTTTAGTTGTTTTTAAATTTAAAAAATTCTCTTTTGATATACCATATTCTATAATGCTTTTCTCTGGACTTATTTCTTCATTAGTAATATTATTTTGACAATTCCAAAGTAAAATAGAAACTCCAAAAAGTAGAATTCCTGTTTTTAAAAGGTTAGGTAGTTTGTTTTTTTTCATTTTCATAGTTTTATAAAATTAGTAATTAATATTCAATTTATTGTAAATAAGCAAAGATTTTTAGGTATTCTATTTCGCTTTTAGACTAGCGAAATATAAACCACAACGGTTTTGTGTATGGCTCGTTGCGGGAAATCAGCTATGATTTTCCGCCGTAACCGAAAGATAGTGAATTGCAATGAATTCCGATTAGGAATTCAGCCGCAATGAGCTATACACGTTGTTGGCTGTAGTATTTTTTATTTCCAATTTTGATTAAATCTTAATTCGTAAAACATTTCATAAACTCTTTTAAGTCCATAAGTTCCAATTAGTCCATCGTCTTTTATAGTCTTTACTTTTCCATTGTCATATGTGATTTTTAAAGTAACAGAACTCGAATGAGTTGCACCAGAAGAATATATATTGTCAAGATTAGGAAAGTCTAAATAATTGATAATTCCATAGATTTCTTTAAAATGTCTATTAGAAATTTGAGTTTTATATTCTCCATTAATATCATTTGGTTCTAAATCGTGTGAAAAGTCTTTATCAAACCAATTATAGTTTATAGCATTGAATATCCCATTTTTATTTTTATCTATTGAAATAGTAAATTCGGGACAGCCAGCTACACAGCCTTGAGCAATAAATTCTATGTTCTCAATATCGTATTTATTATTATTTTCGTTTTGCTCAATAAAAGTTCCATATTTATAAACTATCGGAATAGTTCTTTTCAATTTTTTTAATTCTCCATTTTCAATTTTGTAGTCAATTGGTTTATACAATTCAATGTAAGAGCCATTTTTAGTTTCAATAATTTTAGGAACTAATGATAACGATTTGGTGATAAAGTTTAAATCGATAGGATTAATGGAATCATTTCCGAAATTCATAAGTGAATAAACACTGAAATCACAAGAAATAGATTCACCATCATCACATCCAGCCATTGCTATGCAATTATGTCCATCTCCAATTATCAATAAATCAGTTAAACCATTGTTGTCAAAATCCGATTTATAAAAGCTTTTCCTTATTTTTAAAGAGTCGGCAACTTTTTTAGTTAAAGTATCCTCGTCAAATCTACAGTCTCTTTTAAATTCACTTATTTTTTTAAGTTCAAATTCCTCAAATTTCCTATAAATTCTAATCGAATCATCGGATATTTTTTGTTCATAAAAAGGATATTGTAATTGATTGACAAAAGTTTGAACTTCTTTTTCAGATTTTAAACTGTCAATTTTTGAAGAAATGATTTCTGCTTTTTTAAATTCAGATTCGAGGTGTTTTTCGTTATCTTTTTTTTTGCAATTCACTAACATCAAAAAAAGTAAAAAACTTATTAAATATCTCATAGTTTGAGGTTAAGTTATATTACAGCCAACGGTTTTGTGTATGGAAAGTTGCGTTGAACGAGCGCGAGGATTTTCCGAAGGAAAATCAGACGCAAACAAAAACGCAACGACCATTTGATTTGAATAAAATAAGCAATTTTTTATACACGTTGTTGTAAAAAGTAGCGACACATTTGAGTAAGCACGTTCAGTATTGAATTCCGATAAAAATTTTCAGATTCAGAGTTTTTCAGAAAGTACTTACTTAAAATTCAAAAAAAATTCGAAAAACTAAACTGCTTTTTTTTATTCCGATTTTAGATTCCACAAACTGGCTCAAATTCCGTTCGAGTGTGTTTTCCGATTCAGGCTCAATTCCACGCAATGCTTGGTTCAAATTCCACGTTTGAGTAAAAAGTCAGCGTAGAGTTAGTCAAATCCGAGTAATTTCAGATTCAATTCATTCAGTTAAAATTCGGGTTTGAGTTTTTTCGGAGCTATTTTTTACAACGTTGTTGTATAAGCTTTGTTGCGTTATTTAAGCAGTGAATTTAATAAATAAAACACGAACGGCGAAATTCCGGAGGAATTTCCCAAGTGAGCTAAAACCAGCAATAAAGTTTATACGGTGTTGTGTGTAGTTTTTTATTTTACAGGACTAAAATCCATTATTCCAATAAAAAATATTGATTCATTGTTAACTGTAATTATTTTTTTTCCGTTATAAAATTCTACGGCAAAACAATTTGTGTCAAAGACATCAATAATTTTTCCTGTTTGTCCTTCCTTCAATTTTTTATTTAAACTCTTTTTTAATATAATTTTCTTATTTACAACTTGGTTGATTAGTTTTTGCTGTAATTCGGGAGATTTTCTATTATTAATTTGTTTTTTTCCTGCGTTTTTTTTGAATGTTGTTATTCCTGTATCTTTATATGATTTTTCTAATTTTTGGGCAAGCAGTTCAGGCTGATAAACAATTTCAGGACTTATATATATGTTTTTTTCAATAATTTTTATATCTGAATCAATTTTCAATACTTTCCTGATGTTATCAATCATTAAAATATTATATTTAGGATAATTTCTTCTTAAAGCTGATAATTTTTCTTGAGTTTTGGGTTCTGTACTTAAGCCATTTAAAGAATGTATTTCTTCAACTGTATATAAGTTTTTCCTTACTTCAGGAGTTATTTTTTTAGAAATATATGTAGGATTCTTTTCTACTTTTTTTATAGCGTCTTTTTTTTCGGTTTTTTCTATATTTTTAATTTTTTTTATAATTTTTTTCTTTTTTTCTATTGGTGATTTTTCTTCTAATTCTTTTTTTAGTTTTTCTTTTATAGATTCTAAGTTTAAGTTTTCTTTTTTTGATGAAATATTTTCTTTTATTTCTGTGGAAAATATTTTTTTAGAAATTATATATGAAAATATTATTGTTATGAATTGCAAAATTAAAAGCCAAGACATATAAACTTGTAGAATAGTAAAGATACAGATTAAAACGATTGCCGTAATTCTTGATTTTTCTCCTAATTTTCCTGCAATTAATATCGCTAAAAAAATTCCTATTTGATAAAGTAATACTTCCATTTCTTTTTCTTCTTTTTTTTTGGGGATTCAGTGGCTTAATTACACACAACGTTGTTGTATATGGTTTGTTGCGTGTTTAAAGCAACTAATTTAGTAAATAATTACGGACAAAGAAAGTCCGCGAGGACTTTCGCAAGTAGGCAAGAAGCCAGCAATAAATTATATACGGTGTTATAGCCCGTTTTTTTACCCGAAGTAATAATTCCAAACTTCTTTATTAATTCCGAATTTTCCTTGCCACCAATCAACTGGATATGACCAATCTGTTTTATTAACTGGTCTATCTTCTCTTTCGTTGTAAGGTATAAAATTATTATAGAAACCTTTCTGGTCTTCAGTTTCTAAAATTCCGCATATTCCTAATATGTTAAGAATATTTTCTCTTTCATTTATATTCGATTTAAAAACTTTCGATAATTTTTTTTCCAATTGTCTTGGTCTTTCTTCTTGTGGTAAATTAATAATCACATTCTTAATATCCTCTAAAATTTCGTAATCCTCTTTCGTTGGTTTTGCATTTGTTATTTTTTCTATTTGTTCTAAATCAAATAATACATATTCTATACTCGAGAATCTAACTCCGCCCCATTTAATTTTTTCAAAATTTAAAACATTCAAATCATATTCAGTTTTTCCCTTATTATAAATTCCGCAATTTTTACAAATTTTGTAATCAGTTGATTGGAATTTATGTGTTTTAAAAACTCGAGCAATTGCAAAACTCGAAAGAAACGAACGATATTCTAATTTTCTTGAAGTCAAACTTGCGATAAAAAAGTCAACAACTTGTTGCTTGTCAATTTTATCATAAACTTTCAATAATTTTCTCCCCAATTCTTCGTGGTCGATTGTGATTTTTTCAAACATTACTCCTTTTGATTTCGCATATTCAAAATCTTTTGTGCCAGTAATTTTTTCATCTCTCCAACCAGAACTGGTCCAAAATGTATTTATTAAAATTTTTTTAGCTTTGGTATCCATCGGTTTTTTTAAATGGGCTATAACGGTTATGTATATGAAAAGTAGCGCTGAAAATAAGCGATAACTATTCGGATGAAACACAAGCCAAATTTTTAGATTTTACTATTTATTTTATTTTTTGGGAAATCGTCAAATTTAAAAATTTGTCGACTTCCTAAAAATGAACGAACCTTTGTGTTAGCAACTACTCGCGGTATTTTTTATATACGTTGTTGTAAAACGTTTTATTTTCGAATCATTAATTTTAAAGTTCACTTCCTTTTTTAACTCCCATTTCAATTAGCATATCCCTTAATTCAAACAAACCATCTTCGTCATATTCATTGAACTTTTCTTTATCTGCAATAATCATATTGACATAATCTAAAATAGTTTCTTTTTTACCCTCAATAATTTCATATAATTTCCAATTAATTGAATAGAGTTCATCATTTTCTGCTAAATGATCTATATATGCATAGTCTTGTAAAGCGATCATTCTTTTAAAAATATGCTCATTTTTTCTGTGTTTTGTATTTGAGTCATCTCCACAAATTAAGTTTTTATGATTATCATTCAAAAATTCGGAAATTTTATAAAATTTATTTGGGTCATCAAAGTCAACTTGTATTTTTTTTAATATTACGCTTTCAAACGAAACAACAGGTGTAGGTCCATGCAAAGCAAGATATGCAGCCCTACAAATCGAAGATCTCAAATCATCGTTTTCAACAGGTGGTAAGGTTTGAGAATAAACTTCAGTATAACATAGAATTACTAATAAATTCAGAATAATCTTTTTGGAAATATTTTTCATTTTTAAATGTTTTACAACGTGTTTGTATATGGTTTGTTGCGTGGTTTAAGCAACTAATTTAGTAAATAATTACCGACCAAGAAAGTCCGCGAGGACTTTCGTAAGTAGGCGAGAAGCTAGCAATAAATTATATACGGTGTTGCCAGTAGTTTTTTTATGTTCTATTTCTATATTCTAATCCTCTAATTTGTCTTTGAACTATATCGTTAATAAACTTTTCTAAATCGCAGGATTCTATTTTCTTAATTTCAAAGTTTATTTTTTTTAGATAATCATCATAAAAATATTCAAATGGCGTTGTAATTGAGTCAAGTTTAAAGCTATCACTTCTAAACCTTCCTAAATCGACAATCATATTGTATACTGAATTTACTATATTATATCTTGATGTTGTTGTTATGATGTTTTCCTTGTTTATTTTATCGGTTAATCTTTGACTGAAAACTTCTGAAATTGGTGCTTCAAAAGCAAAATTCCATTCTCCGTGTTGAACCTTGTTTCTAATTGCAAAATTTGGTGTTAAATTTTCAGATATAATTCTCCGTAACGTTAAGTATTGTTGAACTAGTTTATTCCCAAGATTATGTCTTTCTCCTCTAATGTTTACTTGAGTACAAAATTCATCATTGTCAGGTGTTAAATCATAAGCAAAACAAAAAACAATTTTAAATATTTCTAACCATTTTTCAATTAACGGTTTATTGAGTATATAATTTCGTTGATTATCGTTCAATAGGTCTTTTTCGTATAATAACCGTTTTAAGCTCTCTTCTGCCCAAGAAACTTGTATTCCTGACAATATTCGACTAAAAGATAACTCCTTTTCTTGTAATCGAATTTTTTTTATGTCGGTATCTTGTAAGCTATAAATTAGCGTTCCATTTTTATCAGTAGACTTATAAAATGATTTTATTTGATTGCGCATTTCAATATATCCAATTTTCAAGGATTTCATATTGGAATTGTGATAATCAAAGTAATTTCTTATTTCTTCTTCTGTCATAGTTGATTAATTGGGAAGAATCACGGCCGAAGAAAGACTTTTAATACTCCTTCGGCCGGGAATCGAACCCGACAAAACTGAATTGCTTCAGTTGGACACCTGTCCACGCTTCTTTTAGTGAAGACCTTTATTTTATTTAGTTACAAACAAAATTCAAAATTTGATTTGTTACTTGATTTATTTGTGAATTTAATATATAAAATACGATTAATCTATATTTTTCAATGTAATTTTCACGTTTCGGCTTAAATTACTGGCAACGGTTACGTATATGGAAAGTTGCGTGTTTGTGTGCGAGGATTTTCCGAAGGAAAATCAGAAGCTAGCAAACAAAGCAACTAACATTGGTTAAGCACAAAAAAGCAATTTTTTATATACAATGTTGTGCTTAGTACTTTTTTGTTGCAATTATAATTCCAGTTGACCAATTCATTTTTGTCAAATTGAAATCTTTTCTGTTTTCTAAATATTCAATTAATTTGTCAACATTTTCTTGATGTCCATCTGGCCAATTTGGTTGAGCTAACATATCGTCAATTATATATAATCCACCAACTTTTATCATATCAAGAATTTCCTCAATCTCACTATATTTTCCAGGCCAAGCGTCTGCAAAAACTAAATCGAATTTATCTTCATTGTGATTTTTTATCCATTCAGTTCCGTCTGCACATATTATTTCCACTCGTTTATCTTGTCCGAAATAATTTTTAGCTATCTCAATCAATTTAGGGTCATTGTCAATACTAATTAATCTAGATTCAGAGTCCATTCCGTCTATCATCCAAGAGAGTGATAATCCAATTCCAGTTCCTAATTCCAATAAAGTTGATTTAGGTTTAGATGTTATAAGTGTTTTTAGAAATGTTCCGATGTGTAAGTCAGAAGGCATTGTAAATCCTATTTCTTTAGATTTATTCTCAATTTCTGAATGAATTTTTGGTTTGTCAAGAATATTTAAATCGTTCATAATTTTTTATTAATGTTTTTTCCGTGTCGTTTTTCGTATTAAGCACAACGTTTTTGTGTAAGATTAGTTGCGTGTTTTAAGCACTTAAGTTAGTAAATAAATCACAGATAGAAAGTCCGCAAGGACTTTCGTAAATTGGCTAAAACCAGCAATTAATTTTACACGGTGTTGGCAACTGTAATTTATTTTTCATATTTAACTTCTTCTCCTCTTGCTATGAAAACAAGAGTATCAAAGTGATTCAGTAATTTTGTTTTGTCATTTGGTAAATTAAAAATATACATATCATTAAAAAATTTATTTCTTAATTCTATATTTTTTGATATTATTTTTTTCGCATCTAGAAAATAATTCCTTTCAAGAGAAGGCAAAAGAGACAAAATATTATTACTTTTTTTTCCAGCTTTTATGATGTCTTTTTCTTTTCTTTCAGGTAATCTTATTGAACCAAAAGCAATATGATAAGAACTATTTGGATTTAGTTCTCTAAATTGATATCCCATAGTTTGACCATTCAGTAACGTACTTTTAGATTTTGACATATGTCCATTTGCAAGCCAAACAATAAATTTTTTATTTGGATTATTTTTGACTAAAAAATTAAGATTTTCAGCCATTTGTTTGTCTCTTATTGGAATTCTATTCTTATCTGAATAATTGTCTTTTATAGTATAAAGTTCAATAGCACTTTCAATACTTTTTAAAATTTGATTCCAAATTTTGTTTGTTTTAATTAATTTATTTTTTTGAAGTTCTGTAATATATGCTTTTAGATAATCAATTTCTTTTTGTGATAATTTCTTTCTACTATCATACTGATTCTTTATAATTAATTTGATAAGTTTAGTAAATTTTGTGCTTAATTCAAATTCGTCTTTTTTAAGAATTTCAGATAGTTTTTTCGTGAAATTTTGATATGAATACCTTGAATATAATTTATTGTCAAATCCCCAAATTGTCACTTTATTTTTTTCAAGGAAATCGAAGAGTTCTTTACATTGATTTGACTTATTCCACATTGAATATAAGTTATGTTTATTGTGGTCAAATAATAGAGCGAAAAAATCACTTTCGAAAGCAATGTCTTTGTAACCGTGTTCAGTTACCAAATATTTTACAAATTCAGTTTTAGCAAGAAAATCAGAACCACTATAATGCACAGATTCTCCAAGAAATACTGTTTGTTTTTCACTAACATTATGTTCAATGACTATCTTAACTTCATCAGTTAATAAATTATTTATTGAATTCAATTCGTAAATATCTTTTTCAATTTGAGAGAAGATAATTTGATTTGAAAAAAATAATATTGATAGTAAAAGTGCTTTTCTCATTATTGTTGCCAACGTGTTTGTATATGGTTTGTTGCGTGGTTTAGCACGTAATTTAGCAAATAAAAACCGAATAGAAAATCCGCGAGGATTTTCGTAAGTAAGCTAGAACTAGCAATAAATTATATACGGTGTTGTACAGCGTTATTTTAAATTTTCAAATCTTTTTATAATATATCTCATTGAATAAGGTAAATTCCTTTTTTCAGAATTATTTATAATATTGAGTAACACATCTAAGTCCTTAATTCTTTCATCTCTGTTTTCAAATAAATAATTTGAATTTCTGTTTTCCTCGTCAATATTTAAATAACTATAGGTCAAATTTTTACCATTAGATGTTGATAAAAGGTCCATTTCTAAATTATAATTCATACATATTAAATCAAAATCAGGTGTTAATTGTAAAGATTTTGTATGGTTAGAAAAAAAGTATTTCTCTATTAAATCTCTTTTTGCTTTTATAGGTAACAATTCAGGAATTAATTTGGTTGATTTAAAAGTGTCTTTGTACTTAAAGAAACCATTACTATCACGACTAGTACTTTTTTTACCGTTAGAATATGGTAGGAAAAAATCTTTATCAACTACAAATGTTTTAGGTAAAGCTAATTCCTTGATTAAATAAAATGCATACTTTAAGGATGTAATTCCACCAAGTTCTAATACAGATACACCATTTTTTTCAATGTTAATTCTGTCTTTTAAGAGTAGATTTCTAATCACTTCGGAATCGACTGGACTTTCTGTAACTAAAATGTGATTTGCAAAAAAGAAGTCTGAATTTCTAAATCTATGGAACTTATTGTATTTTAACTTGTCAAGATTGTAGTCATCCCAAAAGGTATTGCTCAACTGTTTAATGATAGATTTGAACTTTCTCTTTACACAATCTATTTTTCTTATTAAAATTATATCGGAGTGTTCTAATTGGTCTATTAATACGGTTGAATGAGTGGTAAATACAATTTGGATATCATTATTGTTACTTTCCTCAACCAAAGAATAAATCAATTCTTTTTGTGCTTGAGGATGAAGATTTATTTCAGGTTCTTCGATTCCAATAATGAAATTAGAATGACTTAATTCAGCTAGATATTTATATACTGAAATCGCTACCAAACTTTGTATTCCGCTCCCACATTCTTCTAGTTTAAAAAACCTGTCTCCTTCACTTATTTTAATTGCTAAATCATTAATGAATAATTCATAACTTAAAGGATATTTGCTGTCAATCGTTATTTCAAATCCCCTTTTTGCTAAATATTTGCTTTCAATTCCTTTTGATACTTTTTTAAGTGCTTTGTCTTTAAAATATTCAAACGCTTTTTTCACTTTAGGTGTGAGTGTGTCTCTTTGTGAATAATTTTCAAGGAAAAATTTGTCAAAAAGATTTCTTAAAACTCCTGTTTCATTCTCTAAGTTATTGATTAATCCTCTTTCAGATGGGATTAGTACAAATTGAATTTCTGTATGAAGAGATTTAAGTTCATCGTCTGTTAAAACCTTATATTTTTTATTTACGTCTAAAATTGAATAATCAAGTTTTTTTCTTTTTTTATTATACTCTTGTTTAATTTTAACTATATCATTTATCAAATAATTTATAAAGATTGAGTTTTGTGAAATATTAGAAAATGAAATGATAATTCTTGGAACAGAATAAGAAGTACTAAATAAGTTCGTGCCATCATTGTAAAATCTAAGTTCTAAATTAGGATTGAAAAAAGAATTTAATGCTCTCATAATTCCTGATTTTCCAGAATTATTTTGACCGACAATCGCGTTGAGATTAGTTAAGTTAAATTCTCCTTTTTCAATCGAACGAAATTTTGAAATTTCGACCTTATTTATTTTCATAGATTATGTTGGTTTAATGCTGTACAACGTTTTTGTATATGGTTTGTTGCGTGGTTTAAGCAACTAATTTAGTAAATAATTACGGACAAAGAAAGTCCGCGAGGACTTTCGTAAGTAGGCAAGAAGCCAGCAATAAATTATATACGGTGTTGTACATAGTTATTTCTTTCTTAAAACTGAATTACAAACCTTTTCTATTCCGCTTATGATTTGTTCTATTTTTTCTTTTATTTCATCACCATTATTCTCTCCATAATCTTCCCAAATTATTGCTTCGTATTCCTCCATTTTTTTCAGATGTTTTTCAAATTGTTGATCTGTAAATTTTCTTCTTCCTTGGTCTTTCCAGTATCTTCTTCCTAAAAATCCAGATACTGTCATTATTCGGTTTGTAAGTTTAACAATATCGTTAAAGTACTCTTCGGATTCTTTTCCAAATATTGTTATAAATCTATATTTTAAAGCTCTCAATTTATAGAAAGGTTCTTTATTATTTTCAAATCTCTCAATTACTACAAACGCCTGGTCAAGAATTTCAGAATCCTCTTTTCTTTCATTTTCATTCCGTTTTCTTGTTTTTCCTTCATTAGTATTTCCAAAAGGACTTCTAATTATTGAAATAGCATCTTGAACTTCATAAAAAAGTGATAATGTTTCTTCAGCTAATTCATATTTTCTTTTCCATTTTGTTTCTCTTCTCCAAGAATTAATTCCATAAATGGCTACTCCAGATGCAAGAATAATTGATAGGCTTTTTATGAAATCAAAAAGTAAATTCCAATCTATTTCACACATTTTCAGATTTTGGTTTTAATTATGTACAACGTTGTTGTGTATGGTTAGTTGCGTGGTTAAGCAACTAATTTAGTAAACTTTGACGTACCTGAGAATATTCCGAAGGAATATTCCAGATGAGCACTTACAAAGCAATTAATTATACACGGTGTTGGCAACAGTTTTTATTTATATTTGAAAATATGTGTTACTTCTGGTTCATTTAATTTATTATATCTAATCCTTTTGGAAACTAAATTATTATTCAAATAATCAGTAATTGTAATATATTTCAGTTGTCCTTTTTCGTTCCTAACAGTTTCTTTTATTATTCTTTTTTCTTCATCAAGTTCATAAATATGAGTTGATTGTCGTGTGTAATTGTTATACCAAGTATTAATTACTTTATATCCATTATTGAAATAACTATATTCATCTTTCCAAATAAGATTTTCATCATCTTCATAAAAACTGTGGCTACTTATTCTGTTCTTATTGTCATATTCCCAGTTATAAACGTTTATGAAAATACCATTATTTATTTTGGTAATCATTTTTATTTTATTTCCGTCTTTATTATATAAATATTTGACATTACTTAATTCTTGCCAAGATTTTTCTTTCTCATAATCATCACTATTTATTGTACATCCGTCAGGTCGACCAATTCCTTTATCAACACTTTTTTTTAATCTTTGCTTGAAGTCATAATTTTCTTTAGATAATAAAATACCTGTTTTTGAGTATTTATTAATTGATTTGAAACTATCATCATTAGGGTATGATGTAATCACTTTTGTTAGTAGGCTATCTGAATAGAAATAGTTATTCTTAAATTTTGAACCTCCAATATATTTTGATGTTTTAAATCCATTTGATTCTTCAGTTAAAATTTGTCCATTTTTATTGTAAGAAATGTTTTTAACTAATTTTTGATTTAAACTGTCGATATTTTCATATTGATAAACTTCACAATATCTATAATTGTTCGTGCAATTTGCAAATAATAAGCAAATTAGAGATGTAAGAAGTAGTTTTCGGAAGTTCATTATTAAATTGTTGCCAACGTTGTTGTGTATTGAAAGTTGCGTTTTTAATGAACGGCTATTTTCCGAAGGAAAATTGAAGTGAATAAAAAAGCAACAACTTTTGGTTAAGCTAAAATTAAGCAATTTTTACTACACGGTGTTGTAAAACGTTTTTTATTCAATTAGATTTTCAATTTTTTCTAAATGTATTTTTCCGTCAAAAACTGTATCTGTAATTTTTCCGTTTTTATTAGCTAAAAGATAATGAGGGAAAGTTGTTCTTTCATTCAAATCAATTATTTCAGTTTTTAAATAACTTTTATAATGATTATAATTGTCAAAGTTTATGTGAATTCCATTTAAATTGAGATTATTCATTTTTATAAACCACTTCTTATAATTTTCACTTTCAAGACCGTTTGAAATAAAAATAATATTAATATTTTCATTCTTAAATTTTTCAAACATTTCATTTAAAACTATTTTGTCAGACTTCAGTCTTTTTTCAGACAATCTAGTGTTAAAGTAAATAAAGGATGGTTTATTTATTAATTCAGGAATTTTCAGTAATTCAGAATAAGTTTTTATTTTGGAAGTGGATTGTCTAGTTTAGATGTGACGAATTTTTACGGTCATAAATTATATATTTGAATTATGGCAAAAAGATACGATAACGAATTAAAGGTTACAATAGTAGAACTATTGCAATCAGGAATCAAGGCAAAACAAATTAGCGAGGACTATGGTGTTGCTCCCAGCCTTATAAGTCGTTGGAAAAAGGATTATGAGGCTAAATCTGGAGACTTTTCCAAGAAAAGGGAACTTACTAAAGAAGAGCAAGAACTTAAAGCGCTGCGTAAAGAATTACGTGATGTGAAAATGGAGCGTGATATTTTAAAAAAGGCAGTAAGCATCTTTTCCAAGAGCGACCAATAAAATATCAATTCATATTATCAAATGAAACAGATTTTGTGGTTGAGAAGATGTGTAAATGTATGCGGGTCAGTAAAAATGCATATTACAATTGGCGTAAGAACAGGGGGTTAGTAAGAGCTAAAAACTCCGTAATACTCCTAAAAGAAAGGATTAAGGCAATTTTTGAAGACAGTAAAGAGATTTATGGAAGCTGTAGAATACAAAAAATGTTAGAACGAGAAGACCTGAATTATTGCCGTTCTTATATCGCAATATTGATGAAAGAAATGGGACTAAAAAGTGTTTTAAGAAGAAAGTTTGTAAACACAACAGATTCCAAGCATAGCTTTCCATTGGCTAAAAATGAACTGGATAGAGAATTTTCAAGTTCAATAATAGGAGAAAAATGGGTGTCAGATATTACTTATATTAGGGTAAATAACAGCTGGAATTACCTAACAACTATTATAGATTTAGCTGACAGAAAAGTAGTAGGATGGGCGTTAAGTGAAGACATGACGGTTCAAAATACAGTACTAAAAGCCTGGGTTCATGCTAGAAGAACAAGAGATATTTCAAATAACTTCATATTTCATTCTGACAGAGGGGTTCAATATTCAGCTAATACAATGACTAATATCTTTTCTTTCAATAGCAATATAACACAATCCATGAGCAGGAAAGGGAACTGTTGGGATAATGCAGTAGCGGAAAGCTTTTTCAAGACTATTAAACACGAATGGCTGTATCGCTTTAAATTTAAATCTTACTTGCAATTATTTGACAAAGTAAGCCAATACATTACTTGGTATAACACAAAGAGAATTCATTCAAGCCTGGATTATTTAACACCATTAGAAATGGAACTAAAACTAAAACGAATTATCAACAATGCGGCCTAAAAAATTAGTCCCATTTTTATTAGGTAGTCCAAAGAGTCAATTTCAATGACTTTTATTCCAGTTTCATTTTTTATATTTTTCAAATAATAAAATTCGATACTTTCTTTAGAATTCCAAATTATTAATATAACAATAAAAAGAATGTAATATTTCGTTTTCAGCTTTCTTTTCGGCATTTTTGGTTAATGTTTTACAACGTGTTTTGTGTATGGTAAGTAAGGGATAAGTATAAACTACCTTTCATTTGGCACTTTAAAAATAAGTATTAACTAATTTAAAACAAGCAATATCGCCCTTATTTATTATACACGATGTTGTGTACAGTACTATTCAGAAGCTAAGTTATTATTCAAGTTCTTTGTAAATATTATAAAAGTGTTAAAGATATGTTAAAGTCGGTATTTAGTCTTTTTTAAGTTAATTAAGATATATTTTTGTTATAAAAAACAAGCATGGAAGATTTAATTAAAACATTGTTATCTAAAATTGATTCTTTAGATAGCAAGATAACTAATTTAGAAACAAATGTTAGTTCTTTGGAAACAAAGATGATTAATGAATTTTCAAGTGTAAACAAGAGATTAGATGGTATTGATTATGAATTAAAAAAACTCAATACTGTTACTAAATATAAAGATACTTATAGAAACATACCTGCTTAAAGATTTGTTCTATAAAAACAAAGAGTGTAGTCCGCTAAAACATACACTCAATGTAATTTCAGTATTAACTTTTCAGAAATACTCGGTAAATTAGATAAGCCCAGTTCAATAGACTTCTAATTAACCTCTCGTAATTGAGCCACTTCTCCCTTGGAGATAAAGGCTCTTTTCTATGATTACTCATACTCTTAAATATCTTTGTGTTTTTAATTGGAAAGACTTCGGGTTTGAGTAATCAATACGATTCTTACAAAGTTACAGTAAAATTCAGCTTTTGATTTAGATAGTTTATTGTAAGTTATTAACAGGCTTTATATAATTATCTATACTTACTGTTTTATATTATGAGTTGGTTTAAAAAAATAGATTTTGAAAGTCCAAAATTCAGATTTTACACAAGTTTAGTTGCGTTAATTATTTCAATAATAGCGTTAGTATCGACACTATTAGAGCGATAATAGCAGTATAAAATCCCCACTTACCATATTCAAAACTTTCGATTGTTCCTTTTCGGATTATTTCCTCTTGGGTTTCTTTTCTGATTTCTTTATTTTTATTACTTGTTTCCTTTTCTTTTGTTTCGTTAAGATACTTTAACCAACCTTTGTTTTCGTATATTCTAATTCCATTGCTTGTTAAAGTACAAAATTCACCATAAATAGAAATTAAACCATATCTCTCCATATAATTTGCTATAACTTTCGGTTGAATATCTACACTATCAATTCTTTCTCCTTTTATATCAATAAAATAATGATAAGACTCTCTTTTATCGTTTCGATTCCCTAAAACATTTAAGTTTATATTTATTAATTCTTTTATTTCCTTATCTGTCATTCCTTTTACATTGAGCGAGATTGGGTATTGTACACAACGTTGTTGTGTATGATTAGTGGCGTGTTTAAGCACCTAATTTAGCAAATAAAAACCGAATAGAAAATCCGCGAGGATTTTCGTAAGTAGGCGAGAACTAGCCATTAATTATACACGTTGTTGCCACACGTTTTTTATTTCCAATAACTTATTTTTCTCGTATCCACATAAATTGGAACGAATTCCTTTGAATTATTAAAATGTTCTTTCATTGATACATTTTTCTTAATCCAATTCCCATTTTCGTCAAATTCATAGGTAAATTTCAGTTCACGATTTAATTTTGAGTTTTCATATTCTTTTGAATTAGTGGGATTATATAAAATATCAAATTCAGTTATATTGTCTAAATGCTTTTTTAAATCCGCTGATATTGTATAAGAAGTTTGTTTAAAAATTCTTCCATCTTTCCATTCCGTTTCGCTTATCATTTCTATCCATTCTGTTTTATATGACGATTCTATTAGATTGTTGTTATTGTCATATTTAAACAGATTAGTTGTCATTGATTTGTCATTCCCTTTTTCTTTTTGTGTAGAAGATATTATTTTATCATTATTATCAAAAGCGTATTCTAAATTAACTTCGGTCGTATCATTTCCTTTAATGGAAATTCGTTTTATTTGATAATCATTTTTTCCATAATAAAAAGTTGTTTTATGGTCAATTGTATCATTAACGAAAACACTCAATTCACTCGTGTTTTTGATAGTATCATATTCCGAAGTTTGAATAATATTCGATTCGTTTGATTTGTTAATTGAAACACTTTTTATGAAATCTTGGTTTTTGTTATAATCAATAACATTAGTTTGTGTAAGTTCTCCATAATTATCGAAGTATTCTACTTTTTTTAATTCCCCAAAATCAGTGTACTCTTCTATTTTGTTCAGAACAGGTTTATCTTCATTTACTGTGTTCTGAAAAGTTGTTTTGTAATATTCAATTTTTTCAACTTTTCCATACAGATTGTTTCCTTGTAAAGCGTTTTTCGAATCTGAATAAATTGGCTGTAAATCGGTTCTCAATTCAGTTTTATTTTGGCAGTTAAATAAAATAATTGACAGTAAAGTCAGTAAGTAAATTTTTCTCAATGTTCTTATTTTCAAATGTGTGGCAACGTTGATGTATATGGTTTGTTGCGTGTTTCAAGCAACTAATTTAGTAAATAATTACCGACCAAGAAAGTCCGCGAGGACTTTCGCAAGTAGGCAAGAAGCAAGCAATAAATTATATACGGTGTTGCCAGTAGTTATTATAGTTTATGTGCTGCAACTTTCAGCCAAATTTCTTTAAGTTCTTTTCTGCTAATATTAAATTTTTTCATTATAATCGGTTCAGATTGTTCTTCTTGCATATCCCAATATTTTTCGCTCATAATTTCGTTGTAAATTTCCAATTCTCTTTTTGTCGGCAAATCAGATTTAGTTATTTTTCCAACTTTGTCTTTGATTATTATCTCAAAATTATAATTCGTTCTTATATTACTTTTTGCAATTTCAGGCGTTACATTTCCAGTTTTTGCATTAGGCGACCAAAGTAATTTTCCAAAAGTGTATCCATTTCCAATGTCATTTTTGTCATCGTAAGCAAATATTACGATTTCATCAATATCTTTATTTTTTTCCGTTTGTTCATAAACGATAGATTTTAAAGTATTTTCAAGATTCTCTTTTGAAATGTCAAATGGAATAACAATTGACATTGTTAATCTTATAAAATTTGGTAAATCCTTAAGTTCTTGAGTTGAATAATCAGATAATTTTCGAGTTAAAGCCTTTGCGCTTGAAAATTCAGATTCCTCAATTGTAAAACTCGAAATTTTTGTTGAGTCAAATTCTATTTTAAATTCAGGTTCAGAATTTGAAGTTTCTAATTTCAATTCAGTTTTTGATTCAGTTTTGTTCTTCTTCGTTTCATTACAACTTAATAAAATCAGAATTGGTAAAATCCATAATATTCTTTTCATTTCTCGCTTTTTGTGTTGAGTTCTTCGGTTTTCGTTAATTACTGGCAACGGTCTCGTATAACCGTCAGTTACGGGTTAATATGCGTTAATTTTCGATTTATCACAGGCTTTAGCAATTCCGAGTGGATTCGGACGTAGTCGAATCCGCCGTAATTGCGGTTATACATTGTTGTGCCCAGTTTTTATTTTTTCAATCAGTTTGTCAATCCGTTCATTTCTGCACCAAGCTGTTCGGTCAAAATTTATTTCGTGAACGGTTCTGCCATAATTATTGATTTTTAAAATCCTTTGTTTTCCAAAAAGAGAATCTTCCTTATTTTGAAAATCATAGCTTAAATTTTTATAATCGTAATGGTTGTCTTTTTCCTTATTATTAGCTAGATTAATAGTTTTAATTTCCAGTTTGCGCTCCGAGTCATTAAACTCAATTTTGTAAACTTCTCCGAATTTATATTTTTTTCTAGTCCGATAGATAAACCAAGTTATAACTCCTATCGAAATTATCAGACTCGACCACAACGGATTTTCAAATAAAAGTTCAGCAGTTGTGTTTACTCTAGTCGGTCTGCCATTAGATACAAATAATGGAATGGCAATCCAACTTGCCAAAAAGAGGACAATGAATAATACAATATATTTAATTCCGATTGTCAAAAAGTTTAAATCAGAGGCAGGTTTTTCTATTTCGTAACTGTCGTTCATAAATTGGGCACAACGTGTTTGTATATGGTTTGTTGCGTGGTTAAGCACGTAATTTAGCAAATAAAAACCGAATAGAAAATCCGCGAGGATTTTCGTAAGTAGGCTAGAACTAGCAATAAATTATATACGGTGTTAGCACCAGTTTTTTAATCATTTATATAATCTGTTGTTCATTTAATGAAATGTGTAGTCTTTAGTATTTTCAACGCCAAATACCTTCAGGAATTGGCTTTTCCTCTACTATTTCTACTAATAGACTGTCAGGGCCTCTAACAAAAAAACTTTTCATTCCGTGAATAGAGTCAATTTTTATATTATGAACAATATCTAGTCCATCGGATTTCATTTTCTTCATTAGAAACTCAATATTTTCAGTTGAAAAACCAATATGATCGATTGAGCTACCATCTGTTGGTTTAATTTCTTCATTAGACCACCACGATTCTTCCTCAACTGGTTTGCCAAACACAATTATATTAATATTATTGACGGTCAATAAATTCCATTTCCATCGAAGCTCGTTATTCTGCCATTGCTTCGCTTCTTTATATACTGGAAGGAATCCTAGATTGGATTCAAACCAGTTCATAGTTTTATCAACATCAGATGATAGTAAGTGGATATGTTCAAACCTATGATTTTTGTTTCCAGTATAAACTTCTATGACTTCTTTTTCTGGGCCAAGAAAGTACATCCAAAAATTATCACCAAGAGGTGTAATGTTGGTATGAACCGCTATTCCTTCATTGACTCTCCAGTCAAATTCAGATTGACCATCCACACCTGACCAACCAATATGCCATAAACTGGAACCTAAATGTGTTGGTGGTGCAATATCGACAAGGTTCATTAATAAAAACGATTTTTCCGTATAAAGAGCATCCACTCGCTCTCGATATTTTATTTGAGTCGCACCAAAGTATTTTTGATAATATGCAATAGTTGAATCTCTGTCTGTAACATTTAGATGGATATGATGAAAATTTACTTTACTTAATTTTTCAGTCTCTTCGGATTTTTCAGGTAGCTGTTTACATCCAACAAATTGAAATATTAGAGTAGCGAAGACAATTAAGGTAGTTCTATATTTTATGTCATTCAAATTATTCATTTTTTCAAATTGGTGCTAACGTTTTGGTATAAAGAAAGTTGCGGTTTTGTCAACGAGGAATTTCCAGCGGAAATTCAGAAGTTGGCAAAAATGCAACTACTTTAAATTAAGCACTAATTTAGCAATTTTTTTTATACGGTGTTGTAATTTCGTTGTGAAACATTTGAGTAAGCACGTTTTGATTCCATTTTCAACTTTTCAGCGTGTGAGTAAATTCCTACATTTTAACTTTAAAATACTTTTTTTAAAAATTACCGCAATAAATTCCACATTTTTGGTTTCCCGCTTGAGTTAATTCAAACGTTACGATTCCGCAAAGATTTTCAATTCCGCCTACTTAATTATTCACGAGATTTTGTCCCTCAAAATTCAGTTTCCCAATCTTGTAAAATTCCAAAGTTGAGTAAAATTTGCAAAGATTTTCAATTCAATATTTTGAGTGTTTTTTTACTTTAAAAACTCAAACTTCATTTTATTTTTCAACCGTTTTCGTTTTTCTGAACAATGAATTACAACGTTTATGTATATGGTTTGTTGCGTGTTTTAAGCAACTAATTTAGTAAATAATTACCGACCAAGAAAGTCCGAGAGGACTTTCGCAAGTAGGCGAGAAGCCAGCAATAAATTATATACGGTGTTAGGCAACGTTATTTGTAATATTCAATTTTTCTAACTATGACAAAAGTTGGTTTTAAGTTATCATAAACTACTTTTTCAATCCAATTTCCTTTTGTGTCATACTCAAATTTTTCTTTCCTTATTATTTTTTCATTTTTATCAAAATCATTTATTTCAATTAGTAAATCTTTTTCGTTATAATTTCTAACGCTTTTGAAAACTTGCTTATTAATAGAATCAAAAATTTTCACAGAAATCAATTGATTCTTATTATTGTAATTCAGAATTCTTTTGTCGTCAAATTTCCCTTTATAATAAAACTCTTCTTTTTCTTTATTATTTTCAGAATCAAACTCGTATAATGCTTTTGAAATTAAAATATTGTCAGAGTTTAAAAAGTTTTCTTGAACTACTAAATTTTTATTATTAAATGTGTTAATCATTTTGCTTTCATACTTTCCATCACTATCATAATCTATATTTTCTATATTATTTCCTTTTTCATCATATTTCCAAATTGTTTTTCCAGATAAAGTTCCATTGGAATTATAGTGATTATTTTCTATAACATCATTATTCTTATCATATTTAACAGTTGTTTTTGAGATTAACAAACCATTTTTGTCCATTTTATTCCGCTCAATTAAATAACCATTTTCATTATAAATATTCTCATAATTTTTTCTCCAACTATATTCTAATTTTAAATCTCCTTTTTCTGTTTTACCAAACTTTTCAACTGCCAGATAAGTTCTTTCTGTAGTTGATTTAACTTTTCTTTTTAAATCATTTAGTTCTAAAGAGTTTTGTTTTCTTTCAAATGAAGTACAGTTTGAAAAAAATAAAAGTAATAATGTGTATGAAAATATTTTATTGATATGCATTTTTTTTTAATGTTGCCTAACGGTCTTGGCTATGGTTTCGTTGCGGAATGGTTCGGCAGAACTATTCCGCCGTAAACCAAAGTTAGCAAATACGCAGGAATTTCCGAGAGGAAATTCCACCGCAATGAACTATAGCCGTTGTTGTACAACGTACTTATTTTTCCGTGTCTATTAACCAAGCGTTTCTGTATTCCGTTATTTTACTTAATTCTTGTTTTAATTTTTGTCGGTCTAAATCCATTTCGGAATATTCTGCTCGTTCATAGAGTAGGTTATAAGCCGATTGATGAAGTCCGTATTTTTTTAAGGTGTAAAAGTCAGATTCCGCATTTTTAGAATTCAGATTTTCGTTATCAAACTCAATTTTTAAAAGGTCAACCAATGTGTCATTTACAAACTGGTTTTCGTAATTCAGTCGTTTTTTTTCCGATTTCATTGAGTTAAATTCTTGGATAATTTCGTAAACGATTGAGTCGTTTTTCTCCGCCTTTCTTCGGTTCCAAAATTCAGCGTAATATTTTGTCTGTATTTCAGGTTTGTTATAGGTAAGTTCCAAACTGTCCATTAAATTCTCAAAATTTTGTTTTATATAAATTCCTTGAATTAAAAATTCATTGTCACTTTTAAAAATCAGCCTTTCGAGTTTGTCGTAACCAAACTTTTTAAATGATTCGTGAACCATTTTTAAATTCTTCGGTTTTCGAATCCACGAGTTTTTTGTCCAGTCTCCATTTCTCAAATCGAAAAATGAAGTTTGGTTTTCTGCATAAAATTCCAATTCAGATTTCTTGTCGTTTTTACAAGACAGAAATAAGAAAATCAGAAGTAAAATTGTCAGCAGTTTGTTCATTTCGGGTATGTTGTACAACGTTTAGTATAAGAGTAGAGGCGGATTTAAGACCATAACTTTTTCCACCACGACTTAGGTTCGTTGTTTGTACTAATTTTGGATTTTACACTATTTCCGCCATTACTTTTATATATTGTTGGGCGTTCGTTTTTTTTTGTAGGACTTTCCAATTTTTTAAGTCTATTTGTTTTTTCGTTAAACACTTCGTGGTTTACAACATTTCCCGATTTCCCCCAATTCTTGCGAACAATCATTCTGCCATCTCTATAAGTAAGTTCAGAATCTATTTTTCCATTCTCAAACCAAACTTTATAAGAAACACCATCTATATTTTGTCCATTTTCCAAAATTTGTTCCATTCTTTTTTGTCCATTCTCGAAGAAGGAAACTAAAGTTCCGTGATATTGCCCCTTGTTGTTAAATGGTTGAATAAATTGTATCTTCCCAGATTTATAGTAATCTTTCCAAGTACCATTTCTTAAGCCTTTTATGTAGTAATGTTCTTTTTGTAATTGTCCATTATCATACCAGTATTTTGCAATTCCATCAACTTTGTCATTTATATAGAGAGCTTTGTGTTTGAGTTGTCCATTATCGTGATATTCTTCATATTCACCATTTTTAATGATTGAGTGCAAATTGCTCTTGGGATTTTTGAGAGTTTCCTCAATATACAAATCTTTCTCATCCCAATTTTTTAAAATATGTTCAATTTGAAAAGGATATAATACTTCTGATAAAGTTTCAGCATCAAATTCTATCTCGGTGATGTCTTTTGGTAAATAAGTCAGTATTGCTAATGGAGGAGACAATTTTAAATTTTGATAAGCTAACAATTTATGATGTCCATCTAAGATATAGTATGAAGAGTCATAGTCGTTTGATGCAAAGTATGCATTTAACAATATAGCAAAAGGTCTTTCTCCATTTTTGATGATTTCTTCAAAGTACTTTACTCTATTCTGATCTATTTTATCGAATGGTTGAGTAGCATAAAATGATTCGTCTCCAGTATATATTCCACTTGTTGTGTATTCCAGAATTTCGGAAGGATAGTATTTTTTGGAAATAGCATTTTCTTTCAAAAAATCCTTATGGTCTTTTATAACTTGCTCTAAATTGGAGGCATTAGTTGTTTTGTTAGCGAAAACGACTTCTAAAGGATTAAAATGTGTCTCTTTGAAATTATCATAGGAAGATTGATATTGAAAAAATTCTCTTTCGTTATTCGGATAAAAATTCAAACTATATGTTCCATTTTTAAATAGAGGTAATAAAGGTTTCAAAATTTCATATAAGTCTTCAATATTGTCCGAAAAATCATTATTCAGATTATCAGTTAGAGTTTTTTCTACTGATTTTCTATATTCTTCATTGTAAGGTAGGGTACAAAAATATTTTCCTACAGAACCACGGCAATCATACCAAACAACTGTTAAAGGATAATTAAAACGGATATAACTACCAATATCACTAAGCCCTATAGAGCAAATATTTTTTCCGTTTTCGATTTCAAATTTCATCCTGTTTATTTGTGTTTTTTCAATGACGCCCAACGGTCTCGGCTATGAGTAGTTGCGTGGGTTAACACTTAACTTTGCAAGTACACACCAAACTGAAAATCCGCGAGGATTTTCAGAAGTAGGCGAGAACAAGCAATTACTTATAGCCATTGTTGTGCATAGTCTTTATTTAAATAATTCCTTTCTACTCTTCAAATTAATTCCTTCAATTTCATTATGCTCTTCGCTTAATAAATCTTCAATAGTCAGATTTTCAAGTGTATTATATTTTATCAATAATCGCTGTAATTTTGGAAAAGATAATGAGTTGTAAAAAAGAAGAAAAAGTTCTGGAATAGACATTTGTGCTTGAATAAATTCCGCATACTGTTTAAATTCCGCTTTGGCTTTCTCAATCTCTTTATTTCTTTCCGATTGGTTTTTAATTAATTTAAGTCTTTCTATTCTTTCGTTTTCTGTTCTTTCAACAAATAATAATATGTGGTAAATATGTCTAAAGTAATGACCTATAACGAAATGAAATTTATTAAAGAATATAGCATAAAGTCTTTCCGCTCTTTCTAATCCTTTCAACTTTGAAGAACTTTCCCAAAGTTCCGAGTCAATTTTATAGTACTTAAAAGTGAATGAGGTTTTTCTCCATTTAGTTAAACTCTCTTCTTCCTCTTCATTATGAGGTTCATCTTCTGGACCTTGCGGATTCCATACTCTATGTTCTATAAATTTAGGATTTGATAATGTATTATCGATTCGTTGCAGTTCAAATCTTGATTGGTTGAAAAAATCTCGTCCTTTAGCTTCTCTACTGTTCCTTTTATTGTAGGACTTTAAGTCAAAAATCGTAGTCGAAATATCATTCGCTATTTGGTGTTGAGATTTCAATAGATTGAAAAAAGTCGTTTGAAAATTCTGGTCTTTAAATTCTTCTTTAGTTTCCTTTAATTCAGTTCTTTGCAAAGACAATTCTTTTTGTTGAAGAAAGATAGAATAGATTATTCCTGCTAATGCAAGTCCCGAAAAAAGAGAGTTAATAAACCCAAACTTATCTCCAAAAGCACCTCTATCGGTCACAGAACAATATAAATTGTCGACGACTATCCAACTGATTATCCATAGTGTAACTACGAGCAATATCAGCCAAAAAAAATTCTTTATTTTATGTTCTTTTTCGATGGTTTCTTAGATTATGCACAACGTGTTTGTATATGGTTTGTTGCGTGGTTTAAGCAACTAATTTAGTAAATAATTACCGACCAAGAAAGTCCGCGAGGACTTTCGTAAGTAGGCGAGAAGCTAGCAATAAATTATATACGGTGTTAGGGCACGTATTTATTCGCTAATGTTCCTGCTCCATATAATAGTTTGAATAAAATTCCAGCTCCAACAATTACGTTAATTACTGGAATCATCATTAGTCCCGCAATTATTGTAAATTTCATTACTTTCATTCCAGTCAGTTTGATAAATTTAATTTTTAAAGTATTCAGAGTTATTTTGTTTTCTCGATACAATTTAAACAAATAAAAAGAAGAAATAGCAACTGAAATTGCTGGCAAAGTTGGAATATAATCCCAAAGTTCATCATTTTCGTCAAGCTCAATTAGTTTGTCTACAAAATCGTGAACATCTGTTGTTAATTCCTCGTTTGAGATTCCGCTTGTTTCTAATTCCATTTTTACGGCAAGTTCTTCTGTTATAAGAATTTCGCCTTCTTGATGGTTATCAATCCAATCTTGCACGTAGGAAGAATTATCTGTTGCTTTTAATTGTATTTCTGTTATTTCCCCTGTGATATTGTCTGTTAAAAGAATGTCTGTATTTTGATGGTTTGAATTTGTAAACATTGAAGCAGTAATACTGTCTCCATCATTATTTTCAATTTCAACAAATTGAATTTCGTGTAAAATACCTTTTACGTTGTTACTTAAGCCTATTAGTTGATTTTCGTCAAAATCTTGTAAATAGGTACTAATTTCCGCTGTGGTTTGATTTTTAAGGTTATGGTTAGCTCTTTTTAATGCTTCTAAAATATAATTTTCATTTTCAGTTAAAGATTCGGGGCTTCCATAAGCAATTTTTGCTAATGTTGTAACAATTAAAATATTATCGAATTCTTTTTTTAAGTACTTAATTGTTGACATTATAATTCATTCTTTTGCTTATGAATCTCTTCTTTTTTTTCTTTTGATTTTTGTTTTCCTTCTGCTTTTGCTTTTTTAAAAATACTTTTAATCATTTCAGGGTCAATTTTCTCCCCTTTAATCTTCTTTTCAAAATAGTAATCCATTACTTTTCCCATACCATATGTAAGACCAAAAACTAAAGGAATTGTTGTAAAACCAGAAATGAAAGGTAAAACGGTTTTGTAAGCACCAATTGCTAATTGTTGTGATAAAAACCCAAGCCCAACTAAACCAGCAAGCTCTTTAAAAATTTCACTTGCGCCTGCTTCTGAAATACTGAAACCTCTAATATCAGCGATTTTTTTCCCCATATAAGCTTGAATTGGAGTAAGAACAAAAATGTCTGCAAAAGGTATTGGTTGCACAGCAATAGCAGCACAAGTAGTTCCAAAAACTGTGCAAATTCGTGTAACTTTTTGGTCGTCAGTTAAGTCAGTCCGAATTTCAATATCAGTAACTTCTTTTTTTATTCTTTCTTTTGCTTTTTCTAAAATTTCCATTTTTAAAATTTATTTTTCATTTTCATTTGGAGATTCTTCATAGGCCTCTTTTATTTTCATTTTCATTTCATCATAGTCTTTTTTGATTTCTTTTTTACTGATTACCATTTGCTCTTTACCTAGTTTTATTTCTTTTAAAATAAATTTTTTTATTTGTTTGAACATTGTATTTTGTTTTTTAATTACCAGAAATTTGGGTCTTTTTGGTCGTCTGTTAAGTCAGTACGAATTTCAATATAGGTAACTTCTTTTTTTATTCTTTCTTTTGCTTTTTCTAAAATTTCCATTTTTTAAAATTTATTTTTCATTTTCATTTGGAGATTCTTCATAGGCTTCTTTTATTTTCATTTTCATTTCGTCATAGTCTTTTTTGACTAATTTTTTTTGTTTATCATATTCTTCTTTACCTTCTTTTATTTCCTTTAAAATAAATCTTTTAATTTGTTTGAACATCGTATTTTGTTTTTTAATTACCAAAAATTTGGGTCTTGTTGGTCGTTGTCTCCATCATAATCAAATCCTTCCATTAAGCTATTATGGTCATTGTGTCTATTATAATTGTGTCTATTAGATTCTCTTTTAAGATATTCAATTGTATTATCAATAGAATCACATTCCTCTATCTCTTTCTCTATTTTAAATTCTTTAATAAATTTTTGGATTAATTTCAATTTTTTTCTTGGTATTTTTTCCATTTGCTTTAATTCAAATAAGTAACCAAGGATAAATGTCAATAATTCTCTATTTTCCATATTTTTTTAAATTATTAAAATTTGTGAGAATTATTAAAAAATTTAGATTTTATTCCTAAAACATCTGCAATTTTAGTAATCATTTTTTTTACTTCTTTTTTTTCTATATATTTTTCTTTTGATATTTTTTCTATCCTATTATCTAACCAATTTAATGTTTGAGTTAAATCTACGTTTTTACTTTTTTCGTAATTATCTAAAATTGAATAGTATTCTTCAATTGAATATTTTCCTATATACTTTCGGCTTTCTATATATTCTTTAAGGTATTCCTCTTCATAAGTATTTTTTTTAGTATAGTCTATTTCTTTTTTCATATTTATAAAATAAGTATTATTCTTTATATTTCATTTTTTGTAGATATAACGATCTTGGATTCAATGTTGTAACGCAACAAAACGTTTTAGCTTTTAGATGTTACTAAGCTACAAATTTCAGTTCAATATCCATCATTTCTTTTGGTGTTTTATACCCTATAATTTTTCGAGGTCTATTGTTTAATTTTTCTTGAATAATTTGAAGTTGTTTTAAGTCGATTTCATTAAAATTAGTTCCCTTTGGAAGGTATCTTCTAATGAGTCCATTTGTGTTTTCGTTTGTTCCTCTTTCCCATGAAGAATAGGGGTGAGCAAAATATATTTTCATACCTGTTTTTTTAGTGATTTTTTCGTGTCTTGCCATTTCAATACCGTTGTCATATGTCATAGATTTTTTATAAATAGGATTTAATTTATTTAATATTTTAGAAAATTCATTAGCTACTTCATCCGCTTTTTTAGATTCTAATTTAATAATTAAAGTGAATCTTGTTTTACGTTCTACAATGGTTCCTATGGCGCTTTTATGGTTCTTTCCAATGACTAAATCTCCTTCCCAATGTCCAACTTCATTTCTGAGTTCAATATGCCCTGGTCTATTGTCAATGCTGACTTGGTTTATAATCTTACTTCCACCACCACGTCTTTTTTTAGAGGTTCTACGTCTTGTTTTTTTACGAACTAATAGTTTAATTAACTTTTTGTTTAAACGGGCTTGTGGTCTGGTATAAATGTGTCTATAAATAGCTTCATGCGAAATAGACATTATCGGATCATTGGGATATAATTTTTTTAGTCTTCCAGAAATCTGTTCAGGAGTCCAGTTTAATAAAAGACCTTTATATACAAAATATCTAAGTAAAGAATATGTACTTATTTTATCTAAATTTCTCTTGTTTAAATAATCTGATTTAGCACACCAATGAGCTAAATCAGCATCATATTTTTCACCTGGTTCTGTTACAAATTTATTAACTTCTCTACCGATAGTTGAACGAGATCTATCAAGTCTATTTGCTATATAAGATTTAGTCTTTTTTTCCTTTAAAAGTGTCTGAATAATAACTCTTTCTTTTAAAGTTAATCGTCTATGTTTTTTTAATTCCATTTTACAAATCTATTAATTTAGATTTGTTGCGTTAAGTTATTGAATGGAGGGATTTTTCTTTTATATGTGCCCTAACGTGTTTGTATATGGTTTGTTGCGTGTTTCAAGCAACTAATTTAGTAAATAATTATTGACCAAGAAAGTCCGCGAGGACTTTCGTAAGTAGGCGAGAAGCCAGCAATAAATTATATACGGTGTTGGCAGTAGTTTTATAGATTCAACTTCAAATTTTCATCTTTCAAATTTAATAAAGGTGTTTGAAAAAAGATTCCACTTTCCAAACTTTCCACTTTATTAAATACTACAGACACAATTAAATCTTCATTGGTAAAACCTAATATTGATTCTTCTGCGTCTAAAGTATCTGAATAGATTTTTAGAAATTCTTGAAATTGGTCGAAACTTGTTGGGCGAATTATAATTTCTTCAATTACCTCCTCATTGAATTTTAATCCAACAATATGAGAATTATTTGTCTTTAGTTTTTGTGCTTCTTGATAAGTCATATTTTTCTAATTACAATCACATTTATTATTAAAAATATATTTATGAAATCTTTCCCCATATGTTGTATTGTGTTGATTTACACTTGTTTTAAAAATTACCCAAGTATCAAATGAAACACCACAAAAAACATATTTTTTAGTTTCATATGAATTTTTTAATTTTATTTCAGCTATTATTAAAGTGGAATTATTTCTAAAATGATAAGCTTTAACTTTTTTTAACCAAGAAGATTCCGAAAGTTCATATGAACTTATTTCTTCATTATAAAAACTTTCCTCTTTAGCATACTTAATTAAATCTTCACATTTCGTTTTTTGTGAAAAAGTATTAAAGGATAAGAATAATATTACAATTAATAGATATTTTTTTTTCATATTAAGTTTTTTTCTTTTAATTTTTCATTTTATTACTCTCCTTTAGCCATTGCATAACCTCCATATCCAAAAAGTGCTAATACTAATGATAAAAAAATTAAGCTAAAGTTACCTCCAAAAATTGCACCAATGAAACAAATAATTGAAAGTGGGAAAAATATAATAGTCAAAATCCAACCACACCCCATATTAGCAGTTTTTTTAATTTTTTTTCCAACTAAAATTAGACTTTCTAATACGTTTTCAAATTGCTCATAAGACATACTTGCGTATTCTTTAGCTTTTTCTTCATATTTTTTATTAGAATAATTATTAATTTCTACTTCTGTACTCTCTTTTTTTGATTTTAAATAGTTGTCGTATTCTATTCTAGAATTAAAATCTTTTAAAGTCTCGTAAGCAATGTTTATTTCAATAAACCTATTATGAGCATTTTCCTCTTTATTTTTATCTGGATGATATTTTAAAGCTAATTTTCGATAAGCTTTTTTTAACTCATTTTCGGTCACATTCTCATTGACATTCAAAATTTCATAAAAATTTCTCACTCTTTTACATATTATTTAGTGTAATAACTCTTTTAGATATTTCCTCATCTTTACTATGATGCTCTATATATAAATTTATATACCTTTCAGCACTTGATTTTTTTTCTAGTCTTAAAAAATAATCTATTCTAAAAAGAACATCTTCTTTATTGTAAACTTTAAGAGTCGTGTTCATAACCTCTTCGTAGTCAGGGTCTCTTTTCCTGTTTTTAATAGCTCTTACTATTTCAACTCCTAATGACATTAGTATTCCCATTTTTTTTGTTTTTTAAATTAATTTGAATTATATAATGTGTTAATTTTTAGTAATTTTATTTTAATATATTTATTATCAGTTGTTTGTTTTGATAAAACCTTTCCGAAAAGTGATTAGTTTTGTCAGAAATGAGTGGAATTACTGCCAACGTGTTTGTATATGGTTTGTTGCGTGTTTTAAGTAACTAATTTAGTAAATAATTACGGACAAAGAAAGTCCGCGAGGACTTTCGTAAGTAGGCGAAAATCCAGCAATAAATTATATACGGTGTTGCCAACTGGCTTTTTTCAATTAATAATCTTGAATTAAAACTTCAGTAGGAATATGTAGAGTAGTGTTGAGTTTTCTAATCATATCTAGAGTCAGTTTTCTTTTTTTATTCAAAATTTCGCTAACTCTACTTTTAAATCCAACAACTTCTGCTAAATCCTTTTGTTTCATTCCCATTTGTTCCATTCTGAATTTAATTGCTTCGATTGGGTCAGGCATTCCGATTGGGAATTGTTCATTTTCATATTTATCAATCAAAATTGACAGGATTTCCAATTCGTCTCCATCTTCCGTTCCTTTTTTTGCATCAAAAATTTCCTCAAGTCTGTTGAGTGCGTTTTGATAGTCTTTTTCGTTTCTAATTGGTAATATTTTCATAATTAGATATTATTTGCGTCAATTTTATCATATTCAGCGTGAGTTCCGATAAACCTTATCCAGCATATTCTGTATTCAAAATTAAATTTTACAATCAAACGATAATTATTACCTTTAATATTGTAAACAATTCGATTGTCTTTTAAAATACTAGCACTCGGATATTCACTTTTTAATTCGTTAATATTGTTCCATTCGGATTTTTCAGTTTCTCTATACCACGATTTTAATTGTTCTTCACAATCAGCGTGTTTTTCCCAAAAATCTCGTAAAGTTCGTTTTGCGATTACTCTCACATTATAATTGTTTGACGCAAAGATAATAAAAAAAGTTACCAATTTGGTAATTAGTTCGGTTTTTTTAGCTTGTTGGCAACGTTTGTGTATATGGTTTGTTGCGTGTTTTAAGCACCTAATTTAGTAAACAATTACCGACCAAGAAAGTCTGCGAGGACTTTCGTAAGTAGGCAATAAGCCAGCAATAAATTATATACGGTGTTGTAAAACGTTTTTTATCCAATTAGTTTGTTTAAATGTCTTTCTACTTTCATTTCTAAACTCACTAATTCTCCTTTGTAAAAAACACTATTTATAATCCACGGAATTGGCATTTTTCGACCATCTTCTTGAGATTTAATGTGGTTAATTTCCAAAGGTATATTTTTCTTTTTTGCGTATTCTCTTAATAATTCATTTGTGTAAAATTCCGTAAATGGACAAGTATTCGAATAATATGCTGTAATTCCTTTGTTATTCGTACAATTTCCAGATTTTGCGCTTTCCATAAATTTCGGAAATTTAGCGTTAGGATTTGTTTTTAGTCCCCAAAGTTTAAAATAAGGTTGCGCCTCGTCAATAATTTCAAATCCTTGATGTTCGAAAAATTTTGGGTCAGACATAAAAGGTCTTTTCTTATCGCTCGAAACTGCAATAATTCCGTCCATATCTTTTGAGTCGGCTAAACATTGTTCCAACAATTTTTTTCCGTTACCTTTTCCTTTGAATTGTCCAGAAACCCAAAAACAATTAATTACCATAAAATTTTTTCCGATTAATGGAAGCCAAGAACTTTCAATCGGTACATATTCAATAAATACTTTTCCTCGAACGTCAACTTTTTGAAAATTGTAGCCATTTTTAAATTCTTTTTTCAGCCACTCTTTTTTCTTTTCATATCCGTTTCTGCATTTTTTGTCGCTTATTGCACAGCAAATATGCTCGTCTTGAATATTTTTATCTGTAAGTTTTAGAATTTCCATTTTTTCGGTTTTCTCAAAAGTATAATTGATAAGCCTTTATTCCTATGATAATTATCAACTTTTCCAAGTTAGTTCGGGTGTTTTTGTAAATGTTTTACAACGGTTTTGTGTATGATTTGTGGCGTGTTCCACGCACCTAATTTAACAAATAAAAACCGTATAGAAAATCCGTGAGGATTTTCGTAAGTAGGCGAAAACTAGCCATTAATTATACACGTTGTTGGCAACAGTATTTTCTATTATTATTTCAGTCAGCTTATCAATATCGGATTTTTCAATTTCGCTTAAATCCAATTCAATTTTATTTCCGTTATTTTTCACAATAATCAGAATTCCGTTTTGTAAATCAGTTGACTTAACATCTTTGAAATTAAATGACTTCCCAAGAAATGATTTAATTCGAATCGTGATTCCAGCTTTATTCCATCCAACATAATATTTTCCAAAACTCATTCTTGCAAAGTAAATGACCATTCCAACTGAACCAATAATTCCCAACATCTTATTCCATTCAGTTTTGGTTTCTCCAAAGATTTCAAATGTTCCAGAGAACATACAAGTAATTGTCAGAATTAGTAGAATTCCATTTTTCCAATCATTGAGTTTATTAAATCTTATTCTTTTCATATTCGTTCTGTTATATTGTTGCCAACTTGTTTATATACAGAGCTTTTATACTGATCTTGTTCCGTTTTGGTGGGATATGCAGAAGTTTAGTGTCTTTATATCCATTTTATAAAAGTAAGTGATTAAAATAAATCATCAAACGGATTTTTAATATTTTTTAAGCTTGGTTCTGTAACATGTGTATAAATCATAGTAGTTTTTGGACTACTATGACCTAATAGCTCTTGGATATATCTAATGTCTGTCCCTTTTTCTAATAGATGAGTTGCAAAACTATGTCTTAAAGAATGTAGTGTTGCTTTCTTTCTAATATCAGCTTTAAATAAAGCATTTTTTAATACTTTTTGTGCACTTGTATTACTATATTTTCCTCCTTTTTGTCCTTCGAATAAATATTTTTCTGGTTTATAAGCAATATAATATTCTCTTAAAATTTTTACAAATACAGGTGATAAAAGAGTGTATCTATCTTTTTTTCCTTTAGCTTGTTTAATATGTATTAACATTCTTTTACTATCGATATCGTTTATTTCTAGATTGATAGCTTCACCAATTCTTAAGCCAGCAGAATACAATAAGCATAAAAGAGCCTTATGCTTAAGGTTTGTTAAGGTGTTAAATAGCGATTTTATTTCAGATCCGCTTAACACTATTGGTAGTTTTTTTTCTTTTCGAGGTCTTTCAATTTGTATTTCTTCATAAGAATATCCCTTGTATTCAAAAAACTTTTTAATTCCACTTATAAATTGATTTTGATATGAAATTGATTTATTTGGAATAAAAATATAATCATAACTAAATGCTTCCACTATTTTTGTAGAGAATATTTCAGCATTTTTTAAAAGAACATATTTAATATAGGTTGTAGTAACATCTACATAAGTGTTCACAGTATTTTTACTAAAACGTTTTTGAAACAACCATTTTTTAAACTTTTGTAATTCTAATTGATAAACATCAGGTAGTTGTTCTATTAGGTGTGAATTTCTTCTTTCCTCTATTTTACTTTTGTTGATGAAAGGTTGTAATTCTATATAGTCAATAGTCCAATTTGGTTTTTTCAAATGATTGAAAACTATTCTTAAATTTTCTAACGAAAGTTCAGAATAAAAAGACCTTAAAGTTTGACTCCAAACAACATTTTTAAGTTTTTTAAGATGTTCTTTTATTTCATTATTATAAGCAAACCGAATTACTAAAACATTTTTATTACGAAGTTTAGAAATTGTTAAGTTGATTTTTTTCATAGCTTTTAGGTAAAGTTAACATTTTTTTTATAAAATCAATTTCTCGGATCTACCGCTACACTCATCTTTTTAGATTGAATTACATTCATACTACAAAATCCATAACGATTGGTGATTTTCCCATAACAACCATAAATTCCCATTCCGTTTACTGGGTATTGATGTACAACATTTGTAAAATGTACGGCATCAAAATAATGACCATCTTGATCAATAAAAGTACTCAGTCTAATTAATTTATTTTGAGATGTTTTGTTAAAGCGAGTAGTTACCAATAAACCATAAATTAAAACATTTTGATTTGTAAAATCAATCATTTGTTTTGCTTTAATACTTGGTAAAAAAGGTTCGGTTACTAGTTTAAAATAATCATGCACAGTAAACCCTAACAATTCCATTTCATCATAGACTTTTTCTAACCAATGAGATTCTAATTTTGGTAATTCATACTTTACTTGTTCTGTCTTAAAAAGCAATTCTTGTTTTGTTTTTTGTTTGGTAGCCTTCAATTTAAAAATAGCTTGCCATAATAGTTGCTTTTTGGTCTTATTAGTAAAACGAAAAGCATCAATTCTTATTAAAATGGTTAGTTGTTCAATACTAATTACAACACGATCTATAAAGTTTTCTAAAGAGGTAAAATCCCCATATAATTGCCTTTCTGTTAACAATCTTTGAATAGTTAAATGCTCTACACTTTTTAAATACCCAAAACCTAAATAAATAGTTTTATCTATAACAATGTTAGGATGATTACTTCTATTGATACAGGGCAATTCAATAATTGCTCCTTGCATTTTTGCTTCATGGATATAATGTTCCGTTGAATAAAATCCACCTCCATTATTTAAAACAGCCACCATAAACTCAATAGGGTAGTAACATTTTAAAAACATACTTTGATAACTCTCTACAGCATAAGAAGCCGAATGTCCTTTGGCAAAAGCATAGCCAGCAAAACTTTTAATTTGATTCCATACTTCAAAAATTAAAGCATCTTTATGCCCTTTTTTTCTACAGTTAGTAATAAATTTATCTTCTACTGCTTTAAACTCTTTAAGAGAGCGATATTTTCCACTCATTCCTCTTCTTAAAACATCTGCCTCACCCAATGTTAAGTCAGCAAACTTACTTGCCACCTTCATTACATCTTCTTGATATACCATTACACCATAGGTCTCTGGCATAATTTCTAACAAAATAGGATTCGCTTCTTTTCTTTTTTCTAGAAAACGATGTCTTTTTATAAACTCATCTTTCATTCCTGATCCTGAAACTCCTGGTCTAATAATTGAACTTGCAGCCACTAAGCCTAAATAATCTTGGGTTTGTAGTTTTTGCATCAATCCTCGCATTGCTGGAGATTCTACATAATAAGCACCAATGGCTCCACCTAATTTTAATAAGTCATTTATCTTTTTATCTTTTTTAAAACTTTCAACATCTGTTATGTCTATCGGTGGATCATCAGGATTATTTTCTTTTATAATTTCTAAGGCTTCTTTAATTTTTGCCAAACCTCGTTGTCCTAAAATATCAAATTTAAAAACACCTACATCATCTGCAATGTTCATGTCAAACTGAACTGTTGGAAATCCTTTTGGAGGTAAGCTTGTTGCTGAATAATAATGAATCGGTTTCTCTAAAATCAATATCCCTGCAGAATGGACACTAATATAATTTGGAAAACCTTCAATTAGTTTACCATATTTTAAAACTAGTTTGGCAATATCATCTAATTGCTCTGTAGCAATACTTTTACTCAGTTTATCTATTTCTTCTTTAGGCAACCCAAAAACTTTCCCCAATTCTCTTATTACAGCTTTATACTTAAAAGTATTGTAGGTGGCTAAAAGTGCTGTGTTTTTAAAGCGTTTAAAAATATAGTTGGTAACATCTTCTCTATCTTTCCAAGAAAAGTCAATATCAAAATCAGGCGGAGAAGCTCTAAAAGGATTGATAAAACGTTCAAAGTACAAATCTAATTCTACAGGATCTACATCTGTAATACCAATAATATAAGCAACAATACTATTGGCACCACTCCCTCTTCCTACATGAAAGTAGCCTTTACTTTTTGCATAACTCACAATATCATAATTGATTAAAAAAAAGGAAACAAACTTTAAATCGATAATTACTTTCAATTCTTTCTCAAGTCGATCATGTACTTTTTGAGTTGGATTTTTATACCGTTTATGTAAGTTGTTTTTACATAAATGCAATAACATACTGCAATCTTTTTCAAAAGTATTGCAATATTTTTTAAGGTTTTGGTTTTTTCTATCTTCGTGAAAGTCAAAAAAAGTATTACAACCTTGCAATACTTTTTCTGTGTTTGCAATACTTTTAGGAAACTCTTTATAAAACGCTAACAATTCTTTTCTTTCATGTATTACATCTGTGATAAGACATTGTTCTGTAGCAGGAAGTTTGCTTAATAAAGTATTGTTATCTATGGCACGTAACAATCTGTGTGCGTTAAAATCTTTTTTATTTCGGATGGTAACTTGTTGTTGTATCACAATTCTATCTTCAAATTTCTTTAAATAAGAAAAACGGAGCTTATTAATTTCTGCAATAGAAACTCCAATAAATTCATTCTCTTTAAAAGAAATCATGTTTAACTGCAATACTTTTTCAAACGGATAAATGATAAATACATCTTCTAAATAACTTGGAGTATCGGGAATATCGGTTTTAGATTCTAAAAAAACAGATAAGTATTGATTGATATTTTGAAAACCAACATTACTTTTTGCGATTGCTACAAATTGCTGGGAATTACCATTTCTAAAATCAACACCAATGACAGGTTTAATATGATACTTTTTAGCTTGTTGTATAAAATTCATACAAGCAGAAGTATTGTTGATATCTGTAAGCGCAATACTTTTGATATTGTTTTCTTTTGCGAGTTCTAGTAGTTCTATTTCCGAAAACGTACCATAACGTAAGGAATAATAAGTATGACAGTTTAAATACATAAAGCAATCAATTATTGTTTTCTATGTGCAAGAACCAAAGGAGGTTCTCCATTAAAAGGATTGCTAAAACGACCAATAGATTTTGCTCCCATAGAAGCTGCTCTCATAATACTTTTATCTCCATATTTATTTCTAACGGTATCCATTGCATTGTATAAATCCAATAGTTGCTCCGTATCATCAAACAAATTAATTTGGTAATTACCACTTACAATATCAGATACTTTTACACCCACCAATCGAATTAATAATCTTCGTTGATATAATTTTTTAAATAATTCTAAAACAGCAGGAATGATAATGTGATCTGCACTTGTATAAGGAATTTTTATTTGTTTGTTATACGTGTTAAAATCTGAATATCTAATTTTCACACTAATTACACCTGCCAACTTATCTCCTTTTCTCAATTGATAAGCTAAGTTTTCTGCCATTGCAAAAATGGTTTCTTTTAACTTTATCATATCAATAGTATCTTTTGTGTAGGTTCTTTCTGTGGATAAAGATTTACGTTCATGAAAAGCAATAATGGGTGGATTGTCTATTCCATTGGCTCGTTTCCAAATAGTTTTTCCATTTTTCCCCAAAACGCTTATCATCATTTCTAAAGGCATTTCTTGAATTACTTTTATTTTTTCAACACCTAAATTCCTTAAAATTTGATACGTTTTTTCTCCAACTGATGGAATTTTACGAATTGATAATGGTGCCAGAAATTCTTTTTCAAAGCCTGCATCAATCAACAATTTATTATTGGGTTTTGCTTCACCTGTTGCTACTTTAGATACGATTTTGTTTTGTGACATTCCAAAAGAAATAGGCAAACCACTTTCTTTTATAATTCGCTGACGTAATTCAGAAGCATATTTATAGCTTCCAAAAAAAGCATCCATTCCAGAAAGGTCTGCATAAAATTCATCAATACTCGCTTTTTCAAAAATGGGTACTTTTTCTTTGATGATTTCTGTAACAATATTTGAGTATTTAGAATAAATACTCGTATCTCCTCTAATAACAATTGCTTCAGGACATAACTTTCTAGCAATTTTCATAGACATGCCTGAATGCACTCCAAAAGTTCTTGTTTCATAACTACAAGCAGCCACAACTCCACGATCTCCTGTTCCGCCAACTAACAACGGTTTATTTTGCAAACGACTATCAATCAATCGTTCACAAGAGACAAAAAAAGTGTCTAAATCGAGATGTAAAATATTTTTCTTCACGGTGTAAAATTAGGTACAAATTCATACATTTGTTGCTCAATATTGTAGCATTATGAGTAGTTTATCAAAAAACATCAAACATTTAAGAAGGTTAAAAGGGCTAACACAAGAGTTTTTGGCGGAAGAATTGTCGGTAACAAGATCAAGAATAAGCTCTTATGAAGAGAGTAGGTCGTCACCTAGCATAGAATTTTTGATAGATTTTTCTGATTACTTTAAGCTGCCAATAGATATTATTGTAAGAAATGATTTGACAAAAGCAAAAGATGTTTCTTTTATTGAAGTCGGAAACAAAAGAGTACTATTTCCGATAAGTGTTGATACTGAAAATGAAAATTTGATTGAGGTGGTTTCTGCAAAAACTTCTGCTGGTTATTTATTGGGTTATGATGATCCTGAATATATTGAACAATTGCAAAAAATAAAATTACCTTTTTTACCAACAGGAAAACACAGAGCTTTTCCTATAAAAGGAGATTCTATGTTGCCTATGAAAGATGGTTCTTATGTAGTAGCTGAATTTGTAGAAAATATTACAGATGTTAAAAATGGAACGTCTTATATCATAGTCACTAAAAATGATGGTATGACCTACAAACGAGTGTATGATCAAATTGAAGAAAAAGGAAGTTTACTTTTAAAACCAGATAACAGAGAATATCAGTCTTATGAAGTTCCCTTAGAGGAAGTTTTAGAACTTTGGAAATTTACTTGTAGCATAAATACGCAAGAGTATGAAGAACACGAACTAAAATTGAGTAGTATTATGCAAATGTTTAATGGATTAGGGGTGGAATTAGAGGCTTTGAAGAAGTCTTTGGTTTAGTAATTTAGGGTCTAAGTTAAATACTGTTTCAAGTAGAAAATTTTGCGATTCGAGATCAGAAATTAGTTTTTCTTTATTTTTTTTAGGTGCCTTTTTTGTTTTTTCTTTCTTAGTGATGTTTTCAGTTAAAAAGGCATTAGGGTCTATCTCTCTTTTATACCTCTCTATATAAGACGGAAAAGCTTTGTCTATAGATTGCCTATGTTCTTTAAAATAGGAGGATTGTAGAGAGAATAGACTGTAATATTTTTGATAATCATTTTTAAATCTTCTCTTAATATCGCCTAACATTAAGTCAGAAAAATAATCCATAGCCATTATATGGTCTTTATAGTTTTCTAAAATAAATATAAATTGATTTTCATTTAAGTCGTTGTGTAAATCAACTAATTCAAACAAATTCTCTCTAAGTTTTGTGTTTTTTTTTAGAATGTCGAACGTAATTTCATTTTCATCCATAAATATAACTTCCATTTTTTTACTTGCATAGGCAATCCTATCAAATAACCATTCAATAGCATGAATTTGTTCTTTTTCTAAGTAGTGGCTGAAGTAGTCTAATGGTGCGTAAAATACAAGAGGGTAACTAGCTTTATCTCTTAACTTATTATAAATTTCACTATTTTTATTCTTTTTATTTTTCATTATTTTGAGAATAAATTAGAATAATCTTTAGGTAATTCAGCGTCAATATTTCTTAAATACTTTTCTAAAGAGGTCATAGATTTATGTCCAGTTATTAACATCAATTCACTTTTAGCTTCAAAAGGAGATTTTGTTTTACGAAGGTTATTGTATAAAACAAATATAAATGTATGTCTAAAACTATAAATAGTATAATCTCCATCTAGCTGAAAATGTTTTTTTACAATTTTAAACCTTTTAGAGAAGTGGTCCCTACGGTTGTTGTCTGTAGCTATCCAAAAATCTCCAAACTTATTCGGAGAGAAAAGGTAAGTTTCTTTATCAAGTTTACTTAAATCGGGCAATTCTTTTAAAAGTATGTCTGGTATTATTTTAGTTTTTAAAGGACTATTTTTGGCTTTAAACTGCATTGTATTATTTTCTAAATCAATGTCTTTTATTTTTAGTCGACAAATCTCTACGGGTCTGATTAAAGAATAAGAAACAAATTTTATAAATAAAGACATTATTTTATCTTCTTTATCTAGATAATTGAATATTTCTATTTGTTTCTCTTCTGTAAACCGTTTGTGTTTTTCTGGTTTAGTTTTCAAAATAGGGATACCTATAATATAATTTTCCTTAACGTATTCATTATTTTTAAGAACTTGAAATAAGCTGCCTAATTCTACTCTATAATTATTGTGGTTTCTAGCACTTGTATTTAAAAGGATACTATTTAAGTAAGATACAAGGTCTTGCCTATTAATTTCTGAAATATATTTTATCTCAGGTTTCGTTTCTGCTAACCATTTTGTAAAATGAATACTTTTTCTTTTATAGTCATAAATTGTATTTTCTTTTACAACTTTTGCTTTTAGGTCTAAAGCAAATTCAAAAGCATCATTAATTAATAGACTATTAATATCTTTTTTATATTCTGTTGTTCTTTTATCAGTAGGTTTCTCTTCGATATTTTTGTCTAAAACTATTTCTTTAGCAATTTTTTCAATAGTTTTTTTTTGTGCTGTCTTTGGTACTACTTTTTCTTCCTTAGGAGGATTAATTTCATTGTATAATTCTTCATTATTTCCAAAAGGGTTATATCCCTTCTTTAATAGAATGAGTAAATTTTTTCTATGTGAAGTTAAAATAGCTAAACGTTCTTCTTTTGTTTTATAAAAATTTGCTTTTCCATAAATATTTTGCATTCTTTTTAATTTACCCGTTTTAGGGCATCTAAAAGAAAAATAAACATACCATCGTTTTGATAAATTTTCTTTAGCAGAATATATTTTGGGAATAGAGAATTGTTTTTTGTTTTCCAAATCGTGTTCTAAATCGTGTTCAATTTTGGAGTTAAAGGTAAGGAATTCTTGAATGTTATGCATAAAAAAACAGTTTAGCATGAACTAAACTGTTGTTTTGTAGGTGATTTTACTTGTAGCGAGAACGGGATTTGAACCCGTGACCTCAGGGTTATGAATCCTGCGCTCTAACCAACTGAGCTACCTCGCCATTTGTTTGAGGCTGCAAATATAATAGAATTTTACAAACTGACAAGAAGTGTTTTAAATTTTTTTAAAATAAAATTATTAACTATCTTGTCAACCTAAGAAAATAATAATGGATAAAATAAAATTCGAATTAGAAATTTCAATTCACGCATCACCTCACATGTTGTATCAGTACATCTCATCTCCTTCTAATTTACAAGAATGGTTTGCAGATAAAGTTAACTCTAGAGGTAAAGAATATAGTTTTACTTGGGAAGGAGAAGAAGAAATTGCAGAATTAATTACTAAGAAAACAGATGAGCGAATTCGTTTTAAATGGTTAGAAAGTGAAGGGGATGATAGTTTTTTTGAAATTAAAATTCAAGTAGATGCTTTAACAAAAGATGTTTCTTTAATTATTACAGATTTTGCTGATGATGAAGATGATGTAGAAGAAGCGAAACAGCTATGGGAAAATCAAATTGATGAATTAAGACACACTATAGGTGCTTAAGTTTTAACCTTTAATAGGTAGCAGTATTATTCTGTTAAAAACTTGAAGTATTTTGTGGTTCAATACATATTATTAAAATATAAAACTCAACATTATTGTTGAGTTTTTTTATGCTAAAATATTTTAAAAAGCATTAATTTTGCAAGGCTAAAAAAAATGTATTTATGATTAACTTTAATGGAGCGTTATTAAATCCAGAAAATATAAAATTATCATCAGAAAATAGAGCTTTTAAATATGGGGATGCCATTTTTGAGACTGTAAAAGTGATGCATAAAAAAGTGATTTTTTGGGAAGATCATTATTTTAGATTAATGGCCTCTATGAGAATGTTACGTATGAAAATTCCTATGGAATTTACTTTAGAATTTTTAGAACAAGAAATTTTAAAAACAGTTGCAGCTCAAGGTGATGCAAATACATATAGAGTTCGTTTAAATATTTTTAGAAAAGACGGTGGTTTGTATACGCCTAAAACTAATAAAATAGATTACACTATAGAAGCTTCAGAAAGTTCTTATCAGATAAAAGAAACTTATTCTTTAGATGTTTATAAAGATTTCTACAATTACTCAGGGCTTTTATCAACCATAAAAACCAATAATAGAATGCTGAATACTTTGGCTAGTATTTTTGCTGATGAAAATGATTTAGACAATTGTATTTTATTAAATGAAAAAAAGGGAGTAGTAGAGGTAACTAACGGAAATATATTTATAATTAAAGGAGGTGTTATAAAAACGCCAGCACTTACAGAAGGTTGTATAAAAGGTATTATTCGTAATAAAGTGATTGATATTTTGTCTAAAAACAAAGATTTTACATTAGAAGAAACTTCAATATCTCCTTTTGAAGTACAAAAAGCAGACGAAGTATTTATTACAAATGCAATTATTGGTGTTCAACCAGTTACTGGTTATAAGAAAAAAGTATTTACTACGGAAGTTGGAAAAAAAATAGCAGGTAATTTAAAAGTATTACAAATTACAGGTGTTTAATTTAAGTTGAAATCACTAGGAGCATTTGCCCAAAGCTTATAATTGCCTCCTTTTTGTAATAATTTATTTTTCCATAGGCTTTCATTGTCCATAGAAAAAATATTTTCGAAATCATTGTCGCCAACAAACCACGAATTTTGATTCATTTCTTGGTCTAGTTGTTCTTTACCCCAACCAGAATAGCCTAAGAAAAAACGAATATCAGATACTTTTAAGGTATCAGTATTTAATAAGTCTTTTAAACACTCAAAGCTTCCTCCCCAAAATATTCCGTTGGCAACTTCTATACTATCCGGGAGTAGCTGTGGAACTTTGTGTACAAAGTATAAATTATCTTGTTCTACAGGACCTCCTTGATATACAGGAAAATCACAATCAATCTCTGGTAGTAGATCATTAATCGTATAATCTAGAGGTCTATTTAAGATAAAGCCAACAGAATTAATTGCGGTATGTTCTGTTAGTAAGACTATGGTTCTATTAAATGCGCTATCATTTAAAATAGCAGGTTCTGCAATTAATAATTTACCTTTATTTAGTTTCAAGTTTTGTATATGTAAAAGTTATGTTAAATATAATAAAAAATTCCATAAAAAAAAACCCTCTTAAAAAAAGAGAGTTTTTATATACTTTAAAAACTATATGTTTTAGTTTACAGCGTCGCTTAAACCAGCTCCAGCTTTAAATTTAGCTACGTTTTTAGCAGCGATTTCGATAGTTTTTCCTGTTTGAGGGTTTCTTCCTGTTCTAGCAGCTCTGTTAGAAACAGAGAATGTACCAAAACCAACTAAAGCAACTTTATCACCACCTTTTAAAGCAGAAGTTACATTGTCTGTAAAAGATTCTAATGCCGCTTTAGCTGCTACTTTAGAAATTCCTGCATCAGCAGCCATTGCATCGATTAAATCTGACTTGTTCATAATAAATAAATTTTTTTAAAATTAATTGTATATTTTTTGCTTAATAGCTTAACAAATATAGATGGATTAAGGGTTTACGCAAATTTGAGTGCAAAAAAAGCACCTTTTTGTTAATAAATATGTGTAAATTGTTAATAAAGGTAGTTGTAAATCACAAAAACCTATAAAAACCTTACAGATAAAGGCTTTAGAAGACATTCGCTTCAGAAGAAAAAGTATAGCCATTTAGTAAACTTTTTGCATCCATTTTTTTCTTTCCAGATAGTTTTATTTCATCAATAATAATGAAACCGCCATTAACAGCCACTTTTAATTCTTTTTTTGTGGCTATAATTTTACCAATGGTATAATTATGAGGTTCTTCTTCATTGCTTTGTTTTCTAATTGCATAAATTTTAGCAGCTATCTCTTCTTTTTCATTTATTATAGTGGTCCAAGCTGCCGGAAAAGGATTTAAGCCTCTAATCTTATTATAGATATTGTCTAAAGTATCTGTCCAATCTATTCTACAGTTTTCTGGGTTTAATTTAGATGCAGATTTTTCTTCTAAATCGGGTTGCTTTGTAGTTGTTACTTTTTCCGTAGCAATTAAGTCTATTGTTTTTGCAACCAAATCGGCTCCTAAAAACATTAGTTTATCATGTAATGTACCAACAGTTTCTGTTTCTGAAACAGCTATTTCTTCTTGTAAGATAATTTCTCCAGTATCAATTTTATCATCAATAAAAAATGTGGTAACCCCTGTTTTAGTTTCTCCGTTTATAATTGCCCAATGTATTGGTGCTGCACCTCTATATTCTGGTAATAAAGAAGCGTGTAAATTAAAGGTACCATATTTAGGCATTTGCCAAACTACTTTTGGTAACATTCTAAAAGCAACTACAATTTGTACATCTGCATTTAAATCTTTCAACTCCTTATTAAAGTCTTGGTTTTTTAAATTGGTAGGTTGTAAAATAGGTAAGTTTACCGAAGTAGCATATTTTTTTACTGCAGACTCATTTAACTTTCGTCCTCTTCCTGCAGGTTTATCAGATGCTGTAATTACACCAACTACATTATAATCATTTTCTACCAAATGCTTTAAAATAGTAACAGCAAAATCTGGAGTTCCCATAAAAACAATACGCATGTCTTTCATAATTAGTTGTTTAATTGGTATTTATTCTGATGATTAATTTTTATTTTATCATCTGTTAATAGTTGTCGCAAATGTATTAAAATGTCTTTTTCATTTGCTACTAAAGAGGCACTAATTTCTTGTGATGATAAAACTTGTTGCTCCTTTAATAGTAATAGTATTTCTGATGATAAATTTTTAATAGGTTTTCTGTTTTCTGAAATACAAACATCACAAATGCCACATTTTTCTGTTTTTATTTCATCAAAATAACTTAAAACTTGATTGCTTCTACAAATAGTATTGTTTTGTATAAAAGCAATTAAATCTTCTGATTTTTGTTTTTTCTGATGGATGAATTGCTTCATTTCTCTAGAGCATCTATTAATGGTGTAATCATCTTCTCTAGGAAGTAGAAAAACAAGCTCCGTATCATTTTTTACAGGTTTATATTCAATAATATTGTCGTTTTCTAAACGTTTAAAATTAGCTAAAACAAGATTAGTAGTGAGACCCGATTTTTTAGCGATAAAAAATTCATCAATTTTTACCTCCTCTTCAAATAAACCTGCATAGGTTCTTAATATGGAATTGGTAAAGTTTTTAATCATAGGATTTTTATCCAAATAATTTAAAACCGTTTTACTATTCACAATAAATTGCAACGTAGATTTTTTGTTATACTGATTGCTAATTTCTATAATTCCATTATTGGTTAATATTTTAAGGGCAGTATCTACCTTTAATACGGAATACTTATACTTTTTAGAAAACTCTAAAAGGTTAAAAGAATAAGACTCTTCGCTCAACTCACCTAAATAAATTCTAAAATATTGATATAATTTTTTATGGATTTCTTTAATTTCACTGATACTTAACAGCGTTTTTTCTAAACGGTCTTTAAATAATAAAACATCACTTTTATTGTATAACAAAACCGCAAATGACTTTTTACTATTTCTACCAGCTCTCCCTGTTTCTTGTACGTAATTCTCGATACTTGTAGGCAAATCTAAGTGAATCACCAAGCCAACGTTAGCTTTGTCAATTCCCATTCCAAAGGCATTTGTAGCCACCATAATGGGGGTTTTCTCTGTCATCCAGTTTTCAAAAGAAATGTTTTTTTCTACGGATGATAAACCTCCATGATAAAAAGAACTTTTAAAATTATTTGCATTTAAAAACGAAGCAATCTGAGTCGTTTTTTTTCTAGAATTGACATAAACAATTGCAGGTGTTTTCGTTTTTGTAAAAATTTGAAGTAAACGTTGCAATTTGTCTTCAATAGTAAAAATTTGATAGGCTAAATTTTCTCTAAAAAAAGATTTTTTAAAAAGTATAGGTTCTTTTAATTCAAGGTTTTTAGCAATATCTCCAAGAACTTTCTGATTTGCCGTTGCTGTTAAAGCTATAAAAGGAATATCGGGTTTAAGCTCTCTTAATATGTTGATATTTCTGTAAGAAGGTCTAAAATCGTGTCCCCATTCAGAAATACAATGTGCTTCATCAATGGCAATTAAGTTGATGTTTAATTCTTTTATTTTTTGTTGAATAAAGTACGATTGTAATCTTTCTGGAGAAAGGTATAAGAATTTTATGCTTCCAAATTTAACATTGTCAAATAAGGTAATCATTTCATCTTGTGTAGAACCCGATTTAATAGTTGTGGCTTTAATGCCTTTTTGCGTTAAGTTTTCTACCTGATCTTGCATTAAAGCAATTAATGGTGAAATAACTAAACAGACACCTTCTTTGGCTAAAGCCGGAATTTGAAAGCAAATAGACTTTCCGCCACCTGTTGGCAACAATGCAATGACATCTTTTTGTGCTAAGGATGCCGTAATTATTTCTTCTTGTTGTGGCCTAAACTCAGAAAAACCCCAATATTTTTTTAATATTTCTTTAGGCGAAATCATAAATCGCAAGCAAGCGAATTAATTACAAAATCGGTTCTTTCTTTTAAAGAACCAAAAGGAACATTAATAATACAATAGCCTAAATCTGTATAAGATTTCATCAAAAAGCGATCAATTTCTATGGTTTCTTCAAAAGATTCATAACGTTCATTATCTGTCGTGTGAATGTCTTCCCACGGCGAGAAATGAAAAATCTTACTGTATTTGTATAGATTGCTTTTTTCAAAGAAAGTAGCAGGATATTCTGTTTTAAAAAAGTCCATATAGGCATGAACATCCGGAATTCCTCTATCAAAAAAAACAAGGTCTTCGTTGCTTTTACTTGCTTCTAAAAATTGTTTTTCTCTGCCTTGTAAAAGCAGTTTACTAAACAATAAAGGTTCAGTTAAAAATAATTGATCGATTCCTTTTTTTTTAGCTTCTAGAGTAACTTCTCTAGATATTTCTGGCATACAAAAACACCCTCTTTTTACTAATTCATTTATAACGGAGGTTTTTCCTGTTCCGGGTCCACCTATTAAGACTATTTTTTGCTGCATTTCACAAAAATAAATGATTCCCTTTATAAAACTAATTTTTAATGTAATTTTGTGTCTTGTTATTTATAATTAATTTATAATAAAGAAGTGTTTTTATGAGTGATAAAAAAGAATTTTATACAAAGTTAAAAGACCAATTAGACGATACAACTAACTTTCCTGCAGACTATATGTATAAATTTATTGTACCTACAGATGGCAATCAGGTTCAAGAGGTAGAAGATTTATTTAATGATTCTGGGGCAGTAATTAACACAAAAAAATCTAAGACAGGGAAATATGTGAGCGTTTCTATCGTATTAAAGATAGAAAGTTCTGATAAAGTAATTTCTTATTATTTAAAAGCTGAGAAAATTAAAGGAATCATTTCATTATAATTAAGTCGTTTATGAAAAGAATAGTTTTATTATTTGTTTTAAGTGTCTCCATTTCTGTCTTTTCTCAAAAGAAAGACAAAACATTAATCACCATAGATGGTGAAAAAACAACTGTTTCAGAATTTAAAAGAGTCTATGAAAAAAATTTAGATGCTATTGATAATGAAGAAGCAAAAAGTGTTACTAAAAATTTAGATTTATACATTAATTATAAGCTAAAAGTAAAAGAAGCTTATGCTATTAATTTAGATACGTTGCCATCTTATAAAAGAGAAATGGAATCTTATAAAAATCAGCTTTCTGCACCGTATTTGCAAGACACTACTTTTATAGATCAATTGGTAAAAGACGCTTATTTTAGAACTAAAAATCAAGTAAAAGCAAAACATATTTTAATAAGATTACCAAGAGAAGCGTCTCCAAAAGACACTTTAATGGTTTATAATAAAATCTTAGAATTAAGAGACAGAATTATAAAAGGAGAAAAGTTTGAAGCAATAGCGGCACAATATTCTGAAGATAGATCTGCCCAAGATGATCCTAAAACAGGTAGAAAAGGAAATGGTGGTGATTTAGGGTATTTCTCTGCTTTTAGTATGGTGTATCCTTTTGAGGTTGCGGCATACACAACTAAGGTGGGCGACGTTTCTATGCCTTTTAAAACACAATTTGGATATCATATTTTACAAGTTGATGACGTAAAAGAATCTAAAGGAGAAATTGAAGCTGCACATATTTTAATAAGAGATACCACTGCGGTTGGTAAAATAAAGATAGATAGTATTTATGCCAAATTAAATAATAAAGAGAGTTTTGATGATTTAGCAAAACAATACTCAGAAGATCCAGGATCTAAAAATAATGGAGGTAAATTAGGTAAGTTTGGTGCAGGTAGAATGGTAAAACCATTTGATGATGCAGCTTTTGCTTTAGAAAATATAGCTGATTTTTCTAGACCATTTAGAACTCGTTTTGGTTGGCATATTGTACAATTGATAAAAAAACATCCTATTAAGTCTTTTGATGAATTAAAAAATGAATTAAAAGAAAAAGTAAAAAAGAGCTCTAGAATGCAGTTGTCTGAAATGGCAGTTGTAAATAAATTAAAAAAAGAGTACACTATTACGGAGTTTGAAGAAGCTAAAAAGATTTTAGATAGAAAAAATCTAAGAGCAATTCCTAAAGATTCATTACAGAATACTATTATTAGTATCAATGGTAAAAATATTACGCAAGAAACTTTTATAAGCTATATTAGAAATAGAAGGCACTTAGCTGTTTTTAAACTTTTTGATATGTTTAAAGAAGAACAAATTCTAACGTACTATAAAGAGAATTTAATTCATACAGAACCAGAATACGCATATACATTAAAAGAATATGAAGATGGTTTGTTACTTTTTGAATTGATGCAAGAAAAAATTTGGACAAAATCTTCTAAGGATTCTATTGGATTACAAAAGTTTTTTGAAACACAAACTGATAAATACAAAACAACAGACTTAAAAAGTGTTAAAGGACAGGTTATTAATGACTACCAAACCTTTTTAGAAAAAAATTGGATTGCAGACTTAAGAAAGAAAAGTAAAGTTAAAGTGAGTAAAAAGGAGTTGAAAAAATTAATTAAATTTTACGAAAATAAATAATGAAATACATCGCTTTTCTTTTTTGTGTAGTGTTATTTTCTTCTTGTGAGTTTTTTACAATGAAAGAAAAGGAAATTAACACCTCAGAAATTGTGGCTACTGTTAATAAAGAAAAGCTTTATAGAGAAGATTTGGTAAATGTATTACCTAAAAACATATCTAATATAGATAGCATTGTGTTGGTGAAAAGCTATATTCAAAATTGGGCAATTAAAAGACTCTTTTTAGAAAAAGCTAAGAATAATATTTCTTTAGAAACGGTGAACCAAATTGATGATTTAGTTAAAGACTATAAAGAAAGCTTATTAATAAATAATTTTAAAGAACAACTGGTAAAACAACAATTAGATACTGTAATTTCTGAAGAGGAGTTGACATCGTATTATTTATTGAATAAAGAAAACTTTAAACTAAATGAAGAGCTAGTTAAAATAAGATATCTTCATGTAGACAATAATATTAAAGATAAAAAGAATATTCTGAAGCTTTTTAAATCGGATGATGTTAGCGATTTAGAAAGATTAGAAAAACAAGAGTTAAGTTTTAAATCACATCAATTTAACGACTCTGTTTGGACTCAATTAGATAACATTTTGTTAAAACTGCCTTTTTCAAAGGAAAAACTGTTAAAAAAAACAAAATTCATCGAAAAACAAGACTCAATAGGTTTATATTTGGTGGCTATAAATGACGTCTTAGAACGTAATTCTATTGCGCCATTAAGTTATATAACACCAACTATAGAACAAATGATTTTACATAAACGTAAAATTGAATTATTAAGAGAGATAGAAAAAATAATAGTAAAAGATGCAACACAGAACAACAATTTCAAAATATATTAAAACCTCAATTTTTACCTTTTTTCTAGGTTTTTTAGGATTGCAGACTTTTGCACAAAAAGTAAAAATAGATGGAGTAGCCGTTGTTATTGGTAAAAACATCGTTTTAGATTCTGATATTGCTAAGTTTAAGCAAGAAGTAGAAGTAAGAAGCGAAGGGAAAGTAAAGATAACAGACTGCGAAATGCTAGAAGAATTAATGCAACAGAAATTAATGGCACACCACGCAGTGGTAGACAGTGTTACTGTTTCTGATGCTGAAATTTCTGATAAAGTAGATAGAAGTATTCAATACTTTACACAACAATACGGAAATATAGAGAAAGTAATTAAAGCCTATGGTTTTAATGATTTAGAAGATTTAAAAAAGGAATTGACTACAGTTCAAACAGAAAATCTTTTAATTGAAAAAGAACAATTAAAAATTACAGAAAAAATAGATGTTACTCCAGAAGAAGTACGCTTGTATTATAATGGATTAAAAGAAAAAGGAGAATTACCTCAGTTTCCTGCAGAGATAGAATTGGCTCAAATAGTTTTAACAGCAGTCCCTACAAAAGAAGAGACAGAAAGAGTTATTGCCAAATTATTAGAAATTAAAAAGGATATAGAAGAAGGTTCTAACTTTAGAATGAAAGCTATTATTAATTCAGATGATCCTGGTGTTACTAATAATGGAGGAGAATATACAGTGACAAAAGAATCTGCTTTTATTAAAGAATTTAAAGAAATGGCTTTTACTTTAGATGTGAATCAAGTATCTAAACCATTCAAATCAGAATTTGGTTATCATATCATGCAGTTGCATGCAATAAAAGGAAATACAAGAGTAGCTTCTCATATCTTAATGCAACCAGACGTTCCTGATTCAAAAATGAATGAGCTTAAAGAGAAAGCAGATAGTATTGTCTTAAAAATTAGAACTGGAATTTTAACTTTTGATGAAGCTGTTAAAAAATATTCTGATGATGCTGATACTAAGAATAGTGGTGGTCTTATAATTAACCCTTCTACGGGAGAGTCTAAATTCGATTTAACAAGAATGGATCCTGCTTTTTATGCAAGAGTAAGTGATCTTAAAAAAGGAGAAATGACAGACCCTTTTTATGATGAAGAAAGATCTGGAGATAAAATGTTTAAGTTCATTTTAATGAAAGACAGAACAGATACACATGTTGCAAATATTATTGATGATTACGTTAAAGTACAACAATTAGCGCTTCAGAAAAAGAAAGAAGAAACCATTACAAAATGGTCTAAAGAAAAAATAAAAGATACTTATATTAACATCGGACCTACACATAGTAAATGTACGTTTGATAAGAACTGGAAAAAAGCAGTAAATAAATAATGTCTGACGTTAAAGCTGTAAAAGACTTAGTAGATAAATACAACGCGCTAAAAACAGAAATAGGTAAAGTAATTATTGGGCAGCATGAAGCTGTTAATTTCACTTTATTATCTATTTTTTGCGGAGGTCACTCGTTATTAGTAGGTGTACCTGGTTTGGCTAAAACCTTGTTAGTAAATACAGTGTCAGATGCTTTAGGGTTGCATTTTAAAAGAATACAATTTACACCAGATTTAATGCCTTCTGATATTTTAGGAAGTGAGATTTTAGATGAAAATAGACACTTTAAATTTATTAAAGGACCTCTTTTTTCTAATATTATTCTTGCGGATGAAATTAACAGAACGCCTCCAAAAACACAGGCCGCTTTATTAGAAGCAATGCAGGAGCGCTCTGTAACCGTTTCTGGAAATCATTATAAATTAGATTTACCGTTCTTTGTGTTGGCTACACAAAACCCAATTGAGCAAGAAGGAACTTATCCTTTACCAGAAGCGCAATTAGATAGGTTTATGTTTTCTATTTATTTAGAATATCCTTCATTTAAAGAAGAGGTAGCAGTTGTAAAAAGTACAACAGGTAATAAAAGTGCTACTATAAATCCATTATTTTCTGCAGAAGAAATTGTGGAAATTCAAAAACTAATACGTAAGATTCCTGTTGCAGATAATGTAATCGAATATGCTGTTGGTTTAGTTGGTAAAACAAGACCAAAATCTAAAGAAGCAACAGATTTAGTAAAGTCTTACTTAGATTGGGGAGCAGGTCCAAGAGCGTCTCAAAACTTAATTTTGGCAGCAAAAGCACATGCAGCTGTAAATGGAAAGTTTTCTCCAGATATCGAAAACGTGAAAGCAGTAGCAATCCCTATTTTATCGCATAGAATTGTAAAGAATTATAAAGCGGAGGCAGAAGGAATTACTGTTGCAGATATTATAAAGTCTCTCTTGTAGATCGATTTTATTTTTCATTCATAAAAAAAAACACGGTAAATGCCGTGTTTTTTTTATGGATAAAATCTTAATTGATAAAATTATTCGTTTTCAAAGAAGCTAAATACATTTCCTCCGTAACGCTTATCATAACTATGTTTCTCGTGTTTAGAAAGGTCGGTGTGTTTAGAGTGTTCTACAATTAAAACCCCTTCTTCTTTAAGAATGTTATTTGTAAAAACTAAATCTACTATTTTTAAAAATTGTTCTTCTTCAAAATCGTAAGGAGGATCTGCAAAAATAACATCTGCTTGTAAAGAAGTCTTTTCTAAAAATTTATAGACATCACTTTTAAAAGTGTTTATTGGTAGTTCTAAAGTTTTTGCTGTTTCATTAATGTATTTTATACATCCAAAGTGGGCGTCTATGGCATAAATATCTTTAGTTCCTCTAGAGCCGAATTCATAACTAATGTTTCCTGTACCAGAAAAAAGATCTATAACAGCAATACTATCAAAGAAATACGTGTTGTTTAAGATGTTAAATAACGATTCTTTTGCCATATCTGTTGTGGGACGAACAGGTAGGTTTTTAGGCGCTGATAAACGTCTGCTTTTGTGTTTTCCGGAAATTATTCTCATGAATTTAAAAGGATATAATTAGAATGTTTAGAAGCATCTAATTCATTAAAAATTTTGTTATTACTCTCTAAAAAAGCAACATTTCTAATGTATTGATACGTGATTTTGTATATTTCAGATTCCGGCTCAATATCTCCCGTAAAAAATAAAGCAATTTTTTCTACATCTAGTTTTAATTGTTCGAATGTAAATAAGATGTAATAGATAAAATCTTCTTTTGTTTGAAAGTTAAATGAATTTGAAAATTGCAATTCTTTATTTTGTAGTATTACAATATCGTAATTTTCTTTAGAAACATTGACAAAGACTTTTTTCTCATTAGAATTATTAGACGAAATTAATTTTTCAATTAAAATAGTTAAATGGTGTTTGTATTCAAACTCTCCAAAATTTTGAAATAAGTAATTGTTAATATTTACATATGGTACATATACATTTTTTGCATGTATGCTTTCTATATCATCGTAAGCAATAAAATCTGTTGCTAATGTTTTAATATTAAAATTAAGATAGTCAGAAAGGATGTCTTCAGAAAAATATTGATTAGGTACTATTGAAAATAAATTGTTTTGATGAATAACTAATACAGAAGAAAAATCTTTTTGTAGATGAATGTCTGTTTTAAATATTTCTTCTATTTTTTTTAAGAGACTTTCTGGGGTTAATTGTTTTTCATTAAAAACATATTCCGAAAAGTAACTTGTTTCTTTTGTACTGTTATTTATGATACAAAAAGAAAATCCATCCAAATTAAATTGGATGGATAACTTTGTATCTTTTGTGTGTGTTACAGTATTTCTACTATTCTTCTTTATCACTGTCTTTTTTATCATAAGATGGAGGCCAATTACCACCAGTTGAAACTTCATCTAAAGAACCAACAGAAACATATTCTCCTTTAATTTGGTCTGTTGCAATTTGCTCTAATTCTTGTTTTAAAAGAGATTCATTCATTCCTTTTAAAATGTCTTGTTTAGGCGTTTTAACATAAAAAGTTGGTACTACCATTCCTGGTACTTTTTCTACTGTTCCTACTTCAATCTCAAATTCTTTTCCTTCTACACCAGGTACTTTGAACATTTCTTTGTAGTTTTTTCCTTTAAAATACTTAGAAACTGGCTCGTAACCGATAGTATCTGTTTTTCTTTTTTCTACATCAATAATAATTCCACCACCTCTGTTTTCTTTCTCTACAATAGTTTTAGTTTCTGTTAAGGCTAATTGTGCCGTATCAATAAACTTTATTAATGCATTTTTGTCTTTAGTGTATTGTCCTGTTACTTCAAAATGTTTAACTTCTGCATCTCTTATTATTTTTAAGTTTTCTACAACTTTGCTGTACTTGACCACTTTGGTTTTGTTAAAAATAATAGGCTCCATAATACCGTAGTATATCTTAGAAACTAAAAAAGCGGTTAAAGCCAAAAGTAATATAGAGGCAATCCACCTTAATTTTAATGGTAAAAATTTAACTATAATAAAAGCTAGTAATATTGCAACTAAAACAGCTGCCAAAATCATTCCAAGTAATCCCATTGTTAAGTATTTTTTTTAATAGTCCTAAGGCAAATCTACAATTTTTTTTTTATGATAAAAACTTTTATTTACAATTCAATGTATCTTTGTTGTATTAATTTTTATATGATAAATAAAACAGCCGATTTTTACGCAGAATTATTGAAAAAATTTCAATTTTCTCCAACAACTAAACAGAATAAATTATTAAATCTTTTAAGTGATTTTAGTTTTACAGAGGATACAGATGCTTTGTTTTTACTAAAAGGGTACGCAGGTACCGGAAAAACAACAAGTATTAGTGCTTATGTTAACAGTTTAGGGGCTATTGGTAAGAAAGCAGTTTTATTAGCACCAACAGGTAGGGCTGCAAAAGTAATTTCTGTATATTCTAAAAGACCTGCATTTACCATCCATAAAAAAATATATTTCCCCAAAAAACAATCAAATGGTGGTGTAGGGTTTGTTTTGCAACCCAATAAACATAGAAATACTATTTTTATTGTTGATGAGGCTTCTATGATTCCAGATAGTAGACAGAACCAGAAATTGTTTGATTCTGGCTCTTTGCTAGATGATTTAATCAGATATGTGTACTCGGGGCATCAATGTAAATTAATATTTATTGGAGATACTGCACAATTGCCTCCTGTAAAATTAAATATCAGTCCTGCTTTAGAAGAGGATACTTTGGTGTATGATTATCATAAAAACGTAACAGAAATAGAATTAGATGAAGTAATGCGTCAGCATGAAGATTCTGGTATTCTTGCAAATGCAACTTTATTAAGGTTAATGATTCAAAATGATGCCATTAATTTTAAGTTTGATATTAATTTTCCAGATATCGTACGGTTAGATGATGGTTATGATATAGAAGATGCGTTAGTTACTGCCTACGATAGTGATGGAGTAGAGGATACAGCGTTTATTGTTCGTTCTAATAAAAGAGCGAATGAATATAATCAACAAATTAGAATGAAAATTCGTGGGCAAGAAAATGAAATTTCTGCAGGTGATTATATAATGGTTGTGAAAAACAATTATTTTTGGCTAAAAGAAAATTCAACCGCAGGTTTTATTGCCAATGGTGATATTTGTGAAGTTTTAAAAATATTTTCGATTAAAGAATTGTACGGTTTTAAATTTGCTGAAGTAGAAGTCCGTATGATTGATTATCCAGATATGCAGCCATTTGAAACTGTTTTATTGTTAGATACTTTAACAAGTGAATCACCTTCTTTAACTTATGATGAATCAAACAAATTATATCAGGCTGTAAAAGAAGATTACGCACATTTAAAATCGAAGTCTAAACAGTTTATGGAGATTAAAAAGAATTTGTTTTTTAATGCATTACAAGTTAAATTCTCTTATGCGATGACATGCCATAAATCTCAAGGTGGGCAATGGAAAACAGTGTTTATTGAGCAGCCTTATTTACCAGAGGGTGTGTCTAAAGAATATTATAGGTGGTTGTACACAGCATTAACTAGAGCGCAAGAAAAATTATATTTAATTGGTTTTAAAGATGAGTTTTTTGAAGAGTAATTACGTGATCCATTATTACAAATATTTATCAACAATGATTCTTTGCACATCGTTAAAAATAACCTTTTTAAAGCTGCGTTTTATTACGGGTGTCATTATATTGCTAAAGTAAAAAGAAAACTAAATACGGTTTCGGAAAACTATTTTAATGTAGCAGGTAGTTAATGGCTATACGTCCGTATCTGTGTCCGTTTGTAAATCGTAAATCTTTAGACTTGCTTGTGTTGTAGTGGAACGAATATCCAAAGTTAAATCGATTTGCTGTAAATTTTAATCCTAATTCAAGGTTAAAAACGACAGGCATTAAATCGTTGGTGATTGGACTTGTGTCATTTAAAAAACTTCCTTGCAAAGTTGCGTCATAGATTGCGTAGCGTAATGTTGGTTTTATGTAGAAAAAAGATTCTACTTCTCTAAAATAATTGGTTTGTTCATTATTTAGATTAGTGTCAAACGCAATAGAATTTGCTAAATTTTGCAGAGGCTTTAGTCCGATTCTACCACACGCCCCCGTAGAAATATTAGTGTAAACAGTCCCTAGATTTACATTGTTAGTCCAAGTAATATCAAAATTACTATTCTTGTTTTTTACAATGGTTTTTAAATATTCAGCATTAAAGTTTAATGCAAAAGCATTTTTTATTTGATATTCCCAACCTATCGCTTGTTTAAAGCCATAAATGTTATGTATAAGTTCTTGTAATTCCTCTGCATAAGAATTAGCGCCAATTACTCCAATTTGAGCAGTGGTGTTAAAAACTTGGTTATTTTTATAGACTCTTTTTATTCCAAAACTTCCGTATAAATAGCCTGCAAAAGGTCTATCGTGGTTGCTTACATCTTGCACTGTAGCTTTAAACGGGGTATACATTTCGTGGTTTATTTTCCATTCTAATATTCGTTTCTCTAAAGACTCTTTTTTGTTTTTAGAAAGATAGCTATAGCTTAAGAAAACCCCACTTGTATAATATCGATCTCTAAGAGCAGAAACATATAAATCGTTATCTGTAATAAGACTAATTTCTTTTGAGAATTTTTCTTGAGCAATCGAAAATGAAGATATAAAGAGAGCTAGACTAAGTATTAAGTATTTCATAATTAACAAATATAAAATAACTTATTTAAAATGATTTTTTTTTCATGTATTTCTAAAAAAAAGTAGCTATTTTAGTCCTAGTAAATAGAATTTATGGAAATTAAAGAAGGATTAAGTTCAGAAGACTTTCAAAGTGTTAAAAATAATAAAGAGTTATTAGCACTTATAGGTGAAAAGAATGAGGCTTGTAAGAAAGTGAAAAAAACGATTATATATAATGAAGAACTAAGGTTACTTCAAATAGAGCTAGTTAAATTACAACGATGGATTTCTAATACCAACCAGCGTGTTGCCATTATTTTTGAAGGACGAGATGCAGCTGGTAAAGGTGGTAATATTCGTAGATTTATGGAGCACCTAAATCCGCGTTCTAGTAGATTGGTTGCCTTAAATAAGCCTACAGAAATAGAAAAAGGACAATGGTATTTTCAGCGCTATATAAAAGAGTTGCCAAACCCTGGTGAAATTGTTTTTTTTGATAGAAGCTGGTATAATAGAGCTGTTGTAGAGCCTGTTATGGGGTTTTGTTCAGATCAACAATATAAAGAGTTTTTGGTGCAAGTGCCCGAGTTTGAGCACATGATGTATGAGGATGGTGTTGTTATCATTAAGTTTTGGTTATCTATAAGTAAAGATGAGCAGCTAAGGCGTTTTGAGGGAAGGAAAGAAAATCCATTAAAAAGATGGAAATTTAGTCCTGTTGATAAACAAGGTCAAATTCTTTGGGATAGATATACGCATTATAAGGGAGAAATGTTCTCAAAGACACATACTTCTTATAGCCCTTGGATGATGATAAAAACGAATGATAAAAAAGTAGCAAGACTAGAAGCTATTAGACATGTTTTATCTCAATTTGATTACGAGGATAAGGAAGCCAAAACAATTTTAACACCAGATCCTAATGTTGTAATGCGTTACTATAGGTCTAACACTAATATAGATTAAATTTAATATGGAAATATCACCTAAAAATTTAAAAAAATTAAATTCTAAGAAAGGTTTATTAGCGCTGTTGTCTAAAGAACCTCTATATATAGAAAGAGCCATTAGATATGTAGATTATCAAAGAAAGCTTGAAAGTTTACAAGTGGAGTTGATACGTTTACAAAAATGGGCGATTAATAATAATGAAAGAATAATTATTGTTTTTCAAGGTAGAGATGCTGCAGGAAAAGGAGGGGCTATTAGAAGGCTTACAGAGCGTATTAATCCACGTCACATGCGTATTGTTGCGTTACCAAAACCTTCCGAAGATGAACAGTCTCAATGGTATTTTCAAAGATATGTAGAGCAGTTTCCTAAAGCAGGAGAAATAGTGTTTTTTGATAGAAGTTGGTACAATAGAGCGGTTATAGAGCCAGTGAATGACTTCTGTACCCAAGATGAGTATAATATTTTTATGAACCAGGTAAATGATTTTGAAAGAATGATTTTAGAATCTGGAATTCATTTAGTAAAAATATATATGTCGATTTCTAAAAAAGAACAAGCAAAACGTTTTGCGGACATAAAAAGCGATCCATTAAAGCAATGGAAAATGACCAAGTTAGATGAAAAGGCTCAACTGCTATGGGACGATTATACAGAGTATAAGAAAGCGATGTTTCAAAAAACACATACAGAGCTTTCTCCTTGGAAAATAATTAGAGCAAATAGAAAAACGGAAGCGCGTGTAAATGTGATTAATCATATTTTAAATCGTATTCCTTATGATAAGAATTTAGAGGTTTAAAAAACCAAAAATTCTTTTTAATATTTTAAGCAAAAAAAAGACTTCATATGAAAATATGAAGTCTTTTGAGCGAAAGACCGGGTTCGAACCGGCGACATTCAGCTTGGAAGGCTGACGCTCTACCAACTGAGCTACTTTCGCATTATTGGTAAGCGGTTGCAAATATAACATGTTTTTTAATATCTGCAACCTTTTTTTGAAAAAAATTAATAAAATTTTTTATCGTCTCGTAATACCTTTAAAAAATGGAAGCCATAGATGTTGTATCCTTCATTATAATAGAACTTATGAGATTTAGGATTGCTAGAATATGCATTTAATTCAATAGCTTCACAACCTTTATTTTTAACATGATTGTCAATCCAGTTAAAGAGTTGTTTTCCAAGTCCTTGTCCTCTTGTGGCTTCGTCAATTATTACATGATCTGGTTCTACAGATTTACCTATATAGTGTCTTGTAGAGTACCAAAGACCAGATATTCCTACTAGTTTTTCATCTACATATAGCCCGATACATTCGTAATTTGTATTTTTTGATATTTCTATAACTCTTTCTTTTAATATGTCTAAAGGAGTTTTTGTGTTTAATTTTGTTAAAAGCTGAATTATTGTCAAAATATCTTCTGCGTCAATTACTTTTATTAGTGTATTCATGCGTTATAATTTAATAAAGTATGTATTGTTGGTCTTTATTTGTACTTCAAATTCTACAAAAAGTTATATTTTGTCTATTGCTGAATTTAATTTGTTTGTAAATAAAAACCTCAAACGAATGTTTGAGGTTTTTATTAATCTTATTCGTTAGTTTTATTAGACTAGGTAGTTCGTTTATCTTAAGTATAGAAAATTACAAACGTTCTTCAATCCAGGTTTTAAAACTGTAAAAATTTTGTGGAGCAACACCATGCCCAACAGGATATTCTGAATACACATTTTTAAGCCCTAAATTATCTAAAAAAGGTTTGCTTTTTCGTGCCCATTCTATTGGGATAACTTGGTCTACAGTTCCGTGAGAACAATAATAATCAGTTTCTATTTCTTTTGAAATAGCAGTTGGTAGCAATTCTGTGTTTACATATGCGCTTAAAGCAATTACGTGTTGCACTTTATTTGGGTAGAAAAAACTTAAAGAGTAACTTAAAGCTGCTCCCTGACTAAAACCTAGTAAAAAAGTTTTTTCTGGATTTGTGTTGTATTTTGTTTTTACTTCATCAATAAAGATGGCAATTTTATCTATAGACTCTTTTGCTTGTTCTAAATCTGAGAACTTACCATTTATATCATCAAAATTAATAGCGTACCAAGCGTAGCTTCCGGCACCTAGAGTATAAGGTGCTTGTGCACTTACAATTAATAATTCGTCTGGTAATTCTTCAGCAAAAGAAAATAAATCTTGCTCATTGCTTCCGTAGCCATGTAGTAAAACTAATAAAGGCGGGTTTTTAGCAATTTTTTTGGGTTGTCTAACTATGTATTGTAGATCGCTCATTTATATTCCTTTTTAATATAATTATATGTTTTTAAACCATTCTTGAAATTGGTCTCCAATTACGGGAATCGTTTTTTCTTCACCTTTAACGGCTCCAATTAAAGAAATAACCCATAATACTAATAATATAGCACTTACAATTATTCCTGCTGTTCCTCCTATAAACTTATAAATGATCCATCCGTTTAAAAATTGAGCCAAGTTTAAACCAACCATTTGTCTGATATAGAAATTAGCAAAAGAATTCTTTTTACTGTTGTTCATAAAAAAAGCAATGATTAAACCAATAACCCATAAATGACTTATAATTGCTGTTGTTTTACCTTCGTTTACTGTTTGGTTTATCATGCTGTTTATTTTAGTATTAATTGATTATTTGCGTAAATTCCGTAGGCTTTTCCCTTTAATTTTTTATCTAAAAAAGCACTGTTTTTAGAGGTTGATAAAATATCTGCTCTTGTAAAAGTATAGTTATGTTCAGGGTTAAATAAAGTAATTTCTGCTTTAGAGTTTTCTTTGATAGAATGGTTTTCTAAGCCAAAAACACTTTTAGGTTTGCTTGTAAGGTTTTCTATAAAGTCTTGTAAGTTTAAAACTGAATTAATTGCTCCAAAAGCACTTTCTAAACCGATAGTTCCGTCTTTAGCTTCACTAAATTCTAGTTTTTTTTGCTCGATGTCAATTGGGTTGTGGTCTGAAGTGATAATATCGATAACTCCAGATTTAATTCCTTTTATCAAGCTTTTTAAATCGGCTTTTGTTCTTAAAGGAGGGTTTACCTTGTAGTTGCTGTCAAAACCATGTAGTTCATCGTCAGATAAAGTTAAATGATGTATAGCAACACTACAAGTAACTTGCAGTCCTTTCTTTTTTGCTTCTTTAATTAGCTCAACAGATTTTGTGGTAGAAATGGTTGGAATATGTAATTTTCCGCCTGTATATTCTAATAAATATAAATCTCTTGCAATTTGTATGTGTTCTGCTAAAGTAGGACTTCCTTTAAGGCCTAATTTTGTGCTATTAACACCTTCGTTTGCAATTCCTTCTCCAGCAATTGAGTTGTTTTTAGGGAAACTGAAAACCAAACCGTCAAAATTTTGAGCATACAAAAGCGCAATTTTCATCAAGTTGTCGTTTGCAACTGGTTTATTGTAGTCAGCAAAAGCAATTGCTCCAGATTGCTGCATGTCGTACAACTCTGCCATGTCAATACCTTTGCTGTTTTGCGTAAGTGCAGCAATAGGGTATAGGTTTGTGGCAAATCCGTTTGCTTTGTTTCTTAAGAATTCAACGGCAGCCTTATTGTCTATTACTGGGTTTGAGTTTGCGTTTACTGCTACAGATGTAAAGCCACTTTTTGCAGCAACGTCTAATCCGTTTTTAATGTTTTCTCGTTCTTCGTAGCCAGGTTCTCCAAAAGATACACTGGTGTCAAACCAACCGCAAGAAACGTGTAAATTATCTAGTGCTACCACTTGGTAATTATTGTTCTCTATGGAATCCTCAATTTTAGTAATGATTCCGTCGGTAATAAGAATGTCTTTTTGTTGTTGATGATATGGGCTTGAAGTGTCTATAATCGTTGCCGATTTTAAAAGCGTGGTCATGGTTTATAGAATTTTAAAATCAAAATTTCTAATAGCAAAGATACAATTGCCAACGATAAAAACCATTTCCAAAGCCAATGAACTTTATTTTTTTTGTTGATTTTTTTAAAAACGTCTGCAACTGAATTAGAAACTGTAATGTTTTTGTTGGTTTCTTTGAGTTCGTTTAAATCAAGAAAGTTTAACAAACTTTCTTCTTTAGCATAATTGAAAGCGATTTTTTGAATTGTGTCCGCATCTTTTATGATGTTATAAAAGCCAGATTTTAATGGTTGTTCTTTTGTAGTAATACTTACTTTGTTTTGAAATTTCTGTTGTAAAGGAATGAAAGAATTTTCGGAATTCGAAATTTTTAAAACCTTATCTTTTTCAGTATTTATTTCGATGTCAATAATGTTTTCTGATGCAATTCTATAGAATAATTTTGGGTGTTTAAAACTGAGTTTTCCGAAGTTGTAAAATACAGGAACGATTAAAGGAGAATTGATGAAATTACTATTTTTTATATCTAAGGAACTTGAAATCCAAAAGACCTTATTTTCTCTATTTTTAATTTCAGAAATGAAAGAAGTGCCATTTTCAAAAGCTACAATTGTACTTGTGTTATTTGAAGTGATAGGATAATAGTGTTGCACTGTTGGATATTGAAAGTTAGTCACTTTTTTTGAAAACACATTTTGAAAAAGAGGGTGATTGAAATTGATATTTGTAATTTTTAAAGTGTCTATTTTTTTAGGTTGAATTTTCCTTAAATTTAAGTTTTTAAACAAAGAATTATAAGCTTTTAAATTCAAATTTTTATGTGGGATAATTACAAGGATTCCTCCGTTTTTAGAAAATTCAATAATTTTTTTTGATAAGATTTCAGAAATATTTTCTACTTCATTTAGTATGATTAATTGCTGTTTTAAAATAGAATTATAATTGGTGTTTTGAACCGTAGATTCTGTTAGGTTAAATTCGTTTTTGGTATAAATTTTAGCAAGAAAATTAGCCTTGTTTCCAATCGATAAAACATTGATTTTTTGATCGTTTTTTAGAGTAAAAAAAAACACGTTATCAAAGGCGAAAGTATCACTGAAATTAAGTGCTATTTTTCCATTAAATTCTGGTAGATTTTGAATTTTAAATTGAATGGTTTCTAGGGTGTCTTTTTTAAAAGAGGAGGAGAGTTTGCTAATTAGTTTATTGTTGTTGTAAACAGCAATAGGAATGTTGCTTTTTGCTTCCCCTTGGTTTTTAATAAGAACATTGAGTGTAAAATTATTGGCATTAGAATTATTTACAAAAACACTGTCTATAGAAATGTTGTTTTTTATAACAGATTCTAGTTTTATGGCCGAAAAAGGGGGTGTTACATTTGTAAACTCGTTTTTGTAAGTGTTTTGTAAATCAGATATTAATACGGTGTTATTTGAAGTGTTTGTTTTGTTTTTTGTTTTGGAGTCGAATTTTAATAAAATGGTAGCTAAATCTATTTTTTTTGAAGTTTCTTTAACTTGTAATAAGATGTTTTTTAGTTCTTTCTTATCTATTCTATCGTAGAAATTAGAATTTGTTTGCAGCGAATATACATCTTTTTCTGATGCGTTTTCTATAATTTCTTGGGCTGCTATTTGTAATAAGTTTCCTTTTATACCCTTTGTGTTTGTACTTAAAGAGTTGTCTAGATAGATGAAATTATGTTGTGTTTGACTTGCTGTTTTATTGCTGAAATAAGGCTGAGAAAAAGCAACAATAATAGCTGTAAGTAAAAGCATTCTTGTACTAAGTATTAACCATTTTTTTATGCGTGAACTTTTACGTGTTTGTTGTGCTAATTTTTGTAAAAATGCTACGTTTGTAAAAGGGACTTTTATGAATTTTTGTAGTTGAAAAAGATGCACTATAATCGGGATGATTAACAGTGTTAAAAAGTATAATATTTCTGGGTTTTTAAATTGCATTTATGGTAATTAGATGTGATTTAAAAATAATTAAATTTATAAAATAACGTTAGAGATGTGTAAGATAATCTTTTGAAATTAAACCACAATATTAGCCTTTAATTCGAAAATAAAAATAGCAAGTTAAGGGATGAAAAGGAACGTTGAATTAGAAGTGAATTACAGTTTTATTTGTCCTTTTTTTTAAGGTTAAAGGCTTTTAAAATTTTTCAAAAACCCCTAAACCAAATAATGCAAAATCATATTTTACAGGATCATTTTTGTCTAATTTTCGTAAGTTGGTATCTAATTCAGAAAGAGCTTTCCAGTCGTTTTGTTTTCTTAAAAGTAGTTTTAATTTTCGAGCAACATTACCAGAATGTACATCTAATGGACATGATAAATTTGATGGTTTGTGGGTTTTCCAAATGCCGAAATCTACCCCTTTATTATCGTTTCTAACCATCCATCTTAAGAACATATTTATCCTTTTTGCAGCCGAATTTTTTAGAGGATCTGAGATGTGCTTTTGAGTTCTTTGTTGATGATCAACTTCAAAAAAAACTTGTTTTAAATGATGAATTGCATGCTTATAATCGGTCTGTTTTTCATCAACCAATAACACTTTTTCTAATCCCTGGTGATGCGTATAAATATGATTTAAAGACGTTATAAATTGTTTTAAATCGATTGCATTAAAAGTTCTGTGCACAAAATTATCAAGAGATTTTAAATCATTTTCTTGATGATTCATCACAAAATCAAAAGGAGAATTATCAAAAAGATCCATCATTTTAATGGCATTTTTAATAATCATAGTTCGATTTCCCCAAGAAATAGTTGCTGTTAAAAAGCCTGCAATTTCAATATCTTCCTTTTTTGTGAATAAATGGGGGATCTGAATTGGATCAGATTCAATAAAATTAGGAGTGTTATATAGCGTTACTTTCTCGTCTAAAAACTCTTTTAATTCAGATTTTTTCATAATTATCTATTCGAATAAAAAACTCATTAAAAATAAAAAACCATTATAACTTCCATGGAGTAGCATTGCCCATAATAAGCCAAATTTAACCCTTATATAACCAAAATAACCACCAACTAATAATTGAGGTAAGATTAAAATAGGAGAGAGTAATAGTACGTTTGTGGTGATTTCAAAATTTGTAATATGTACAAAACCAAAAATCAATGTAAAAATATAGAAAGCATATTTAAACGATTTTGGTTTTACGAATATCGTTATTGGAGCTCTAAATAAAGTTTCTTCTAAGATAGGAGTAAGAATAGAGCCCAATAATAAAATTTGAATAAAAGACATGTCTTTAAACATTTCTTCTAGTTTATGGGTTTCAAAATCTACAAGTTGTAGTTCTTGAAGCACACTGAATATTGGTGTTATTATAATACTAGTAATGATACTAATAATAAAGAGGTGAAAGAGAATTTTAATACGATAGCCAGTATTCTTATTGGGATCTATGCCTGGTACTGGGTTTTTTAAATAAGTAATTACATTATTAAAGGTTTCTTTCATTATCTAGGTTTATTTATAAGTAGTATTAAACTTAGAAATGTTACACTATTCTATAATTTTACCGTCAATCATAGTTAATTTTCTATCTGCCATATTTGCTAATTCTTCATTATGTGTAATAATTACAAAGGTTTGTCCAAATTCATCACGCAATTTAAAGAACAATTCATGTAGGTTTTTAGCAGATTCAGTATCTAGATTTCCACTAGGTTCATCCGCTAATATAACGGATGGATTGTTAATTAATGCTCTGGCAACGGCTACTCTTTGTTGTTCTCCTCCAGAAAGTTCATTGGGTTTGTGGCTTACTCTATGAGATAAACCTAAAAAAGTAAGTATTTCTTTAGCTCTTGTTTCTGTTTCTTGTTTTGTTTTTTTCGCTATAAAAGCAGGGATACAAACATTTTCTAATGCTGTAAACTCTGGCAATAATTGATGAAATTGAAAAATAAAGCCAATATGCTGGTTTCTAAAAGAAGAAAGTTTTTTGTCTGCGAGGTTTTTTAGTGAAACGTTATTTAGTTTCAACTCGTAATTTTGGTCTTTTTGTGGTTTGTCTAAGGTGCCTAAAATTTGAAGTAAGGTTGTTTTTCCTGCTCCAGATGGACCAACAATAGCAACGATTTCTCCTTTTTTAATGTGTAAATCTACTCCTTTTAAAACTTCTACATCCCCATAATATTTGTGAATGTTTTTACCTATTATCATACCTCTAACTTTGTAACGAATGTATAAAAAAGACTTTAATTATTGATCATAAAAAAACGGATATCCTTATAGATGAAGAATATCCGTTTATTATAGAACCGAGATTTATAATATATTTTGTCTTTCTTTAATACTAAAATGTCTATTCGAGTAATTTTGAGAGATAAAAAAAGCATCGAGAACTATTTAAGAAGTTAAAATATATTTTTCAATTTATTATAATCAATAAAATAAACGATTCTTAAAGAAAATGTATGTCTTTGAGATTGCTCAAATAAATTGTCTAAATTTTTACTGAAATTTAAATCTGCATTTGTGTCTTCATTAAATATAGCATTTCTGTAAAAAGCAATTAACTGACTTCCTGGGGCAAATTGCCAAATGTAATTTAAGTCTAAATTCCAACTGTTAAAGTTCACATCTTGACTTGTGTAGGTGGTGTTTGGGTCTAGACCTCCATTAGTGTTTAGGTTGTAATAATTGTTATAGTTCACAGCGCCCCAATAATGTCTAAAGCTAAGTGATAAAGAAGAATTGGTGCTAAAACTATATTTACCAGCAATGGTGTTGGTGTAATTTTTTCGATCTCTTTTTCCGAAGATAATATTTGTGTTTACTTCATCTACAAAACCTAAATCATTATCCGTTTTATTGTAATTTAATTGATATTGTAAAGAAAACTGATTTGTAAATCGATAACGAGGCGCAATACTAAAGCCATAAGCAGCTTTGTTGTAGTTGTTGTAACCAGAATAATAGATATCAGAATTTATTTCTAATTTTTTTTGAGAGTTGGTAGAAATCCAAATGTTTATATTTTTCCGTTCTGGTTGTAAGAAATAAATACCACTTGTAGATCCTTGTCTCGGCTCAAAATAATCTTTTTCTTTGGTACTGTAATTTAGGTTTCCTCCATAAGTAAAACGTTTTCTTGTTTGAGCTTCAAATCCTGCGCTAGCATTGTAACCTGTGTAAATACCAGAAAAATGCTGAAAATTTACATTATTATAATAGTAAAAATTATACCAGTTGTAATTTTTAGTAGGTTGTAGTGTGCGCCAACCTATACTACCATAAATAGATTGTTGGTTGTTAGTAAAAAGAATCCCTAAATCATTTGGGTTAAAATCTTTATTTTCAAAATTATAACCTAGTTCCCAATTCCAGTGGTCAGAATTATACCCAAAACTATTGTCAAACGTATAACCAGTGTTTGGGTTGTTAATGTCATCAGAAATGTTACTCATTTTAACAGAGCCATCTACATTGTATTTACTGTCTTTTGTTTCTATATGCCAATCAAGAGCTGTTACATTAGCATCTCTAAACTTGCCATCTCTAGTAACATTTGTATTGATTAATGTTACCGTAGAATTCTGATTAAACTGTTGGTCTAAAACTAAAATATTATAATTTGTAAAAGGCGCTATTACTTCTTTTCTGGTGTCTCCTGTTGTATTGTTTTTAATAGTTGCTTCTGTTTTTTCTGTAATGGCATTAAAAAAACCAATCCCCAAACCGTTTTTGGTTCTTCCAGAAACTTTAATGGCATTTAACATGTTTATTTTACTTGGGTAATCTGTAATTTCTTCATCCGAAGTTAGAGTGCTTTCTACGTTAAATTGATCTATTGGATCACTACCTATTCTTCTAGAGTAAAAAAGATTGGCTTTGTTAAATAGTTCTATTCCCTCTGTAAAAAATTGTCTTTGTTCTGTAAATTGTTGTTCAAAAGGACCTAAATTTAATTCAACATCATCAAAACCAACCTGACTAAAATCTGGAATTAGAGTAGCATCTAATGTAAAATTTTCTGTTAAACCATATTTAATGTCCATACCAACACTCCAATCGTAGGCGGTATGTCCTTCAAAAGTATTGGCTGTTGCAGATGCGTAAGGATAGAAATTTAATCTGGTAGGAGGTTTAATGTCTCTAAAATCTTCAATTAATCCATCATATTGTGTCCATTTTCCAACAGCGTTGTCAATGTGAGTCCAAGTATGTTGTGCATTTAGTTTTTCTAATCTTCGGTGAAAATTAAATCCCCAAGATTGTACAGGTCTGTTTGCAAAACGAATTGCTCGGTATGGAATTTTCATTTCTACGGCCCAACCTTTATCATTAATTTTTGCGGCACTCTCCCAAACAGCACTCCAATTAAAGTCTTCATCTCCGTTAGAAACTTTAGCATCACCTTGGTTTCCGGTAGTTTGAACTAGAAATTCAAAAGGATTTTGACCGTCGTCATTAGGGTTTATAGTAACCAAAAAGAAGTCTGCAATACTAAAATTATCTCTTGTTGCAAATTCTTGCGGAATGCCTTCTGGGTCGGGGTCATTCATTTGAGCAGAAATATAAATGGCATCATCATCATAAATAACTTTAACAGTTGTTTGATATTCTTCTGAAACTAATTTACCGTTGTTGGGTCTTAAATCAACAAAATTTGTACACACTTCTGCATCTCTCCAAGAATTATCTTCTAAAAAACCATCTATTTTTGGAGCTAATTTGACTCTTGTTGTTTTAATCTTTTTTCGATTTTCTTTTTGCTGAGCAATTAACTGATGTGATGATATTACTACGATTAGCAATAAAGTTATTTTTCTAAACATATAATTTTTGGTTGATTGTAGGTGCATTAAAAACGAATATTTCTAGCTTATTTTGATAGAATGGTTTTAAGTGTTCGTCATCATAAAGACGTGCATAGTGTTAAAGTGTTACACTTTTTGTTTATAAAATTTCTGTAGAAAATATAAAAAAAATGGCATTGACAAATTTTTAATAGAAACTATGCACCATTTTATATATGAATTTGTATTTTTGAATCCGTTATTAAACATTTACAGATGAACTTACACGAATATCAAGGAAAAGAAATATTAAACAGTTTTGGCGTTAGAATTCAACGTGGAATTGTTGCAAGTACTCCTGCTGAGGCAGTTGAAGCTGCAAAAAAACTTACAGAAGAAACAGGAACAGGTTGGCATGTAATTAAAGCGCAAGTTCACGCAGGTGGTCGTGGAAAAGGTGGTGGAGTTAAGTTAGCTAAAAACTTAGACCAAGTAAAAAGTATTTCTGATGATATTTTAGGAATGATGTTAGTTACTCCTCAAACTTCTGCAGAAGGAAAATTAGTAAACCAAGTTTTAATCTGTGAGGATGTATATTATCCTGGAGATTCTGAACCAGATGAATATTATATGTCTGTTTTATTAAACAGAGCAACTGGTAAAAACATGATTATGTATTCTACAGAAGGTGGAATGGATATTGAAACTGTTGCAGAAGAAACTCCGCACTTAATTTTTACAGAAGAGATTGATCCTTTATTAGGAATCATGCCTTTTCAAGCACGTAAAGTAGCTTTTAACTTAGGTTTATCTGGTGTTGCTTTTAAAGAAATGACAAAATTTGTTACTGCTCTTTATACTGCATATATTAAGTCTGATTCTGCGATGTTTGAAATTAACCCTGTGTTAAAAACATCTGATTCTAAAATTATGGCAGTTGATGCTAAAGTTTCTTTAGATGAAAATGCATTATATAGACATAAAGATTATGCAGCAATGCGTGATTTACGTGAAGAAAATCCAATTGAAGTTGAAGCTAAAGCTGCAGGTTTAAACTATGTAGATTTAGACGGAAATGTTGGTTGTATGGTAAACGGAGCTGGTTTAGCAATGGGAACTATGGATTTAATTAAAGAATCTGGAGGAGAGCCTGCTAACTTTTTAGACGTTGGTGGTACTGCAGATGCAGCAAGAGTTGAAACTGCTTTTGGTATCATTTTAAAAGACCCAAATGTAAAAGCAATTTTAGTAAACATTTTTGGAGGTATTGTACGTTGTGACAGAGTTGCACAAGGTGTTGTAGATGCTTACAAAAGTATGGGAGACAAAATTACGGTACCAATTATTTGTAGATTACAAGGTACAAATGCTAAAGAAGCAAAAGAATTAATTGACAATTCTGGAATGGAAATTATTTCTGCTACAGAATTTCAAGAAGCTGCTGATAAAGTACAAGAAGTTTTAGAAGCTGCTAAATAAGTAGTTTTATCAATATTAAAAACGCCTCATGAAAATGAGGCGTTTTTTTTGTGATAATATGTATATTTAAAAAAAAATATTATTTAAAAATTATGAAAAAGATATTATGTATGCTGTTATTGTTTTCAATGCCATTAATAGCGCAAGAGGTACCAAATTCAGTAGTATTTTGGAATTCTTTAAAAGAACATTGTGGTAAATCTTACCAAGGAACAATCGTTGCAGGAGGAAAAGAAGGAGATGGCTTTACTGGAGAGAAATTGGTAATGCATGTTCGTTCTTGTGAAGATGATATCATTAGAATTCCTTTTTTTGTTGGTGATGACAAATCTAGAACGTGGGTTTTTACAATGGATAAAGATAATTTGATTCAGTTAAAACACGATCATAGGCACAAAGATGGATCAGAATATGAGATTACACAATATGGAGGTATGAGTTCGAATGTTGGGTTGTTTAATCTTCAAGTTTTTCCTGCGGATAAACAAACAATAAATTTAATTCCTGCTGCTGCGACTAATGTTTGGTGGGTAACTTTAGATGCTACAAGTTTCACCTACAATTTAAGAAGAATAGGTTCTGATAGATATTTTTCTGTAAAGTTTGATATAACTAAAGAAATAGAAACTCCAACTGCTCCTTGGGGAAGTGAAGAGTAGTCTTGTTTAAAGAGTAAATAAGTTAAAAAGCCTCACTTAAGTTGAAATCATTTCAGTTTAAGTGAGGCTTTATCTTGTTTTTATAAGTAATTACGATGCTTAATCGTACTGCATTCTTTGTAATCTCACTGCATTTAAAATAGCTAATAAAGCTACGCCTACATCAGCAAAAACGGCTTCCCACATGGTTGCTAATCCTAGAGTTCCTAAAATCATTACAACTAATTTTACACCAAAAGCGAGTGCTATATTTTGCCAAATAATTTTACGAGTAGCACGACTTATTTTTATCGCTTTTACAACTTTAGAGGGTTGATCTGTCTGAATAATAACATCTGCAGTTTCAATAGCAACATCACTACCTAAGCCACCCATTGCAATACCAATATCACTTGTAGCTAAAACAGGAGCATCATTAATTCCATCACCTATAAAAGCGATTTTATTTGAAGTGTTTTTCTTTAATATTTCCACTTCATTTAATTTATCCTCGGGCAATAATCCGCCTTTGGCGATTTTAATTCCTAATTCTGATGCTACTTTTTGAGTTATAGAGTCTTTATCGCCAGAAAGCATTATAATGTTTTTGATGCCCACTTTATGTAGGTTGATAATGGTTTCTTTTGCGTCGTCCTTTAGTTCATCAGCAATAACCACATAGCCAGCAAATACTTTATCAATAGCAACTAAAACAATAGACTCTACAATAGTTTCAACCTCTGGTTGGATGTCAATTTTGTTAGCCATCATTAAAGCTTTGTTACCAACTAAAATAGTTTTTCCATTGACGATTCCTTTTAAACCTTTTCCTGCAATTTCAGAGACTTCTGTAGCTTTAAAATGTACTTCTTCTGCTTTGTATTCTAAAATAGCTTTTGCAATTGGGTGCGTAGATTGTTCTTCTATGGCAAAAAGGTATTTCATAAATTCTTTTTCTTCCCAACCAATCGTTTTAATCTTTTTGATTTTAAAAACACCTTTCGTCACAGTTCCTGTTTTGTCTAGAACCAACGTATTTATTTTGGTCATGGTGTCTAAAAAAGAAGCACCTTTAAATAAGATTCCGTTTTTAGAAGCCGCTCCCAATCCACCAAAATAACCTAACGGAATAGAAATCACCAAAGCACAAGGGCAAGAAATTACCAAGAATATTAAGGCTTTATATAACCAGTCTGCAAATACATAATCATTAACAAAAAAGTAAGGTAATAATGTTACTGCTATTGCAAGATATACCACAATTGGTGTGTAAATTCGTGCGAATTTTCTGATAAATAATTCCGTTTTAGATTTTCTAGCTGTGGCATTCTGTACTAAATCTAAGATTCTAGCAATAGAACTATCTTTAAATTCTTTAGTAACCTCAACTTCAATGACGCTTTCTAGGTTAATACTACCTGCAAATACAGTATCGCCTTTTGCAATAGTATTTGGTTTACTTTCTCCTGTTAATGCCGCGGTATTTAAAACTGCTTTTACTGAAGTTAAAATTCCATCTAAAGGAATTTTTTCTCCTACTCGAACCTGAATTTTCTCTCCAATACCAACTTCTTCAGGAGTTACGCTTTCGATGTTGCCATTGCTAAAAACATTGGCTTCTTTAGGACGAACATCTAGCAATGCTTTGATGTTTCCTTTTGCGCTATTAACAGCAGCATCTTGAAACAATTCGCCAACGGCATAAAATAACATAACAGCAACACCTTCCGGGTATTCACCAATAGCAAAGGCACCAATAGTAGCGATAGACATAAGGAAAAACTCCGTAAAAAGAGTACCTTTTTTAATGCTTTGGTAACCTTCTTTAATTACAGGTAGCCCAACAGGTAAGTAAGCAATTCCGTACCAAATAATACGGAGCCAATCTTTAAAAAATGCAGCAGCTGTATTGAGCGCAGTCAAAATGTTAAAATAATCGAAGGCAATACCAATCATCAGCATTGTGAAACTTACAATTGCAGGAATGTAGGCTTTGAATCCATTTGGTTCTCCATCATGATTATGACCATCGTGATTATGACCATCATTATGATTGTGTTCTTTTTCTGAACTTGGTTTTATGTCTCTTAAATTGCGATGTTCTTTTTTCATTTGTACTTTAAATTTAACACAAATGTGCTGTAAAATAGCGTGCAACGGAAGTGCATTTATTGTCCGCTACATTTATCACAAATACCCTTTACAACTAAATTTACGTTTTCAGAAATAAAACCATCGGGCACTTTTATTTGTGGAATTTTAAGATCTGTTAAACAAACTGTTTCGTTGCAATTATTGCAGTGGAAATGTAAGTGCAAATCGGTGCCAATTTCACAAGTACACCCTTGTTCACAAAGGGCATATTTTATAGTGCCAGTTCCGTCATCAATTTGATGCACGATTGCCTTTTCTTCAAACGTTTTAATCGTTCTGTATAAAGTGGTTCTATCTGCTTTTTCGAAAGCATTTTCAATATCTGTTAAGGTAACAGCAACTTGCTTTTTATCCAAAAATTTGTAAATAAGCAAGCGCATTGCAGTAACACGTATATTGTTCGATTCTAAAAATTGTTCTATGGTTTGCATGGTTAATGTGAGTGTTCTGCGTCTCCTTTTTTCATTTCTGCAATAAGGTAATACGCGTTGTTATAAGCAAATTTTGTGGTTGGGTCTATTTCTGTTAGAAAGCTAACCGCAATCCATTTTCCATCTTTTTGACCAGGAATTACTTCTAGCGGTTTAAAGCTCCAAGCATCATTTTCTTTTTCTACTGTAAATACATAAAAACGATCTCCCTCTTTTGTAACGGCACTTTCTGGCAATGCAGTTGTTTGTACATTATCAACCTGAATTTTTCCTTTAATATACATTCCCGGAATTAAATTACCTGCTTTGTTTTCAATTTCTGCATGAACGTGAACTGCTTTTGGGTTTTCTTCAAAGGTTTTGCTTACCGAATAAATCTCTGCCGTTAATTCCTGATTCGGAACTGATTGAACATCAAACGCTATTTTCTGACCTTTTTTTACTTTGTATACATCTTTTTCAAAAACCATTAAATCTGCATGCACGTGATGCGTGTCTACAATTTCGAATAATTCCGTTTGTGGATCTACATATTGTCCCATTTTAACTTCAACCTTTTGTACAAAACCTTCAATGGGAGTTCGCAAAGCGATACGTTGAAAAATGGTTCCATTTCTTACAGACGAAGTATTAATGTTTAATAATTTTAATTGCGCTCCAAGTCCGTTAACCAACGCTTTTGAAGCTTCGTATGCCGCGGCTGCTTTTTGAAAATTAGCACCAGATCCAACGCCTGCTTTGTATAATTTTTGTTGACGTTCAAATCCTTTTTGTAAGAAATTACGATTGCTGTAAGCATTTAAATATTCAGTTTGCATGCTTATAATATTCGGGTGTGATAAGTAGGCCACAACCTGACCTTTCTTTACCTTATCTCCCTCGATCACTTCTATGGAAACCACATTTGCACCAACAACCGAAGTAATTGCTGCTTCATTTTGTGGTGGAACTTCTAATGTTCCGTTTGCTTCTACGTAACCACTCATTTGTCTTTTGGTTACGGTTGCTACTTCCATTTTTAAAGCTTCATATTGTTGTGCAGAAAGCATTGCTTCTTCAATTTTTTTAGGATGTTCCTCTTGTTTTACATCCGTTTTAACTTCTTTCTCATTAGAATATCCATCGCCTTCTTTATATCCGCATGATGTTAAAAAAGCTGCGAGAACGACTATTGTTATGATGTTATATATGGTGTTTTTCATTTTCTTAATTTTTAAAATATTGTAATTCGAAAGTACTTTCTAGATAATTGATAAATGTGTCTTGTGCTTCTAATTCCGATTGAATTGCTTCTTTTATAAGTTGCGTAAAAGTGGTATAATCAATTTCGCCTTCTTTGTAAGCAAATAATGCTCCTGTTTTTTGTACTGATGTTAGCGGTAAAACTTCCTCTTTGTAAAAGAGCCACGAAGTTTTCCATTTTCGATAGTTTTCTTTTGCTTGAAACAATTTAAACTGTACTTCTTTTTGCTGAAATTCTACATTCGCTTCTGCAATCTCTTTATCTATTTTGGCTGTTTTAATTTGTGCTTTGGTATTTCCTGATAAAAAAGGAATGGTAACACCTGCTTGATAGGTATAAAAACCAGAACTGTTGCCTACTTTTTGCAAACCACCTTGAAGGTTGAATTTTGGTAAACTTTCTGCTTTTGCAACTTTATAATTCGCTTCTGCTTCTGCAACTTGCAATTTAGATAAGCTATATAAAGGATGAGATTCGGCATTAAAAGTATTGATATCGATCGTATTGAAATCTTCGAATTTATTTGGAACCGTAAAGAAAACATCAGTAACAAACCATAAATTAAACTGTTGCAAGGCTATAACATACGCACTATACGCTTGTTTTGTTTTATTCTGAATTTGTAAACTTTGGTTTTTAGCTGCCAAATATTCTAATTTAGAAATAGCTTCTACTTCATAATTTAAAGCAACCGATTTTTCAAAATTATCATAAATGGAATCCAATTCTTTGTATAAGTTATAATTCCTTTTGGTTTTAAAAACGTTAGACCAGGCTTTTTTAACTTCTAATTCTAAATCTAGTTCAGAAAGCTGAAATGCTTTTTCTGCCAATTGAATCCGTTGTTTCTGTAACTTTAATTTTGATGAAATTCCAAATACATCAATATTAGATTGTCCTAAACCGATAGTTGTATACACGCCAGAACTACTTTTTATTTCTTCGCCGCTTGTGTAAATCTGTGTAGTTCCAAAATCATAAGCAGTACTTTTTAATAGTTGCTGTTTATCGATTTCTAACTGACGTTGTTTTAAACTAGGGTAGTTGTCTTTTGATAATTGAACAGCATCCTGTATAGAAATAACAGGTAGTTTATCCACTGGTTCTTGCGCATTACCTACAATTGGTAATAGGAATATGAAAATTAAAATAGCCGCAGTTGTAATGAGTTTTTTATTCATCTTAAAATTAAAAGTTTTGTTTTCTACCCAATGATATAAAATAGGTAAAACAAATAAAGTTAATAGGGTAGCGGTTAATAAACCACCAATAACAACGGTTGCTAAAGGTTTTTGTACTTCTGCGCCTGCAGATGATGAAATTGCCATTGGTAAAAAACCTAAAACATCTGTAAAAGCAGTTAACATTATAGGTCTAATACGTCTTTTTGTACCTTCAATAATTCGGTCTTTTAAATTGGTAACACCTTCTTCTTTTAGTTCATTTAGGCCGCTAATCATTACCAATCCGTTTAAAACGGCAACCCCAAAGAGCACAATAAAACCAACGCCGGCAGAAATACTAAATGGCATGTCTCTAAACCATAAAGCAAAAACACCACCAATCGTTGCCATTGGTATTGCTATGTAAATCATTAACGTTTGTGGTAGTGATTTTAACGCAAAATAAATCAACACAAAAATAAGTAAGAGCGCAAGCGGAACAACAGTTTGCAAACGATTACTAGCACGTTCTAAATTCTCAAAAGCACCTCCATAGCGGATAAAATATCCTGCGGGTAATGTTAACTTTGCGTCTAGTTTTACTTTGATTTCTTCTACCAAAGATTTTACATCACGACCTCTAACATTAATACCAACATAAGTTCTTCTATTCGTATTGTCTCTACTAATTTGCATTGGACCAGATTTGTAACTCACATCGGCAACTTCACGCAATGGAATTTGTACTCCAGAAGGTAAATTGATAAACAAGTTTTGCACGTCTGATATATCTTTTCTGTTTTCAGAATTTAATCTTACTACCAAATCGAAGCGTTTTTCACCTTCAAAAATAATACCTGCAGTTCCTCCTGCAAAAGCAGATTGTACAATTTGGTTTAAAGTGTTTATTTGCAAGCCGTATTGCGCTAATTTATTTCTGTTGTAGGTAATTGTTATTTGTGGTAAACCTGTGGTTGCTTCTGCTTTCATATCACCAATACCTTCTGTACCTGCAATAATTTTAGAAATTTCTTCAGCTTTTTGAGAAAGGATATCAATGTCTTCTCCATAAATTTTTATGGCAATATCTTCTCTAACACCTTCTAGTAACTCATTAAAACGCATTTCCATAGGTTGTGTAAATTCGTAATTTACCCCAGGAATCATTTCAACAGCTTCTTTCATTTTATCAATTAACTCATCTTTAGAAGTTACGGTTGTCCATTTTTCTTTAGGTTTTAGAATTACAAAAACATCTGCAATATCCATTGGCATTGGGTCTGTTGGTATTTCGGCAACACCAATACGACTCACAATTTTTTCAACCTCTGGGAACTTCGCTTTTACAATTTGCTCAATTTTAGTAGTGGTTTCAATGGTTTCTGATAAAGAACTTCCAGGTTTTAAAATAGCATGAAAAGCAATATCACCTTCATCTAGTTGCGGTATAAATTCGCCACCCATTTTAGAAAATATAAAAACTGTAATTCCGAATAAAACTACTGATGCTCCAATAATCAATTTTCCTTTTTTTAAGGCTTTTTCTAATAAAGGTTGGTATGTGCGTTCTGCCCAATGCACAAATCTGTCTCCATAAGATTTTTTATCAGATTTTGGTTCTCTTAAAATTAAGGCAGAAATCATTGGTACATAAGTTAAACATAATAACATGGCACCAATCATGGCAAAAATAAAAGTCAAAGCCATTGGTTTAAACATTTTGCCTTCAATACCTTCTAGGGCTAGAATTGGTAGAAAAACAATTAGAATAATTAATTGACCAAAAAAAGCTGCATTCATCATCTTTTTTGAAGATTTAGAAGCAATATGATCACGTTCGTTTTGCGATAGTTTTTTCTTTTTTAATACTTGAGATGTAATTAAGAAAACAGTGCTTTCTACAATAATTACAGCTCCATCAACAATAATTCCGAAATCGATAGCACCTAAACTCATTAGGTTTGCCCAAACGCCAAAAGCGTTCATCAATATAAATGCAAAGAGTAAAGACAGCGGAATCGTAGAAGCAACAATTAGTCCACCTCGCCAATTACCTAATAAGAAAATCAACACAAAAATTACGATTAATGCCCCTTCTACTAAGTTCCCTGAAACGGTAGAGATGGTTTCACCAATTAATTTACTTCTATCTAACAACGGTTCTATAACAACGCCTTCTGGTAACGACTTTTCTATTTCAGCCATTCTTAACTTTACGTTTTCTATAACTTCGTTAGAGTTTGCGCTTTTAAGCATCATTACCAAACCGCCAACAACTTCGCCTTCTCCGTCTTGGGTTAGTGCACCATAACGAATGGCAGCACCATATTGAACTTTAGCAATATCGCCAATGGTAATTGGAATATTATTGGTGTTTTTAATAACAATCTGTCTAATATCGTCTAAACTTCTTGCCAATCCTTCTCCACGAATAAAGTTGGCTTGATGATTTTTTTCGATATAAGCGCCTCCTGTATTTTGATTATTGGCTTCCAATGCTTCAAAAACATCGGTAATGGTTAAACCAATTGCATTTAACTCGTTCGGGTCTACGGCAACTTCATATTGTTTTATTTTTCCGCCAATGGCGTTTACTTCTACAACACCTTTTACCATTGCCATTTGACGTTGCACAATCCAATCTTGCATGGTTCTTAACTCGGTAATAGAATATTTGTCTTTAAAAGCAGGTTTTACTTTTAATGTATATTGATAAATTTCTCCTAAACCAGAAGAAATAGGTCCCATGGATGGTTCTCCAAATCCTTCGGGAATTTGAGCTTTAATGTCGTTTAGTTTTTCGGCAACTAATTGTCGCGGTAAATACGTGCCCATATCGTCATCAAAAACGACAGTTACAACAGATAAGCCAAAGCGAGAAATAGAACGAATTTCTTGCACATTTGGTAAGTTACTCATAGCAACTTCAACCGGATAGGTTATTATTTGTTCAATATCTTCGGTGCCTAAGTTAGGTGCTTGGGTAATTACTTGTACTTGGTTGTTGGTAATATCTGGTACAGCGTCAATAGGTACTTTGGTCATGCTCCAAATACCAGTTGCAATAATGGCAAGCGTGAACAAACCAATTATAAATTTGTTATTGATTGAAAAATCAATGATTTTATTAATCATAGAAAAAAGTTTAATTCAGTGAGATTTCTCGATATAATTCAGTTAGAATTATTCGAAATTAAATGAGTGTATAGTACTCAAGTTTGGATATAAGTATCCTCTTAAAAAACTGAATTATCCTATTGGAGGTTGTAAAATTGAAGCAGTAAAGTCTTTCTCCGAGCCATTTCGATAGAAAAAATCTTGTGTAGAGATATCAGAAGATTTAATGTTAAAAATGGCTACTTCCAGATCTGAAGCGTTTACATGACAGCATTGGCAAATACAGAAAGGAGAACATAAGTCTGAGTCTTGATGCTGATGGTCGTCATTAATTTGTGAAACTTCAGTTTTAACCATATCATTAGGCACTACAAAATCTGCACAAGGTGTTAAGTTGAGTGCAAAAATATAGAAAGCGAGTATGAAGGTTAAAATTTTCATTGGTACAAATATAAGTCTTTATTGTTGCAATGGTATTGCAAAAGAGACTATTGCATTTTATATATTGATTTAGGTTTTGTGGTAAACTGTTTATGTATTGTTGTTAAGTTATAGAATATTTTTCAAATCTTGTTTTCCAATTATTGCCATAATTTCTACACTATTTTCATTTATTTTGTAATAAATATTATCAGCACCACAAACACAGCGTCTATATCCAGTTTTTATGTAATCGACAGATTCAAAAGAAAAAGGATTTTCAGCTATGATATCAAAATTCTCAAAAAATGAATGGAAATATTTGTCAGCTTGATCTATTCCAAATTTTTCAACTCCGTATTTATGAATTCTTATTATGTCTTCTTTCGCTAAATTACTTAGTTTGTAATTAGCCATTAAATTAACGACTTTGATTCAGCTAATATTTGTTCTTTAGTTAAACTCGTAAATCCGCTGTTCTCGGCTTTATCTAACTTCTCACTAATCCAATCAATTTGTCTTTGTTGTTTTCTAGCTTGTCTAATTAAATCGTTTACAAGTTCACTTTTAGTTGAATACTCTTTTTTATCAACTTGACTTTTTAACCATTCATCATTTGGTTGTGTGAAAGAAATGCTTTGTCTCGCCATAATGTTTTATTTTGGTGCTAATTTACACCAAAAAGGTTGATTTAGGAAATTTAAAGTTTAATTTAAGTTGCTAACGTTACTGTATTATGAGAAATTGAGATTAAAATGAACGGTTATTTTCCGAAAGAAAATAGAATTTTAGAGAAATATAACTAATTGTGGTAAGTTAAAATTACGCAATTCTATATAATTAAATAGATAATGAGAATTGTAAGTAAAAAATTTAAAACTAAAATTGTTAATATAATATATAGAAAGAAGACAGTGAGTCTCTTAATATATTTAAAACAAATTTTAATGTACTTTTTTAATTGTGATGATGAAATAACATTGACGTATTTAGTAGCAAAAATGCACAGCAAATTACCACCAATTTCTATTAATTGGTTCATATTTAAGATAGGTCGTCGCTAGTTATACTTTTTGCTTTTCAGAGGAACTGAAAGTACATTGTAAATTTAAGATTAATTACTCGTGATTCTCAAAAACATAACAAAGAGTTATTAACATATAATTAACAGTGAATATTTGAGAGTTAGTATTGGGTATGAAATTTTTTAGCTTAAATAGTTAAATTCCAATAATAATTTTTTTCAAATTGATTTGGTTCAATATCTGTTAAAGTCAGACAACAGAGTTTTAATTCAGAGCGATTTTTAATTTACCAAATTGTTGTCCACCATAATGTCCAATATTAAATCCTTGTCCTAATCGTAAATATTGTTTTAAATGATTTCTCAAAATGGCATTTTCTTTTATTCCGTCAGATTTTCCTATATAAATTGTTATGGGCTTTTCTACCCAATTATTTTTCAATTCTTCAAGTGAAAGATTAGGTACTTTGCATTTAAAAAAATACTCTAACTCCTTTTTTTTAAAATTAAGTTTTTTTATTAGTCGAATTTAAAACTATATAAACTCCCCCTTTCATTCTGTAAAATATTCGGATCAGTTATTAATTCCGACGTACTTTTAAACCTATAAAAGCTCAGTTTTTTGAGGGTTTCAATGTTTTAAACTCTATGTTTGTTGTTTTTCTAAAATGTGCTATAACAGGTTTTAAGTCTATTTATTTACTAATTTCATCAATATTAAATTCACTATTTTTTATGAAGCACTTCATAAACATCATGTAAACTTTCAGCATTATCTAATAAGACTACAAGCGTATCGTTGGCTTCTATAATCGTTGTTCCTCCAGGGCGTACAAATTTTCCGTTTCTTTTAATCATACTTATAAAAGCTGTATTTGGAAAATGTAAGTCGATAATACGTTTATTTACGGCATCACTATCTGCATGAATATCTATTTCTTTCATAGCCGATTTTGGTAAATTTAAAATATATCGATCGTTTTCTGCAATCGGTTTTGTTTCTTCTGGTAAAGCAACATTTAGCCATTTAGAGAAAATAGACAATGTAGTACCCTGAATTAAAATAGAGGTTACCGATATAAAAAATACAATATTAAAGATGATATTGGCTTTGTTTATTCCCGCTAAAAGCGGATATGTAGCAAACACAATTGGCACAGCACCACGTAAACCAACCCAAGAAATATACAGTCGTCTACGAAGTTTCATTTTAAAGAACATTAAACTGATAAAAACGCCTATTGGTCTCGCAACCAGAATTAAAAATACAGAAATTAAGATTCCGACACCCATATATGGGGTTATTTCTGATGGAAAAACAAGTAAACCTAGTGTAAGGAATAAAACAATTTGCATAAGCCAAGCCATACCATCAAACATTTTTAAAATAGTTGTTTTATGGATAAGATCTTGATTTCCTAAATAGACAGCACAAATATAAATGGCTAAAAATCCGTTTCCACCAACAGCATCTGTAGCAGAAAAAGTAATAAACATAAGTGCAATTACTAAAACAGGATACAATCCTTCGAAATCTAATTTAATTTTATTGATGATAATCTTACTTAACTTTCCAAAACCAAAACCAGCAATTCCACCAAAAATCATTTGTTGAAAAAACATAGGTATTATAGCGGTAATACTTAAATCTTGATTAATTACTAAAGTTAAAAAAGCCAATGTTAATACATAGGCCATCGGGTCATTACTACCACTTTCTAGCTCTAAGGTTTGTCTTAAATTATTTTTTAAAGCTAAATTTTTAGATCGTAAAATAGAGAATACTGCCGCAGCATCTGTAGAAGATACAATAGAGCCTAATAGCAGACTTTCATAAATAGTAAAATCTGTTACATACCAAACAAAGGTACCTAAAGTAAGAGCGGTTAATAAAACACCTACGGTGGATAAAACAAGCCCTTCTTTAAGGATTGGTTTTATGGCTTTAAAATTTGTGTCTAAACCACCAGAAAACAGAATAAAGTTAAGTGATACGATACCTATAAATTGCGCCATTTTAGGATCGTCAAAACGAATACCACCAATACCTTCTGAACCAGCCATCATTCCGATAGCTAAAAAAAGTATTAAAGTTGGTACTCCAAATTTATAGGAAGTTTTACCAACAATAATACTTATAAAGAGGAGTATAGATCCTACTAACAGTATATTTTCAATGGTTAAATTCATACGTATAATTTCTTAGTGTGATTTTATACAAATTTAACTCATTAAGCAAAAAGTATTTAATATAATAGTGCTTTTATTTCACTATTATTAATATTTATGCCTTTTTGTAATACTTTTTTCGTAACCAAAAAGATACTCTAACTAATAGGATTAAAGCAGGTACTTCTACCAACGGACCAATAACACCTACAAATGCTTGTCCAGAATTTAATCCAAAAACTGCAATGGCAACTGCAATGGCTAATTCAAAATTATTTCCTGCTGCTGTAAAGGCTACAGCTGCTGTTTTATCATATTCGGCTCCTGTTGCCTTGGTAAAGAAAAACCCAATAATGAACATCAATGTAAAATAGATTAATAAAGGAATGGCAATGATTAAAACATCCATCGGTATTTCTACAATTAATTCTCCTTTTAAAGAAAACATCACCACAATTGTAAATAATAATGCAATTAATGTCATCGGTGAAATAGTAGGAATAAATTTGTTTGTGTACCAATCTTCTCCTTTTAATTTTACTAAAATAAGTCGACTTAAAATACCCAATACAAAAGGGATTCCTAAATAAATAGCGACACTTTCTGCAATAGTTGCAACGGAAATATCAACTATAGCTCCTTCAAACCCAAAATAGGGTGGAAGTACAGTAATAAAAAGCCATGCATAAAAACTGTATGCAAATACCTGAAAAATACTGTTTAAAGCCACCAAACCTGCTCCATATTCGCTACTTCCTTCTGCAAGATCGTTCCAAACCAACACCATGGCAATGCAACGCGCCAAACCAATTAAAATAAGCCCGACCATATATTCTGGATATTCACGTAAAAATGTTATTGCCAAAATAAACATTAAAACAGGGCCAATAATCCAATTCAAAATAAGTGAAATGGATAATATTTTGGTATTCTTAAAAACCTTAGGTAAAAGTGCGTAGTTTACTTTCGCCAAAGGCGGATACATCATTAATATTAAACCAATAGCAATAGGAATATTTGTAGTTCCGCTACTAAATGAATTGATAATGTCTGGGAATGTTGGAATGAAATAGCCTAAACCAACACCAAATGCCATAGCGACAAAAATCCATAAAGTGAGGTAGCTGTCTAGAAAACTTAATTTTTTTAAAGCCATTTTTATAAATTTACTTGAGAGAAAACATAAAATAATTCTGTTGCAATTTGCAGACTTCTTTCTTGGTATTTTTCAGCTTGTTGAGGTGTATTGTCAAATGTCTTTGGATCATCAAAAGTAATTGGAATACGTTTTTCTGCGCCAGCAATAAACGGACAACCGCCATCTGCTTGAGAGCAAGTCATAATAGCTGCAAATTCAGATTTTGGATTAAAATCATCATCTAATTTTTTAGAAAACCCAATAATAGGATGTGCATTATCTGCGTATTTAATACTATAAATAGGATTGTTCGTTTCGGCAATTGTTTTGATTTTAAAACCAGCATTTTTTAAAGTTTCCGCTGCCATCGGAAAAAGCGCTGTAGCTTCTGTTCCACCAGAATAACAAAACACATTCTTAATATTAAAATAATTAGCCATTGCTTGTGCCCAAACTTGTGATAAATGGCTTCTTCTAGAATTGTGCGTACAAATAAAGTTGATGTTAATTTTTTGTTGATTCCTAACTTTGTCTTGAATAAAATCTGCTAACGGTTGTAAGACAGTTTTACGTTCTTCTGAAATAGTTTCAGGGGTTAAGCCTTTAATTACATTTTCTATTTCAGAAAATAATGTTGTTTGTGTTGTGATCATTTTTATTTAAGTTGATTTTTTTTTAGTTTAACAACATCCACTACCTGGAGCACAAGAATTTCCTGTTGCTATTTCTGAAAACTGTAATTTTGGTTTTTCTTCTGGAATTCCACATTGGTCTTTAGCCAAACAATCTGTTTGCTTAGTGGTCAATAAAAAGTTTATTCCGTCAAAATCAAGTCCGAATTTACCAATTGTATCTGCTTGGTATTCTACTTCAATTTCTAAATCTTCAATATTTAAAACCTTTTCAGAAAGTTCTATAATGTTTAATAGTTTTTCTGGGTGTAATCTGTGGTCATAATCATCTGCATTCCAAAGTTGAAAGTTTGCAACTTCTTCGTTTCTTACGGTTCCACCACAATCAATAAAATGTTTGGTAATTTTACCAACTTCCGTAACGTGAAAATGACTAGCAACTAATTCTCCGTTTGGTAATTGAAAACCGATGGTTTCTAATTTGTTTAATGCTACTTTAACTTCTGATAATTTCATAATGAATGTTTTTATTAATTGTAATTATACGATGAATGCTGATAAATTTTTTTAACAGCAATCTGTTTTTTGAGATAAATCTTGATTCAAAAATTCTGACATAACCGTTTTCATTGCGGTCCAGTTTTCTTTATGAATGCAGTAACAAACACTTGTGCCTTCCACACTTCCTTTTATCAACCCTAAATGTTTTAATTCTTTTAAATGTTGAGAAATAGTGGGTTGTGCCAATCCTATTTCGTTTACTAAATCACCACACACACAAGAATCAATCTTAAACAAATGTTGTAAAATAGTTACTCTTGCCGGATGCCCAAAAACTTTAGCAAACAAGGCTATCTCATTTTGTTGATCGGTAAACATTTCGGTTTTTGCTAATCCCATATTGTTGCTTTATTTATTCATTGCAATATTACGATTAGTATTTAATTTATAGAAATTTTTTAGTTGAAGTTGCAAAAAAATATTTTGAAAGTTTTTTTTTTGAGTTTAATAACTTGGTTTGTTATAAGGTAAAAAGTATCTTAATTGATGTAAAATAAATAGTTTCATCTCATTGATATTACAAGTATTATGAATTTTAAGTCCGTATTATTTATCCTATTTTAGTGTTTGCAAGCAAATTACCTCATAAATGGTCTTATATTCATTATGATAGTGTAGAAAATTGGTGTCTTTTTAATATTGGTGAAGCGGCGGATAATACTTCTAAATTTTGGAAAAAATATGCTCTAAATTAATAATTGGATATTTTACGATAAAACTACAATTTTGGCATCTTTTTCAATTATGTTAGCTGTTTTGTTTTAAGTAAGGTCTGATTAATTTATTGTTTATCTAGTTTTTTATGAAGTATTTATTTGGTGTTACTATGATTTGGGCTTTTTCGTTTAGCTTAATTGGAGTATATCTTTCGGGGTTTGTTGATGCATGGTTTTCTGTATTGATGCGTATTGGTATTGCTACCATCATATTTTTGCCTTTTTTAAGGTTGAAGAAAATTAAAGCAACAACAATTTACAAACTTATTGCAATTGGTTCGGTTCAATTAGGTTTAATGTATTGTTTTTACTTCCAGTCGTTTCGTTTTCTTACGGTGCCAGAAGTGTTACTTTTTAGTGTACTTACACCGATTTACATTACTTTATTAAACGATATTTTAAGTAAGCGATTTCATAAAAGACATCTTCTTACTGCTTTAATTGCTGTTTTAGGAGCAGCTTATATTCAATACTCAAGTATTAACGAAAATGTGTTTTTAGGTTTTATAATTATCCAAGGTGCCAACCTTTGTTTTGCTGTTGGTCAAATTGCTTACAAGTATGTATTAAAATCTACACCTGAATTAAAAAACACCCCAAAACATACTATTTTTGGCTTGTTTTTTATTGGAGCGTTTTTAGTAGCGCTCATTGCTTTTTTCATTTTTGGTTCAACGGAAAAGCTACCAACTACATCAGTTCAGTGGGGAGTAATCATATATTTGGGAGCTGTGGCTTCTGGCCTAGGTTATTTTTTTTGGAACAAAGGTGTTGTTATGGTAAATACAGGCTCGTTAGCCATTATGAATAATGCGTTAGTTCCAATAGGTTTAATTGTTAATCTGGTTATTTGGAATAAAGAGGCAGATATTCAAAAGATTTTAATTGGAGGAAGTCTTATTTTCGCTTCTCTTGCACTTAACGAATACCTCAATAAAAGAAGTAGTTCTAAATCCTTGTTCATCAAGAAAAGAAAGGCAGATTAAGATTTGCTTTTTTAGACTTTGTTTAAGTTTAAGTCTTGAGAGAATCTTAACTAATTATTAGTTGTTACTTTTTTATACTTATGCAGTATCTCTAAAGGGATGTGACAATAAGAATGGTCATTAGGGTGTAAGGTTAATCTATTTTGATGTTCTGCATCACTCGGGATAAAATTAGTTAAAGGAAGAACTTCAATAACTATTTTTTTTACGGTTTTATTTTTATGATTTAGTGACTCTTCTATTTTTTGAATGCAATTTTTTGCTTTTAACAAGTGATTTTGGTTATCGCTATAGATGCCTGTGCGATATTTCTCTCCGATATCGTTTCCTTGTTGGTTAATACTATAAGGGTCAATAATTTCTAAAAGATAATGAATTAAATCTTCAATTGAAAGAATCTGAGAGTCAAAGGTAGTTTTAACACATTCTGCATAACCATCATAAGCTGTTTTAGTAGATTTGGTAGCTCCATTAACTCTGCCAGCTTGGGTATCAAGTACACCTGGTAGGTGTTTTAAGAATTCTTGCACGCCCCAAAGACAACCGCCGGCAATATATATCGTTCCCATTGATGCTATTTGTTCTTTTTTTGTCATTTTTAATTATTTGTAATGTTAAGATGAATATGCAGCGTTTTTATTAAGTTAGTTTTTTTTAGAAAACTCTACAACTTCTCCCTCAAAAGAGCAATTTCATCACGTAGTTTAGCAGCAACAATAAAGTCTAATTCTTTAGCAGCGGCTTCCATGTGCTTACGTTTTTCTCGTATTCGTTTTTCTATTTCCTCTTTTGGTAAATACTGTAAATCTTGTTCTGCTGCAACCTGTTTTGCATTGTCGTAATGATAACTAGAAACGGTAGATTTAGATAAAGTATCATCAATTTTTTTGTTGATTTGGGTTGAGGTTATATTGGGAAAATTACAGTTTTGAAAACTTAATTTTCCATTGTTTTATAGTAACTTTTAATCTTCTTTAATAGTATTATTAGATGAATTTAATTGAATATAGTTGTAAATGATTCACCTATCCTTCTTCTTGGTCCCCAAAAAGTAATAGTCTTTGGTGCTGCAGAATTTCCAAAGTATTGGAATGGAATGTATAGTTTGTGATTTTTTAATTAAAAGAATATCCTAATTTAATCATGAAACTTTGAATGTTTGCATATTCAATATTACTTTCTGAAATTATTTTTTTAGGTGCATTATAACGTGCTTCTATACTGAGTTTATTATTAAAGTGGTATCCAATTCCTAAAAGAAAACTTATGTTTTTATTCATTTTAGTTTCTTTTTCATTAAATTTTATAGGAAAATCTAAGTTAATACCCGAATTAATAAATAAAACTTTTTTATTATTAAGGAATAGATAATGTCTTATTGCAATGGGTATTTCTAAAGAGCTGTATTTTACTTTTTCATTACTATAAATCGGTAAGCTAGCCGTTGCATTTGGGTTTGATGGTGGTGCATAAAGTGTATATCCTATAACTACATCTGTATTAATTGTTTTGAAGGCTGATTGATAAGTAGGCTCAGTAAATAGAGACCATTTATTATTATTGAAAGGGAAAATATATTCTAATTCTAAACCTAAATTAATTGCTGAAGTAGAAGTAGCATCTAATACTGATAGTCCAAAACCTATTTTACCATAAATATTAAATTTACCTTTTCTGTTTTTTTTGATATATAATTTATTTGAACTATTAGAGCATGAGTTGAATTTTGAGAAAAAGTTGATAAAACTATCTTCTCTATATTTAATGTTAGAATTAATGTTTTTACAATTTAATTCATCCCTCAACGTTTTTTGGTAATTTAAGTTTTCAGAAATACCACCTTTATTATTCTTATATTTTTTATACTCTAAAGGTTTAATTTTTGAATTTAGACTATAAAAAAAGTAATCAACTCCGTTATCTGAATATTTAAATAGACTTGCTTTTCCTTTTATTATTACTTTTAAGAACAAGTTTTTATTTTTAAATATTGAGACCCTTTTATTACTCAGGTTATCTAAATTATTAGAATATTTGTTAATGTCTACCTTATGTTTTTCAAATAAGAATTTATTATAGATTTCTAATACGTTTAACTGATTAGATTGTATTTTTTTAACTTCAGATTTATCAGTTAATTTAAATTGAAATTGAGATGGAGTTTGCCTCCAATCTTCATTTTTAATTAAGCATTCAGTTTTGTTTCCATCTATAGTTGTAAAATAACCTTTTTCAAATTTATTTTGGGCAATTGAATTTAATCCTATAAATAGGATAATAAGAGTAATTATCTTTTTCATTGTTTTTATTATTGTTGTGAAACTATAAATAAGATCTTACTTAACTATTGATAATTATCAATATTAAAACTTATTAATAGGATTATTTTTTTTGCTTTTTTATTCGATTTAACTTAATGTTTATTTTATTCAAAAGAAGTTTTAAAAAACAATTTTGTAAAAAAAATATGGAATTATTTATCATAATTTTTCCTTCAAAACAGCAATTTCATCACGTAATTTAGCAGCAACAATAAAGTCTAATTCTTTAGCAGCGGCTTCCATGTGTTTACGTTTTTCTCGTATTCGTTTTTCTATTTCCTCTTTTGGTAAATACTGTAAATCTTGTTCTGCGGCAACCTGTTTAGCATTGTCGTAATGGTAACTAGAAACGGCAGATTTAGATAAAGTATCATCAATTTTTTTGTTGATTTGAGTCGGAGTAATGCCATGTTTTGTATTGTAGGCAATTTGTTTCTCTCGTCTGCGTTCGGTTTCATCAATGGTTTTTTGCATGCTGTTGGTCATTTTATCAGCATATAAAATAGCCAAACCATTTACGTTTCTTGCAGCTCTACCAACGGTTTGTGTTATAGATCTATGACTTCTTAAAAAACCTTCTTTATCTGCATCTAAAATGGCTACTAAAGAAACTTCTGGTAAATCTAACCCTTCACGTAAAAGGTTAACTCCAATTAAAACATCAAAAATACCTTTACGCAAATCTTGCATAATTTCTACACGCTCTAAAGTATCTACATCAGAATGAATATAACGACAACGAATATCTACTCTTGTTAAGTATTTTGTCAATTCTTCTGCCATTCTTTTGGTTAATGTAGTAACCAAAGTACGTTCGTCTTTTTCTACACGAACCTGAATTTCTTCAATTAAATCATCAATCTGGTTTAAACTTGGGCGAATTTCTATCACAGGATCTAATAAACCTGTGGGTCTAATTACTTGCTCTACAAAAATACCTTCTGTTTTTTCTAATTCATAATCTGCAGGTGTTGCAGAAACATAAATTACTTGGTTCTGTACCCCTTCAAATTCATCAAATTTTAAAGGACGATTGTCCATTGCAGCTGGTAATCTAAAGCCATATTCTACTAAGTTTTCTTTTCTACTTCTATCGCCACCATACATTGCGTGCGTTTGCGGAATGGTAACATGGCTTTCATCAATCACCATTAAATAATCATCCGGAAAATAATCTAACAAACAGAAAGGTCTTGTACCAGGTTCTCGTCCGTCTAAATAACGAGAATAGTTTTCAATACCAGAACAATACCCCAATTCACGAATCATTTCTAAGTCAAACTCAGTTCGTTCTTTTAAACGTTTTGCTTCTAAATGTTTTCCTATTTCTTTAAAATAATCCACTTGTTTCATCATATCTTCTTGAATTTGATGAATGGCATTTTGTAAAACATCCGGAGATGTTACAAACAAGTTTGCAGGATAAATGGTTAGTTCACTAAAGCTTTCTAAAACCGTATTATTCTCTAAATCAAAAGATTCTATTTCTTCAATTTCATCACCAAAAAAATGGACTCTATAGCCATTATCTCCGTAAGATGGATAAATGGTAACCACATCTCCTTTTACTTTAAAGGTTCCACTTTTTATTTCGTGTTCTGTTCTAGAATATAAACTTTGTACTAATTGATGTAAAAATTTTGTTCGCGCAATTTGCTGATCAACATGAATAGGAATTACGTTTTTCTTAAATTCTACGGGATTTCCAATACCATACAAACAAGAAACCGAAGCTACTACTAAGACGTCTCGTCTACCAGAAAGTAGGGATGAGGTGGTACTTAATCGCAAGCGTTCGATATCGTCATTAATAGATAAATCTTTTTCTATAAAAGTTCCCGTTACCGGTATGTAGGCTTCTGGTTGATAATAATCGTAGTAAGAAACAAAATACTCTACAGCATTATCAGGAAAAAATTGCTTAAATTCAGAATACAACTGAGCCGCCAATGTTTTGTTGTGTGCCAAAACTAAGGTTGGTTTGTCTACTTGTTTTACCACATTTGCTACAGTAAAAGTTTTACCAGAACCGGTTACACCTAAAAGTGTCTGATATTTTTCGCCATCATTAATGCTTTTAGTAAGTTCTTTTATTGCTTGCGGTTGATCTCCCGTAGGAGAAAATTCTGATACCAATTTAAATTCCATGATGTAAAAATACGGATAGAAAAAAGATTATTACTTTCTAATTAAACTAAAATTTCCAGAAGCTTTAATTAATTGGTCGTTGTTGTCAATAATTTCAGAATGAAACCAGTAATCATTAGAAGGAAGTGGCTTACCGTTGTAGGTACCGTCCCAACCAAGATTATTAAAATCTGTAATTTGGTACACTACTTTACCGTATCTATCCATAATAAATATTTTAACAGACTTAAAGAAAGCGCTGTCTATTCCTTTTACATTCCAATAATCGTTTTTATTATCATTGTTTGGGGTGAAAAATTTACGATAACCAATTACCGAAACATTAGTTTGCACTGGAGGTTCACAATTATTAATATCTCTTATATAAATAGTTCTTAACCCTGTAGTGACATTGGTAAATGTATGTGAAGTTCCGTTGCCAAAAAAGGTGTTATTATCTAATGAAAATTCATAGGTACTGTTACCGTTAAGGTTAATATCAACAATATTATTGGTTTCATCTTCTGTATTTACATTTATATCGTAAAACGTTGCCGATGGCGGATTAATTACTGTAAATTCTTTAAAACTAGTACAAGTTATTCCGTTTTCGGTTTTGTAAACCGTTAAAGAATAATCTCCGATAGCATTTAATTTAAAGTCTTTGTTTGTGCTTATAATATTGTCTGAACTATTTCTCCATTCAAAAGCATCATTACTGGCATCTGCCGTAAGTGTAATTGGGTTTACGTTTGGATTAAAACAAATAGTGTAACTGTCTTGTAGTTCTATTTTAGGGGTAGGATTTACTACTAAATTCACAGGCTCCATTCCGCCACAACCTAACTCATTGTCTACTCGAACATAAATTGTTGTTGATAAGGAATTAAATTTATTTGGGAGTTGGTTTTCTGTAGTTTGTGCATCAAGCAGTGTTGGGTAAAAACGAATTGTATTTTCAGCGTCTAGATTAAAATTGGTTCTAATTTCATTGCTTTTTGTTTTTAAATCGAAATATCCAATTCTGTCTCCATTTAAATTGTCTGAGCTATCACAAGTATAATATGTATCAACATCACCAAGAGAAACAAATTTAGATTCAATAAAAAAGTTGGTGATGCTTCCGCACCCTTTTTCTGTAATAACTTTTACAAAGAGTTCTTGAGATGTGCTTTCATTTTCGAAGGTTTTTGGGTTTGGTATGCGATTTTCATCTCTTTCTGCGTCATTACTACTTTTGTAAAAAAGATACGCCTTGTTAAAAGAATCTTCAACTATTTTAGGACCAATATCTGTTAAATCAAACAAATCTATTCCATTATTATCACCATCACATTGTATTAATTTTTGGTCAGAGGTTAATTTAGGAAGTGGATATACTGTAATTTCTTTATAAAAAGGTATCTCTTTTCCTTCTATGGTAACCAAACATGTTACGATAAAGTTGCCAGAAGTAGTGTATTGATGATCTGCAGTTAAACCTGTGCCCGAGTTCCCATCACCAAAGTCCCATTTTGCAGCAGTAATTGTATTATATGAATCTAAGCTAAAGTTAAAAACATCGGTGATACATTTATTTTCTGTAATAATTCTATTTCTAAAATAAGATTGAATAAAGTTGGGCAATCCTTTGTAGGATGCTCCACTTTTTAAGTTTATAGCTTCATGTTCATAATCTGCATTTTGACCAACTCTATTAGGCTCATGAACAATACTGAGCGTTTCTTCAGCATAAGTTTCAAATCCAAGATAATTTCCATTGCCATCAAAAATATTTTCTGTTGTTGATTGGGCAATATATATTTTACCATCTGTACCTAAGCTTATGGAAGATTTAGAGATTTCTAAAGGGCCAGAATATACAGGTGTTCCTCTAAAACCTTCATCTGGGTTGTCTACTTCTAATTGCATTATGTTATAGCTTTGGCCATTACGGTTACTATACCTTGCAGAATAATATAATAATTTAGAATCTGGAGAAAAAGTAAGTCCGTAAGCATCATAACCAGCGCCACCAAATTCTGCGATGGTAACATATTTTATTTTAGAAAAAAGACCTGTTGTAGTGTCAAATTCAAAAAACCGGATGAGACCTGCATTATATAATGCAATTGTGCTTCCATCAGGAGAAATTGTCATTTCTCCATCATAACTATTTTCATATTTTACATACTCAAGTTGTGTTGTTGTAAATGGTCTTTCTACACCATCTTCTGTAACTTTAATAGCGTACAAAATATCATTTTCAGCTTCATATGCATTACTTCCGTAGGTTATACCCCAAACATCTTTACCGTTTTTATGGTGTATAGCGGTAATTTTATTTGCTGTGGAATGCATAAGTGGCATGTTCTTGTATTTAACCCAGCCTAAAGGTCTTGAAGTTGAAAATTCTATTTCTGAATGATAAATCATAGGATAAACTAAGGGAGAACTTAATTCTGTTTTTCTAGTTGTAAAAACATAAAAAGTAGTATCACTATTTGGCTTAGGTATAATTATCGAAGATTGCGTGTTGTTTAACTCGCCATTTAAGCCTTCACCATTTATCATTATCTCATGGTTTTTATTCCAGATAGTTTGACCGTCTGTATAAAATAACAAGTTTCCTTGGGAGTCAGAAATACTTGAAGATCCGTTAATTACAGTCATTTGGCTATCTTCTAAGACGTCTACATTCCCTTTATTAAAATGAATGCCTGCTTTATCTCCAAAATACCAATGATCTGTTTCTCTTTGAGAAAAAATATTGATACTAAATAGAAAGAGTAGTAAGTATAATTTTATTTTCAAATTGAATGATTTTATAAAAAAAATAAAAATAAAGCTATTTACAGACTCGTATCAATTTATTGTGTTAAAAATAGTTGAAACATGTAATAAATAGAGTTAAATGTTTTTTTGGAAGTATTATTATTTGAAATCTTGTCAAAAAGTAGCTTTATATGCATTAAAACTTTAAAAATATTAAATTGTTTGTAACAAATAAGGAATCTGAGCTACATATATTTAGAAGCGATATTGTTTTTATTTCAAAATTTTTAACGAAATTGCTTGTCTAATAAAGTATTAAACTAAAAAAAATAAAATAACTATGTCTGATGATTTTGATTTACTAGAAACGAGTGCTAATAAAAAAACTGAAACGGTAGATGTAAATTGGGGGAAAGCGATTGACACCATGAAGTCTAAATTGGCACAAGAAGACGATCCTGAATCTCGCCAAAAAATATTGAACGCAACCTTAGATGATGTTGTGCACATGGCAGAAAAAGACAGAACCACGCTTTTAGATGCAATTAAAGACTTAACAGATTATCAAGATGAAGTTGGTATTATGTTCGAGAAGTTTTCAGCTTTAAATCCATCAGAACAAAAAGTTATAGACGATGCACAAAAAGCATTAGAAAGAGCAAGAATAGAATTAGAAGATGCCCAAAATAAACCAGACACTTGGTGGAATAATCTTTGGGGAAGAAAATCGAAGATTAAAAAAGAAGAAGTAGAATTTGCAGCAGCAGAAAAAGTACGTGCAGGAGCAGATAATAAAGCGAAAGCACTGTTTCAGCAGCGTATAGAAAGTGCAGATATTCAAACGTTATTAAGTGAGCTTTCCTACAAATCTCAAGCAGCAGTTACGCGTTTAAAAAATAGAGAGGTAGAAATAAAAGAAGTAGAAGAAAAGTTAAAAGATGCTATTGTAGAGGCTTCTAAAAATCACACAAAAGCGTTAGCTAAAAAGAAAGAAGTAGAAGCGCAATTAGAAGAGCAGTATGCCTTATTAAAACAATCTCGCCAAGAATTAGAAGAAATTGTAGACAAACAATCTACTGCCTATTCAGAAGCTATTGGAAAAATGACTGCTATTGAGCAAAAAGTAGAGGAGTTAGAAGGACTAAAAAATGCCTACACAACTTTGGCTGCCAGTAAAGATAGTTTTGTACATAAGCATAATTTAACTATTAAAGTATTAACTTCTTTACGTTCTAATTTACAAACTCACAGAGCGAAATTAAAGTCAGATACCGAAGAAAGATTAAAATATTATGATGGTTATGTGGTGGCGTTAAAAGCAAGAACAGATCAAGAATTTGCGGCCATTTTAGAGCATTTAGGTGTAAAAACAGATGAGCATATCGGAGAAACTTTAGCATCGATGCATTCTGCAAGTGCTAGAGCGCGTCAAGAAATGATGGATAATATTCCGGTTCACGAAAAAGTGATGACCGGTGTTTATAGCTCTTACGCAGAGGCTTTGCACGAAATTAGAGAGAAAGATGTAGATATTCAAAAGAATTTTGCAGACCGTTACGGAATAGACATGAAAGAGATTTTCGAAGACTATTACAAAGCAGATGCAACGGCACCAAAAGGAACGGATGCTCCTGCAGCAAAACCAAAAGCAGATACTTCTAACGATGATTTGTTAAGCTAACGTCATTGCGAAAGAGGTACGATTGAAGCAATCTGTTAATATATAAACGAATAATATTTTGGGCGTTACCTTCTTTTGAAAAAAACAAAAGAAGGTCAGGCTTTTCATTATATCTTTTTTTCGTACCTCAAAAAAGGATGCCATTTCAATCCTTAACGCAGGCTTGTTTATTAGCTAATTTATTAATTTATAGGTGTTTATTTCTTAGTCAATATGTGTAAATAATAAATATATATTATATTTGTAAAAAATAAATATAAAATGGCAACATTCACATCTTCTTTACCAGATAGTCTTTTAGAAAAATTATCTGTATTGGCAAAAGAATTAAAACTTCCTAAAAATAGGTTAATAGAAAATGCTTTAGAATTGTATTTAGACCAAGTAGAAAAAGCGAGTTATATTCAGTCTTATAAGCAGGCTGCTTCGGACCAAGATATTTTATTGATTGCAGAAGAAGGCATGCAAGAATATTTTACAGAACTTAACGATGCAGATGCTAACTAAATGAAACAAGGCGAAATTTGGGAACTGTATTTAAATCCTACAAAAGGTAGTGAACAAAGCGGTAGAAGACCAGCAGTTATTATAAGTGGTAATATGGTAAATAAACATTTACAGGTTGTAATTGTTTGTCCATTAACCACAAGTATAAAAAATTATAAAGGAAATTTAATTATCAACCCAAATGAAATAAACGGATTAGAAAAGACTTCAGAAGTGTTGACTTTTCATGTTCGTTCTGTTTCTAAAACAAGGTTGGATAAAAAAATAGGTAAAATTCCTTTAAAAGATATTGAAGTAATTAAAAAAACTTTAAACGATATTCTTAAATTTTAAAAATGATTACAACACCTTTAGATTCTGCACTTTTAGATTCAAAAGAACAATATGTTTTTTATCATAAAATGGTAGATTTTGTATTAAAAGAACTCATTGTAAGTGTGCAACAAGAAAAATTATGTACACATCAAGAATTGTTACTTTTTAAACAATATTCAGATTTACTTTTATATTCTATCGAAGCCATGCGTATTAAATATATGTATGACGAAGAAGATCATATGAAAGTAGATTTAACAGATTCGGGGTTTCCTAATTATTTAGAATTTCGATTTCTGTACAACGATTTAGAGTTAAGAAATCAGTATTTAGATAAATTAAAAGATGTAGATACTCTAAAAGCAGAATTTTTAAACACACTTTTAGTAAAAAAACAACCCATTAAAAGGTTAGATTTATTTAAAGCGTCTTCTTTTGTTTATTATACTTCTGTAGAAAAAAAATACATTTTTAACAGATTTGTACAAGGTAAAATTCTAACGGTTAAAGAAGGTCCGAATTATCAATATATGACAAGTTGGAGTTTTTACGACGTAAGTCATAACCGACCTTTTATATGTTATATGTATTTTAATTATGATGGAAAAATAGACAAAGAAAAAATCTACGAAGTCTTAAAAGAAAGTGCCGATAGAGAAATGTCTTTAGATACAATGGCCTACAATATCGATCGAAAATTACCCGATATTCAGCCAAAACATCTTAAAAGAATAGATTTAGGACCGTTTCATAATGTATTTGCAAAAGACGAAAATGAAATTACTCATGCTATTTTAAGTGGAATTGCTAAAAAAGAAATTGCTTTAGAATCGTACGCTTTATCATTAAAAATTGACGAAGTTTTTTCTGGAGATACGTTTACGGAAGGAAGCTTTTTCTCTAAACAAACCCTACAAAAATGGAGTGATGTTATTCCACAAAAATATGTTTTTGCACCTCACAGAATTATTCAATTATTACATAATCAAACGCCAAGAACGTTAGATAAATTGGCAAAACCGCCGATTGAAGTAAGTTCACTTTAGTGAGCAGTCTTCAGTTTGCAGTTATCAAGTTAGTGGATAAAAAAATAAGAAAATAGAAATATAAATAAGCAGAGTAAACTGTCGACTAAACATTATAAAATGAGTTTTAAAACGTTATTAGCTTATAAAAAAGGGTTTGCTTTGGCTATGGAAATTTTTCATTTGTCAAAGACGTTTTCAAAGTCTGAATTGTTTAGTTTGACTTCACAAATTGTTCGTTCAAGTAGGTCTGTTTGTTCTAATATTTCTGAAGGATATAGAAAAAGACAATATTAAAAGCATTTTAAAAGTAAAATATCAGATGCTGATAGTGAAAATACAGAAACTCAGTTATGGTTAGATTTTGCACTAGCATGTGATTATATTTCAGAAGAAAAGAAAATTGAATTACAAAATAAAAGTGAAGAAGTAGGTAAACTTCTAAATTATATGATGAATAACTCTGATAAATTTAGATAATTATAAGTAAACTATCTTCAGTAGGCTGTTTACAGTCAGCAAGTTTATGAAATAAAAAAAAGAGAAAGAAGAAAAATAAAATAAATAATAAGCAGAATAGGAACAGCAGCGTAAAACTGCCAACTGAAAACTGCCAACTGCATACTGAAAAACTATGAATCACAACTCAACGTTCCCAATAAAACAGAATGAACTAGATATGCTCAGAGATGAAGCTTCTGGTTATTTAAAAAGTATTCAGTGGGAGCAAAGTAATAGAGCAAAGAATAAAGATAAAGATGCAAAAGACGCATCAATTTTATTGTATTTGTCGAGAGCTAATAATGGAAGCAATGTAGAAGTTACCTCTGTTTCTAAAACTATTTTAGCTTTAAAAAAACGATTATTACCAGATTCTATTGCAATTCCTGTCTATTTGAATCAGACCTTATATGCCGTTCAAGAAGGATTGACTTTAGGAATTTGGATTAAAGATAATTATTACGATGCCTCAGGACTGTCTAGTTTGCATGAGCGAAAATCGGCATTGGATTCTCAAGGAAAACGTGAGTTTGAAAGTAAAATGCAAACTGCAACCGCTTTTCAATTATTTGCAATTTCGTATAAAATTTTACACGATTTAAAACCACATGCTTCAGATGATTTATCTGTAATGAAGCAGAAGTTTGCAGGGATTCCAGAAGTATCATTATTATCACCTTTAAAAGGAATTGCCTGTACTTTATTTTATTTTGATAAATATTTAGGACATCCAGATATAGTAAAGTCAGACAAAGATGTTATTGATTTTACTATGGTTTATTTTGAAGCTTTAATTGATGAAATTCAATTACGTAAAAGCAGTTTAGAATATACAGAAACCATAGTTGATAGAACCTATAAATTAGAAAATTCTGATTTTGCAGTATCAGGATGGGAAAATGCATTTTCAGGAACCGCAAAAAGTATTGAGTTTAATAAAATTCAGTTCGAGCAAATTGTAGGAAATAAAGATGCCAAACATTTTGCACGTAGATTAACAGAAAGAATGTTGAGTTACGATTTTGAGGCAAAGAAAAATCCGTTTCAAGAATTAGGCGGTTTTATGCCAGTTTTTATGGGATATGGAATTCCAGGAACAGGAAAATCGATGTTAATTGCAGCGATTGCTACACGACTGAAAGAACACGCAGATCATTTAGGCATTCCATTTTTATTTCATCCAATGCCAGACACGTTAATTTCTACTTTTCAAGGAGGATCTGCAGAAAAAATGGTAGAATGGATGAAACCAATGCAAGACCCAACAAAATTAATTTTTGCACCTATTGATGATGCAGAAAACAACTTGCAAGAAAGAACTACACAAGGCGTTTCTGCAGGTGTAAAAGAAGTTATCGGGGTTTTCTTGCGTTATACAGAAGGTGCTTATGCGGTAAATTATGGAAATTCTTCTATCGGATTATTTACCAATTTGCCAGAAATGTTAGACAAAGCGGTAATTTCTCGTGTACAAGGAAGATTTAAAATTGATGGAGCAAGAACAGAACATGATTTTTTAGATCAGGATTATATTTGGTGGAAAAAGTTTGAGAAAACCATGCCCGACTTTGTGAATATGCAAAACCCTTCTAATTATCAGTTTTTAAAAGATCAAGGACTGGCTAAAAGTATGGGAGAAATTTTGAGTTCTGTAGAAAAACCATCCGAAGAAAGAGTTTTAGAAGCGTATGACAGAGCAGAGAAAAACCATAGATCTAATGAGCATTTATTCTTTGCTATTTTATATAAAGAAATTCAGAAAATATTTCCATTCTTCTCATCAAGAGATGTGCGTAATATTCAGTCTGCAATATCGTTGCGATTAACAGATTTTGATTTAGAACAAGATTGGTTTGAAAACCCTGAAACGTATTTCAAAAAAGACTATCAAACAAAGTTTAACATGTTGCAAGAGTTGATGAAAAGTAATATGAAAGGTTTAAACTTCTCTGAGGTTAGAAGACAAGAAGTGGTGCGTTACTTAGATAATGTTGCTACCATTGCAGACACCGATTTTAAGAGAAAAGTAGATGCAAGAGTTAACCAAATGAATATTGATTTAGAAGCTAGAAAAACATTTGATAATGAGTAACAAGCGAATAAAAGATATCGAAAAGTCATTACTGTCCGACAATTATTACACGTTAAATAAATTTAAATTTAAGTATCAAATGTCTGACGGACGTTGGGTAAAACAAATGCGAGAAGTTTATGAACGTGGACATGGAGCAGGAATTTTGTTATACAATACCACAAAAAAAACAGTGGTTTTAATCAAACAATTTAGATTGCCTACTTTTTTACATGATAATAAAGATGGTTTTATAATTGAAATTCCTGCGGGTTTATTAGATGCAGATAATCCGGAGCAATGCATCATTAGAGAAACGGAAGAAGAAGTTGGAATTCGTTTAAAATCGGTAAAAAAGATTTACGAAGGGTATTCATCACCAGGAGTTTTAACAGAAAAAATGCACTTTTTTATTGGCGAATATACAGACGATATGAAAGTGAGTGAAGGCGGAGGATTGGAGAGTGAAACAGAAGATATTGAGATTTTAGAAATTCCGTTTACAGAAGCAGTAAGAATGTTAAATGAAGGAGAAATTGTAGATACAAGAACTATTGTGTTATTGCAATACGCTATTATTCATAATTTGATAAAATAAAATATAACACAGATATTTTACAGAGTTTCACTAAGAGTATTGTTGAAAAAACTCTGCGAAACTCTGTAGGTTCTCAGTGAAACTCAGTGTAACAATACTATGCAAAAATTAATAAAAGCCAATTTATATAGAAGTGAGTCAATTTCCGTGAGTGGAAAATTGGTAGAGCGTTATAATAAATGTTTGGTAAAACTAGGGTTTACAAAAACCAAATTGACTTCTTTTTCTATTGATGGAGTAGGTTGGAGCCCGGAAATTGCCGAAGAAAAAGGAGAATCTTTTTACTTAAATAATGGTGAAGCAAATACGCACGCAATAATTATTACGCCAAAGCAAAAAGGATTACCGGTTTACAATCCATTTAATTCTTTTGATAGAGAATTGATGAAATTGGTGTTTAAACATCACGAAAAAACCATCAATGAGATAACAAGAGATTCTGCAATTTGTATTGAGTTTGATCAAAAAATAGATGCTTTTTATGAGCCTTTAGATGTTTTACGATATAAAGATATTATCATTAGATTTCATTTAATTGATAATTTAAATAAAGCCAAGGAAGACCAATTAAAGTTAATAGAGCAATTTAATAATGAATATAATTTTATTGATGAAGAGATTCATAAAGAACTGATACGTTCGGCTAAAAAATATGGAGATTTAAGAGAAAGAAATCTAACGATAGCAGAAATTACTTTTACCACAGATTCTTTTTATACAAAAGCTTTTGGTGGTATTTATTTATTAAGAGATTTGGTAACACCTGTGCTTATTTTCGAAAATGAAGCAACTTATAAAGAAGCGATAAAAGATACAACATACGATGTTTTAATGTATCATATTTCTCACTCAGAAATGATTGAAAAATTATTGAGTTATAACGTTCTAGAATTAGATTTAGAAGAGGAAACCACTAGAAAAAGATATAAGAGAATTCAGAAATTTATGTTCTCATCTTTTTTAAAGGAAACAGCGCATCCTATAAAAGAAATTTTACAAGACGGAATTTTATTTAAAAGCTATTTGAATAAAATAGATATTTCATCAAGAAAAAAAGTGATGGGTTTAGAACGTTTTTTAGAGAAACAGCAAATTTCTAAAAATACAAATCCAAAAGACCTTATTGATGAAGAAATGTATATTGCGTTGCACAAACCACATTCGTCATTAAAACCTAATCATCAAGATTTAATTTGGCATTTATTGGTAAGTATTGCACCAATAGATGTGTTGTTTTTATATTGGTATGATAAAGAGCAGTTTTATGCGCTTTTTAAAACGTTAGATGCATCTTTACAAGACTGGGGAATAGAGACAATTTTAAAAGGGTTTGAAGTATGAGGATTGAAGTAAGAAGTTTAGATTAGAAAGTTTGAAAATTGTATCTTTATAAAAAGAAAAAGTAATGAGTTTTAAATTTGAAAATCTAATAATTTGGCAAAAATCGATGGACTTAGGTGAAAAGATGAATATACTATCAAAAGCATTTCCTAAAGAAGAAATTTATAATTTATCTTCTCAATTAAGAAGAGCATCAGATTCTGTAGCTTTAAATATTTCTGAAGGATCTATTTTGCAATCAAATGCAGAATATAGAAAGTTTTTAGGGTATGCAATTCGTTCTTTAGCAGAGGTGGTTACTTGTTTGCATAAAGCTATTAGAAGAAATTATGTATCAAAAACTGATTTTGATGTATATTATAAGAACTGTTTTGATTTAATGAATATGACAATTGCATACAGAAATAAAATAAAATAATTAAACCTGAAGGAGAGGCAGAAAGAATGACGTTTTAAGTCTGATTGATAAACTTCTAACTACCTCCTTCCAACTACCAACTTAAAATAAACCATGACCATAGAAATTATCATATTTATCGCAGCAATTTTATTTGGAATAGTTATTTATTGGAGAGAATCAAGAGGAAATAAAATGTATTTATTCTTTAATAAATTAATGAATTCAGAAGAATTACAAATGAAGGATACAGACACAAAAGGATTTGTGTTTCAGCAAAATTTTGTTTTAAGGTTTGTTTATATCGCTGTTTTATTTTTAGTAGGTATTTTAATTGTACAATTTTTAATTCCGATAAATTATGCAACAATTTCATTGTTTGCGTCTATGATTTTCGGAACTTTGATAGGAACTTATATTGCAGGAGTTGTTTTTAAATCATCAGAAATTTTAGAAGAACAGACGGAAGCATTTGAGCATAAATTAGAAGAAGCTATAGAAAAAGGAAAAGATTTTATGGAAGATTTTCAATCAAAAGAAAATAAAGAGTTAGAAGCTCCAAAAGTAAATGAAAAAAGTGCTAGAGAACGTTTAAAAGACAAAGGACTTTTATAAAATTTCAGTTCTCAGTAGCAGTTTTCAGTTAAAGTAATTAGTAAAGAAAGATAATTAGAGTAAAATATTAAGTATGAGTAAGAAGCTTCCAGCTTCAAACCTCATACTTCAAACTTATAAATATGTTAAAAAATTATTGGAGTAAAGGTGCAAAGCAAAAGAAAAGAGTCATTATATTTTTTATAGTATTATTGACTTTATTGTTCTTTTTTAGAGATGATTATCAGCCGGCATTAATCTTTGTTAGAAAATTTATTTTCATAATTTTATTGTGCTTTTCATTACTGTTTCTAGGTTTACGAGGTTTTAGAAAATCAGCAAGTGTTGGTAAAAGAATTGGAATTTTATTTTTCTTGTCAGTATTTTTCGGAATCTTATATTATGTAGGTTGGAATTTAAAATTTTACGATTATATGAAAACTTATAACGTATTTAATGATTTAAATAAGATTGAAATTCACGAGTTGCCGTTAACACAAAATGAAAGAATTCAACCCTTAAGAAACATTTTTTCAATGGCAAACGAATCCGTTGGCGAAACCAAAGATGTTTCTTTACCACATTTGGTAAGAGTAGATGGAAATAATCAATGGACCATGGCGATTCAGCCTACAGAAAAATACTATTGGCAAGGATTAAAAGACAATACAGAAGAGATTTTTTCTGTATCTAGTACTACACCTTTTCCACGTTTTTCATCAGAAAATAGAATTTCGGTGACATTTTCAATAGGAGAATCTCTAAAATTTAGTAGAAATACGTACAATGCCGTTGTGCAACGTTTAAATCCTTGGATGCTATTTAATTATGAACCAAGTGATACTTTTTATATGAAAAATGATAAAGGAGCTTGGGTTGAGGTTGTGAGTTTAATAAAATGGAAAGGCTTCTTTTTTCCGTATCCGAGTTTTGGAGGCGTAATGGTTATAGAGAATGGAGAACATGATATCAAAGATTATTTAGAGAGAATTACCATCGGAAAAGGAACGTATATTTCTCCTGATGAAATGAAAAATTATGGATACTTAACCAAACAAAATACGCTGGCAGAAAATGTCTCTCAATTACAAGCAGAATCACTAAAGTTTTTAGCAGGTTTTTCAGATCCTTTACCTTGGAATATGGAGAGTGCTGTAAAAATACCTACAGCACCAAAAGATCAAAATGCACAACCTTATGTAACAGATTTCGATTTTTCAGATACCAAAACGGAGGCATTTAATGGACTTTATCATTGGTTTGGTTTAGAACCTGTGGGTAATGAAAGAACCAGTTTAAGTTACAGTGTTTTTATTCCTGCTGATGGTACAGATAAGTTGTATTATTATGATCATGCATCAAAAAAACAAGGATATGCAGGCGTTTCTGCAATGCCTTTAAAGGTAAAAGAATCTAAAAAAGAATACGATTGGAACTCTAATACTCCCGTAGAGTTTAGACCTTATATTAAAAACATTGCAGGTAGAAAACGTATGTTTTTTCTAGGAACCGTTTCTACAATTAGTTCAGATAATCCTGAGCAATTTGATGGATCTGCAACACCTGATTTGGCTTTGATAGACAGTGAGTATAGAGATGTAGTTTGGATAAATGCTAAAAAACCAAGTACGTGGAATGAGGAAGTTTACAACCAATTAAATGAAGCTTGGAAAACAAGTGAAGGAGCTAATTTGTACTTCGAAAAACAAAAAACAATTTTAGAGCAGAACAAACAAGTTTTAGATTCTATAAAATTAATTTCTAACCTAGATAAAAATCAGCAAATATTAGACTCTATTAAATTAATTTCTGCACAAGATAAAAAACGCACAGAAATAGAAAAGCTTCAGAGAAAAATAGATTCTATTAAAAATAATCAGTAGTTTTTGTAGCTATTTCCCGCTTTCATTACTCGCTTTTTTTGTCAGAAAAACAAAAAAGAGCTCAAACATGCCATTCAATCGGGGCTAAACTTGTTTGCCAATTTATATTAAAAACTGCTATTTCTACCTTTTTTAAATAGACATTTTATGCTGTTATTTTAGGTTTAAATACTTAAAAGAGGTTTAAGAAATCTTTATATTTGTTAGCTACAATTAATAGATATAACCTATGATTTTTATTGATAATGAAGGGGGTACAGATCCTAAACTAAACTTAGCATTAGAAGAATATGCATTAAGAAATTTTGATGCTTCAACAGATTATTTATTATTTTATATTAATGCGCCATCTATAATTATTGGTCGTAATCAAAATACTATAGAAGAAATTAACCAAGAATATATCGATAAAAATGGTATAAAAGTAGTTAGGCGTATTTCTGGCGGAGGAGCAGTCTATCATGATTTAGGAAATTTAAACTTCAGTTTTATTACCAATCACGACGGAAAAAGTATTAGTAATTTTAAAAAGTTTACAGAACCTGTAATTCGTGTTTTAAATGAATTGGGCGTTACTGCCGAGTTAAAAGGTAGGAATGATATTTTGGTTGATGAAAAGAAAATTTCTGGAACAGCTCAATTTTCTACAGGAAAAAGAATGATTAGTCATGGTACTTTATTGTTCAATACAGATATGAGCGAAGTAGGGAAAGCGCTTCATGTAAAAATGAGTAAAATTCAATCAAAAGGACATAAATCGGTTAGAAGTCGTGTTGCAAATATTAGTGAATTTTTGAAAGAACCTATTACAATGGATCATTTTAAAAAGCAATTACTAACAGGGTTGTATGAAGCAAAAGAAGATTTTGAAATCCATAAACTAACCGAAGCAGAATGGAAAGCTGTACATGAATTAAAAGAAACAAAATACGATTTGTGGGATTGGAATTTTGGAAACTCACCTAAGTTTAATATTCAGCGTAACAAACGATTTCCTATAGGGGAGATAGATCTGCGTATTTTTGTAGAAAAAGGACATATTTCTGACTTTAAAATTTATGGAGATTTCTTTGGTAGACAACCCATTGCTGATCTTGAAAAACGATTAATAGGTGTTCCTTATGATAAAAATGAAATCACCAATAAGTTATGTCAAATAACTATTTCCGATTATTTTGGAAAATTAGAAAATTCAGAATTTATAGACTTGGTTTATGGTAATGATTAATTTGTTATAAATAAGTAAGCTCATCGTATATATTATAGTTAAAAATTTCCTTGGATTTATTTTCCTTGGTAAATAAAATTTTATTTTGTATTTTTGTCAAGAATTTAAAATATTTAGGATAAAACAACAAAAATTATATATTACGTTTCAACAAGTTTATTGACACTAATCATGCTTTTTTCTGCAGGCATGTATATTTTTAATCATGAAGCAGTAGCCGGTATGTTTACCAATTTTGGGTATCCAACATATATTATTTATCCGTATGCCGTAGCAAAATTATTAGGTTTAGTTGCGTTGTGGTTTGTAGCTAATAAAACGATAAAAGAGTGGGCGTATGCAGGTTTTTTCTTTGCATTTATTTTTGTTTTTTTTGCACATATTATGATTAATGACGGAGAACAAGCAGCATCTATAGCAGCAATGGTATTTTTAATTACCTCTTACATTACTTATAAGAAAATAACAAATGGCAGAGCTTAAAAAATCTGAAGTAGTTTTAACAAATAGAAACTATTTAGCAGAAGCAAAAACAAGAAATCATTTTTTAACAATGGATCAATCTGTTGCTTCTGGAGGTGATGATAGTGGAGCAACTCCGGTAGAATTTTTATTAACAGCAATTGGTGGTTGTGTTTCTATGACGTTAAGAACCTATGCAGAAATAAGAGGTTGGGATGTTGGAGAGATAACAGTAAATGTTATTCAACATCAAGATGAAAGTGGTAGTTATTTAACTGAAGATATATCCTTTGAAAAAGAAATAACAGAAGCACAAAGAAAGAAGTTATTAGTCTTTGCAGGTAAATGTCCTGTTGCAAAAATGATAAAAGGAGAAACAAAAATAGTTACTAGTATTCTGTAGTTCAGATTGTAATTTAATAGTTTGTTGTCACGATTACACAAATAAACATTTTTAAAATATGAAAAAAATATTAGCATTTGCAGGTAGTACAAGTTCTACTTCTATCAATAAAAAATTAGCAACTTTTGCAGCAGAAAACTTAGTAAATACTTCTTTTGATGTGGTAGATTTAAGAGATTTTACATTACCAATTTATAGTGAAGATGAAGAAAAAAATGGTTTTCCAGAAGATGCAAAAAAGTTTTCTGCATTACTAGATCATTACGACGGTTTTATTTTGTCTTTAGCAGAACACAATGGTTCTTATACAGTTGCTTTTAAAAATATTTTTGATTGGAGCTCAAGAATAGAAGCCCAGGTTTTTAGAGACAAACCTTTATTATTAATGGCAACTTCTCCAGGAGCAAGAGGTGGACTTACAGTTTTAGAAACAGGAATGGCAAGATTTTCTAGACAAGGCGCAAAAGAATTAATTTCTTTCTCTTTCCCAAGTTTTTATGATAATTTTAAAGAGGGTACAATCGTAAATATAGAATTATTGACAGCCTTAAAAGAAAAGGTAGACACATTTGAAAATGCAGTAAATCAATAAAAAATGAAAATAGTTTTATACGGCAGAGCAGGACATGCATATACAGTAGCTTTTAAAAATTTTTTGAATTCAACAGATATTCCATACATCTATAAAGATATTTCTAAAGATGCTGCAGCAAGAGAACATAGTAAAGAATTGTATGATGGCGTTGCTAAATACCCAACCCTGTTTGTAGATGATAAAGTCTATTTAACACCAACAACAGAAGAATTTAATAAAATTATGCAAGATTTAAATCTAAGAGCATAAGTTTTTGTTTTGGGATTAAGAACAAAGAACAAAGAACAAAGAACAAAGAATCGAGAATTAAGAAAAGAGAATAAAGAGAATAAAGAGTGAAAAGTGAAGGGGCAATTTTTTTTAAACAGAATGAATAATTTTGAATGTAATTAGAATGTACATCACTTATTTTTTTTAATTTTCGATTACTGATTACTGATTACTGATTACTGATTACTGATTACTGATTACTGATTACTGATTACTGATTACTGATTACTGATTACTGATTACTGATTACTGATTACTGATTACTGATTACTGATTACTGATTACTGATTACTGATTACTGATTACTGATTACTGATTACTGATTACTAAATACTGAATACATGGGAGATATTTCTAAAGACATAAAATCTACGTTTAAAAGCAATAAATTAAAAGCTTTTATCAATATAAAATACACGGCAAATTGGTTAAGTAGTAAAGAAAATGAATTCTTTAAACCGTATGCTATTTCTCCACAACAGTATAATATTCTTAGAATTTTACGCGGTGCAAAAGATAGAATTAAAGTACAAGTTGTAAAAGAAAGAATGATAGAAAGGGCGCCAAATGCAACCCGTTTAATGGACAAGTTATGCGATAAAAATTTAATTGAGAGAGAGCGTTGCGAAGAAGACAGAAGAGTAGTATATGTTAGAATAACAAAACTTGGTTTAGAATTATTAACAAGTATTGATGATAATAAAACACTATCTTTTTTAGATAATATTACCGAAGAAGAAGCTTTATTACTAAGTAATTTGTTAGATAAATTACGATAAAAAAAAATTACCCTTATATTTTCCATGGAAAATATAAATGATTTAAAATAAAATGAGAAAATTAAAATCGATACAGCACAATGTAACAAGTCCGCTTGTAAACATGGGGCCAATAAAACTTCGTCAACCTTTGCCTACAGAAGGCATCGAAAATGTAGATCCGTTTTTGTTATTACATCATTATGGGCCTTATGCAATATCAGAATTTAACAATCCGTTTGATTTAGGTCCGCATCCACATAGAGGATTCGAACCGATAACGTTGCTTTTTAAAGGCGAACAATTACATCGAGATTCTTTGGGTAACGAGATGGTTGTAAAGGCAGGAGGAGTACAATGGACAACCGCAGGTAGTGGAATTATTCACGCAGAAGCACCAACCAAAGAGTTTGTGAAAAAAGGTGGCGATTTAGAAGGAATTCAGCTTTGGTTAAACCTTCCTGCGAAAGATAAAATGATGACACCTAATTATCAGCATTTAGAAAAGGAACAGATACCTAAGTTAATTTCAGAAGATAAAAAAGTGCAGTTAAATATTATTGCCGGAAGCCAATTTGAAGAAAAAGGTTTGATTAAAACACAAACCGAAGTAAATGTGTTTACGGCAAAAGCATCAGAAGGAGGAAAGCTAGAAATGAACATTCCAGAAAATCATCAATCTTTAATTTACTTATTAGATGGGGAGATTTTGATAAACAATTCAGAGGTTCTTAAAAAGGGAGAAAACCAGATGGTAACCTTCCACCAAGACGGAAATACCATTCAGTTCGAAGCCCAAAAAGAGAGTACAATTTTAATTTTATCAGGCAAACCAATCAATGAAAAAATTAAACAATACGGACCTTATGTAATGAATACGCAAACAGAAATTTTAGAAGCCATGCGCGATTTTAACCAAGGTAAAATGGGATATTTATATTAGGGCGTTCCCTAAAAAGGTCGGGCTTTACACTATATCTTTTTTCTTCTGTTCTCGATACAAATTTTTCATGCTTCAAAATTCACTCGAACTGCCAGAAAAAAGGATGCCGTTTCAATCCTTAACGCAAAAAAAACAATCCTTAAGAACAAGATACTTTACGTGTCTTTAAAAATAAAATCATGAAAAAAATACTTCACAAATCAACAACAAGAGGATATGCAAACCACGGTTGGTTAAAATCTCATCACACATTTAGCTTTGCAAATTATCAAAATCCAGAAAGAATGAATTTTGGTATGTTACGTGTTTTAAACGATGATGTTGTACAACCAAAAATGGGGTTTGGCACACATCCTCATAAAAATATGGAAATCATTTCTATACCTATTTCAGGAAGCTTATCTCACAAAGATAGTATGGAAAATAAACGAGCAATAGAAGTAGGAGAAGTACAAGTAATGAGTGCCGGAACAGGTTTAACACATTCAGAATTTAATGATAGTAAAACAGACGAAGTTAATTTTTTACAACTTTGGATTATTCCTGAAGCAGAAAATGCAACCCCGTATTACAATCAAAAAATGTTTGATGAAGCTGGACGAAAAAATAAATTTCAAGTATTCGTTTCTCCAAAGGATAACTTAGTAGAAGGTTCTTTACCAATAAACCAACAAGGTTATATTTCTATGGTTGATTTAGATAAAGATTCAGAAATTACATATCAACCAAAAAAAGGAGCCTATTTTTTCTTAATTGAAGGAGAAGTTATTGTAGCAGACGAGATTCTAGAAAAAAGAGATGCTATAGGAATTACAGATGCAAAAAATATTTCTATTAAGGCAAATAGTTCAAGTAAGTTGTTAGTTGTAGATGTACCCATGTTTTAAAAGTTACCATAATTATTGATTTAAAAGCCAAAGAATGAATTTCTTTGGCTTTTTCTTTTCAAAAAATAAACATATCTTGCAAAGTATTATGCATGCATAGTAAATTTAATTCCAAGCTTATGAAATATAAACACATTTTTGAACCATTAGATTTAGGATTCACAACTTTAAAAAATAGAATTCTAATGGGGTCTATGCATACCGGTTTAGAAGAAGAAAAAAATGGATTAGATAGAATTGCAGCATATTATGCAGAAAGGGCAAAAGGTGGCGTAGGCTTAATTGTAACAGGGGGAATTGCACCTAACATACAAGGTTGGACCGCTCCTTTTTCGTCTAGAATGTCTACCAAAAAACATGCAAAAAAACATCAAAAAATAACAGCAGCAGTACATAAAGAAGGCGGTAAAATTTGTATGCAAATATTACATGCTGGCCGTTATGGTTACCATCCGTTTAATGTTGCGCCATCAAAAATAAAATCACCCATAACACCTTTTAAACCCTTTAAATTAAACCAATCCGGAATTAATAGAACCATTAGAGATTTTGTAAACTCTGCTAGATTATCAAAAGAAGCAGATTATGATGGTGTAGAAATTATGGGGTCCGAAGGCTATTTAATCAATCAATTTATAGCTAAAAGAACCAATAAAAGAACAGATGCTTGGGGTGGAGATTATGAAAACAGAATGCGTTTGCCTATTGAGTTGGTAAAGCAAACAAGAGAAGCTGTTGGTAAAGAGTTTATTATTATTTACCGATTATCGATGTTAGATTTGGTAGAAAATGGCTCTTCTTGGGAAGAAGTGGTTCAATTAGGAAAAGAAATAGAAAAAGCTGGTGCTACCATAATTAATACAGGTATTGGTTGGCACGAAGCAAGAATACCAACTATTGCTACATCTGTTCCTAGAGCAGCTTTTACTTGGGTAACTAAAAAAATGAAAGAAGAATTGTCAATTCCTTTGATAACTTCTAACAGAATAAATATGCCAGAAACGGCAGAGAAAATATTAGCAGAAGGAGATGCAGATATGATTTCTATGGCACGTCCTTTTTTAGCAGATCCAGAATGGGTAAATAAAGCAGCAGCAGATAAAAGTGATGAAATAAATACGTGTATTGGTTGTAATCAGGCATGTTTAGATCATGTTTTTAAGCAAAAAGTAGCCAGTTGTTTGGTTAACCCTAGAGCGTGTCATGAAACAGAATTGGTGTATTATCAAACTGTGTTTAAAAAGAAAATAGCGGTAATTGGGGCAGGTCCTGCAGGATTAGCTGCAGCTACCATTGCGGCAGAAAGAGGTCATGCTGTTACTTTGTTTGATGCCGAAAAAGAAATTGGAGGTCAATTTAACATTGCAAAACAAATTCCTGGTAAAGAAGAGTTTTATGAAACGTTACGTTATTTTAAAAAACAAATTGAAATACATAAGGTAACTTTAAAACTAAATACAAGAGCTGCAACAGATGATTTACTGAAATCTGATTTTGATGAAATTGTAATTGCAACCGGAATTAAACCTAGGTCATTAAAAATAGAAGGAATTGAGCATCCAAAAGTGTTGAGTTATATTGATGTATTAAAATTGAAAAAACCAGTAGGAAAACGAGTTGCCGTAATTGGAGCAGGAGGAATTGGTTTTGACGTTTCAGAATATTTAACGCATGAAGGAGAATCGACATCCTTAAATATTGATGCTTGGTTAAAAGAATGGGGCATTGATAAATCTTTAGAAGCAAGAGCAGGAATTGAAAACATAAAACCAGAATTTCATCCGTCTCCAAGAGAAGTTTTTATGTTTAAAAGAAGTAAAGGAAAGTTTGGCGGGAACTTAGGTAAAACTACCGGTTGGATTCATAGATCTACTTTAAAGAAAAAGAAAGTCCAATTTATTGGTGAAGTTTCTTACACAAAAATTGATGACCAAGGCTTACATTATATTCAGAATGATGAAGCAAAGGTTTTAGAAGTGGATAATATTGTTATTTGTGCAGGTCAAGTTCCTTTTAAAGAATTGTATCAACCTTTATTAGATGCAGGTAAAAACGTGCATGTTATTGGTGGAGCAGATTTTGCAAGCGAATTAGATGCAAAAAGAGCTATAAACCAAGGAGCAAGATTAGCAGCAAACCTTTAAAGTAAAATATATTTTAGTAAAGTTTTTCATTTTCAAAAAAAAGAGGTACAAGTTTTTTTAGTAGCTTGCATCTAAATAAGAAATACAAATTTGATAATGAAGAAAATACTTTTTATTGTAATTCTTTTTTTTAACGTTTAATCTCGTTGCACAACGTTCTAGAGGTGGTGGAAGACAACAATCACAAAACCCAGAGTTGAATCAAACAAAAGAGGTTAAAAAACTGAGTGCAAAAGAAATTGCGGGTATTTTTTATTATGATGTTGATGAGGTGATAAAGAAAGTTAAGATTAAAGATGATGACAAAAAATATTCAGTAACTAAAGCATTAAGAAATTATAATTTTAAAGTAAAAGAAATTTTATTCTTAAATGCTGAAAAATTTACGGATTTAGATCTTTTAATGAACGCAATGTCTAATGAAAGAGATAGTGAAAGTAATAAAAACATAAGAGAAAAGGTAAGAGAAGTCACTAGACCAATTAAAGAGAATGTTCATGAGCATGAAAAAGAACTCAATGAAATTCTAAAAGGTGTTTTATCAGAAAAGCAAGATAAGAAGTGGTTAAAATATCAAAAGAGTATCATAGAAAGTTTACAGCCTAAAAAAGCAGAAAACAATAATCAAAATTCTAGACCTAGTAGAGGTAGCGGAATGAGAAGACAATAATTGAATTAAATCCTATGTTTATAGGATTTTTTTTAAGATTAATAATTAAAGAGTACATTTAGAAAAAATATAAAAATTAACTATGAAAACATTTTCCATTGAAGAAATAACAACACTTGTAAACGGCGAGCAAATTGGCCTTTGTGAGGATATAATTAACGCTCCAGAGCAAATAGAGAATGCTGTTAAAGGAAATGTAACTTTTATAGGAAGTTCTAAATATGCACGTTTGTGGGAAAATTCTAACGCAAGTGCCGCTATTGTTTATGAGGGAATAAATATTGTGCCAGAAGAAGGAAAAGCATTTATAAAAGTGAAGAATCCAGATTTGGCAATGGCGGTTTTATTAGAAGCTTTTGAGCCAGAATCACCTTGTTTTGAAATAGATATTCACCCAACTGCAGTAATAGATAAGACAGCAACCTTAGGAAAAGGATGTAAAGTCGGTGCAAATTCTTATATAGGTAAAAATGTTACTTTAGGAGATAATGTAGTAATTTACCCTAATGTTTCCATATTTGATGACACTACGATTGGTAATGAGACTGTTATTTGGTCTGGAACCGTTATTAGAGAACGTACTAAGATAGGAAGTCATTGTATTTTTCATATAAATGTGAGTATTGGAGCTGATGGATTTGGATACAGACCAAGCTCAGATGGTAGAGGTTTGGTAAAAATTATACATATAGGAAATGTAGTTATTGGAAATGCTGTAGAAATTGGTGCAAATTCTTGTGTTGATCGTGGTAAATTTAGTTCTACTATTTTAGGTGATGGTTGCAAGATTGATAATTTGGTACAAATAGGGCATAATTCTGTATTAGGAAGATGCTGTATTATGGCAGGACACAGTGGTTTAGCAGGTTCTGTAACATTAGGAGATGGTGTAATTATTGGAGGAAGTGCTTCTATAAAAGACCATGTTACCATACATTCTGGAGCAAAAGTAGGCGCTGGTTCTGGTGTTATTGCAGATGTACCAGCTGGTAAATCAGTAGTAGGATATCCTGCTTGTGATTCTAGAGAAAAAATGAAACAATGGGTAGCGTTGCGTAAACTTGGTAGAAGTTAGGTATTTACTTATTATTACTTTCTAAAACGCTAATTTTATAAGCTTTTTACTAAAGGCTATAATTGGGCAATACCAAATAATTACCGATATTTGCCAATTAAACTAACTAATTACGAATTATGGGAATGAATAAAAATACAGTGCTTGCTTGGGCAACACTTATAATGATACTTGTGGGATTAGGTTTAATAGCTTTAGGTGCATTTAGGTATGATGATGTTGCTGGATGGGGATTTGCTGCTGTAGGTGCAGGTTTCTTTGCTATTGCTTGGGTGTTTAATGCCTTAAAAGGAAGGGTTTAAAAGAGTAAGTAGTTTCAGTTTTAGGTTTTAAGTAGTTGCTTAGAATCTTTTAATTTTTCAAATTTTTTAATATATAATATAATGAGCGACGATAAGAAAGTAATCTTTTCGATGAATAAGTTGTCTAAAACTTATAAATCAACAGGTAAACAAGTTTTAAAAGATATTTATTTAAGCTTCTTTTATGGAGCAAAAATTGGTATTCTTGGTTTAAATGGATCAGGAAAATCTACTTTATTAAAAATTATTGCAGGTGTAGAGAAGAATTTTCAGGGTGATGTAACTTTTGCTCCAGGGTATAAAGTTGGGTACTTAGAACAAGAGCCACAATTAGACCCAGAAAAGACAGTTTTAGAAGTTGTAAAAGAAGGAGTTGCAGAAACAGTTGCAATTTTAGAAGAGTACAATAAAATAAATGACATGTTTGGTTTAGAAGAAGTGTATTCTGATGCAGATAAGATGGATAAACTAATGGCGCAACAAGCAGTATTGCAAGATAAAATAGATGCTGCAAATGCGTGGGAATTAGATACCAAATTAGAAATTGCAATGGATGCTTTAAGAACTCCAGATTCTGATAAAAAAATTGGAGTACTTTCTGGTGGAGAAAAAAGACGTGTTGCTTTATGTAGATTATTATTACAAGAACCAGAAATTTTATTATTAGATGAGCCTACCAACCACTTAGATGCAGAATCTGTACACTGGTTAGAGCATCATTTAGCACAATATAAAGGAACTGTTATTGCAGTAACACACGATAGATATTTCTTAGATAATGTTGCGGGTTGGATTTTAGAGTTAGATAGAGGAGAGGGGATACCTTGGAAAGGAAATTATGCTGAATGGTTAGATCAAAAATCTAAGCGAATGGCACAAGAAAGCAAAACAGCTTCTAAAAGACAAAAAACATTAGAAAGAGAATTAGATTGGGTTCGTCAAGGAGCAAAAGGTCGTCAAACAAAGCAAAAAGCGCGTTTGAAGAATTATGACAAATTGATGAGTCAAGATCAGAAACAAACAGACGAAAAATTAGAAATATACATTCCTAATGGTCCACGTTTAGGAACAAATGTTATTGAAGCTACTGGTGTTTCTAAAGCTTTTGGAGAAAAATTATTATATGATAATTTAGAGTTTAATCTTCCGCAAGCGGGAATTGTTGGTATTATTGGTCCCAATGGAGCTGGTAAAACCACTATTTTTAAAATGATTATGGGAGAAGAAACTCCTGATGGTGGAAGCTTTAGTGTAGGTGAAACTGCTAAAATTGCTTATGTAGATCAAGCGCATTCAGATATTGACCCAGAAAAAACAATTTGGGAAAATTTTTCTGACGGACAAGATTTAGTAATGATGGGAGGTAAGCAAGTTAATTCTAGAGCTTATTTAAGTCGTTTTAATTTCTCTGGTAGTGAGCAAAACAAAAAAGTAAATACACTTTCTGGTGGAGAGCGTAACCGTTTGCATTTAGCAATGACACTAAAAGAAGAAGGAAACGTTTTATTATTAGATGAGCCTACCAATGATTTAGATGTAAATACATTAAGAGCATTAGAAGAAGGTTTAGATAATTTTGCTGGTTGTGCGGTTGTAATTAGTCACGATAGATGGTTTTTAGATAGAGTTTGTACACACATTTTAGCTTTTGAAGGTAATAGTGAAGTCTATTTCTTTGAAGGTGGTTTCTCTGAATATGAAGAGAACAAAAAGAAACGTTTGGGTGGAGATTTAATGCCAAAACGTATTAAATATAGAAAATTAATTCGATAATATTTCGAAATTATATTTTACAAAAAGCAGCTAATTTTTATTAGCTGCTTTTTTTGTTTACCATAGTTTCTTCATTTCTATTTCTTAAACATATAAAAAATAGATTGTAACTTATTTTATATCAGTCTTATAAAAAAAGATTGTTTGTTGCTTTTTTTTAGGGTAAAAAGTGTCTTGCAATAAAGAGTTTATATCTAAGTAAATCCTATGAATGAGGAATCATACTTTTAAATATTAATAGTATTTTAGAGGAATGAAATTTAATGTTTTATTCCTCTTCCTTTTTATCTTTTTGATTAATAATAAATTGTTTTCTTTTCAAGAAAAATCAACCAATATTACTTATGATAGTATTGCTAAAACGGTTGTTTTTTATAGTAAAAAAAGAGATAATAAGAAGGCATTATTCTATTCTAAAAAAATGCTTCAAAAATCATTAAATAATAAAAATGAAAAACAAAAAGCAGAATCTTACTATAGAATTGCACAGTTTCAAAGAAAATTAAGAGCTAATGATAGTGCTTTCTATTTTTACAATAAATCTAAAGAATTATACCGTCAACAAAATGATAGTATTCAAATAGCAAGATGTTTACGAGATATAGCTATTATAGAATCTTCTTACGGAAATTATATTAATAGTAATATATCTGCAATTAATGGATTAGAATATTTAAAGGGTAGAAATGCAAGTGCTATAGCCTCCATTTACAATACTTTAGCAATAAATTCTAAAAAACAAAATTTATTTAAACAAGCTATTTATAATTATAAGCAAGCATTAACTTTTATTTCAAGTACAAGGGGCAATATTGTAATTAAAAATAATATGGCTAATGTATATAAAGAGCAAAAAGAGTATTCTAAATCAATTTCAATTTTAGAAGAGTTATTAAAAGGTGATATTACTAGTCAAAAAAGTAAAGCAAGAATTATTGATAATTTAGCTCATATTAAATGGTTAAATAATCCAAATATAAATATCTTAAAAGATTTATTACTAGCAAAATCTATCAGAGTTAAGGAAAAAGATACTTACGGATTAATTGCAAGCTATAGCCATTTGTCAGATTTTTTTTATAAAAAGAATAGAAGCAAATCATTATTTTATGCTGATAAAATGTATGAAGTATCAAAAAAAGAAAAAAGTCCGCAAGATCAAATAGAAGCTATAGATAAAATTATAGGACTTCAAACAGCTCAAAAAGCCATTAATTATTATAAAGAAAGTATTCGTTTAAGAGACAGTTTACAAGAAGTAGAGTCTAAACATCAATACAAGTTTGCTACTATTAAATACAATTATGAAGAAGAAGAGAAACAAAAACTGAAGTTTCAAACATTAGCAACAGAAAACATTTTAGTTGCTGAAAAAGAAAAAAGTCAGAAGAAAAATGTTTTAATTATTGGTTTTTTATCAATTTCTAGTTTATTATTTTTAATTTATAGAAGAAAAGAACAGCACAAAAAACGAATTTTACAAGAGAATTATAATACTGAAACAAGGATTGCAAAAAAATTACATGATGAATTAGGGAATGATATTTTTAATACACTCACAAAAGTTCAAAATACTAAAATTAATACCGAAGAAATTATAAACGATTTAGATAAAATCTATTTACAAACACGAGCAATTTCTCACGAAAATGACTCTATTGAAACAGGATCTAATTTTGAAAATTATTTTAGAAATCTAGTAGCAAGTTATAATTCTGATGCTTGTAAAATTATATTAAAAGATTTGTCTTCTTTAGATTTAAATAATTTAAATAAAAGTAAACAGATTGTTATGTATCGTGTTTTTAATGAGTTATTTGTTAATATGAAAAAACATAGCCAAGCAAGTTTAGTAGTATTGTCTTGCAAGAAAACAAATCATAATTTAGAAATAAGTTATGCAGATAATGGTGTAGGATTTAAGGATAATACTATTATTTTTAAAAATGGACTTAAAAATATGGAAACCCGTATAAAAACTATTAATGGAACTATTAACTTTGAAAATAAACCTAACAAAGGTTTAAAAGTGTATATCCATTTTAAAAATTAAGAATGTTTAAAAAAGTTTTAGTTGTAGAAGATTTTGATGTAATTAATAGCGGAATAAAAATGGCGCTAGAAGGATTAAACATAGAAGAAGTAGATTATATTTCTTATTGTGATGAAGCTTTTCTTAAAATTAAAAATGCTTTTTTAAAAGGAGAACCTTATCAATTAATTATTTCTGATTTATCTTTTGAAAACGATGGAACTCCGCAAGAGTTAAAATCTGGAGATGAACTCATCGAAAAAATTAGACACGAATTTCCTGATTTGAAAATTATCGTTTTTTCAGTAGAAGATAAATCATATAGAATTCAGAATTTATACAAAAATCTAAAAATTCAAGGGTATGTATGGAAAAGTAGAAATGGATTAAAAGATTTAAGAAAAGCAATTGATGTTGTTTCTACATCAGATCACTTTTATATTTCTCCGGATTTAAATAGTGTAATTCATCCCAAAAAAACTATTGAAATTACAGATTCAGATATTCTTCTAATAGAATACTTATCTAAAGGGCTGCTGCAAGAGGCTATCAGTAAAAAATTAAAAGAAAAAGGAATATCACCGTCTAGTATTAGTGCTATTGAAAAAAGATTGAAATTTTTAAAAGAACATTTTAACGCTAATAATCCAGCACATTTAGTAGCTATTGCTAAAGATTTTGGACTTATTTAAAAACAATTTTTGAATCTATAAAACGGCTTGTTGGTTTAAAAAACAGATAATAATAAAAGCCTCATTTCGTTAAAGAAATGAGGCTTTTAACTTTTTCTATCACATGTAATTTTAAAACTAGTTAACAGATAAATTGTTCAAATAATTATAGTATAAATTTATAATTATAATTTGTATTAAAACAGCGTATAAATACCTGTTTTTTAACTTCTCCTTTTTCTGTTATTCTCTTCTTTTGTAGTTGCTTTCTTTTTTTCATTTTTTCTTTTAACTACAGTAGGTTTTCTATTAGAATTATTATCATTTCTTTTAACAGAAGTTGTCTTTCCTCTAGTTACAGTTGTTGGTCTTCTAGTTACGGTGCTATTATTTCTTCTATCAATAGTTCCATTTTTATTTGTGTTTATTGTAGTAGACCTTCTTGTTGTTGAATTATTTCTTTTACCTACTACTGTTCTTCTATTACTATTTATTGTAACAGGTTTTCTATAAGTGGTATTACTTCTTCTGGTAACTGGTGCTGGTTTTCTCCTTCTTAAAATCTTACTTTTATTACCAATTTTAGCATTCGGATTTGCCTTATAGTAATAGTATTTATTATCTTCTCTAATTTTAGAGTAGTGTCTAGCAAAATCTCTGTGAGAAAAATAAGAATTATTATATTCAAATATATTTCCAATATTTAGGTTAATTCTTAAACCATTATAATGATAATAATTGTCTTTTACATTTCCGTAAAATTTAGGATTTCCCCAATGATCATATCTAATTTTTAAATTACCTACATCGGTTAATTGTCCTCTATAATATTTCATAAAAACGTTTCCAATTCTGGTTACATTTCCATATCTATCATAGTTTATAAAAGAGTTTCCAATTCTTTCAATTCTACCTCTGTAATCTCTAGATATGAATACACCAATTTCGTTTCTATTAGAAGTATAATGTGTATTAAAATCAAATTCACCGTTAGTGAAAATAAAGAATTCAACATCACGTTCTACAAAATTTACTGTATTCTCGTATGAGTAATTAAACCCAATTTTGTTAGGTACTTCTTTATTGTTTTCGGCTTTAATAGTTGAAACAAGAAAGAACATTCCTATTAATATAAGTACACCTTTTTTCATAATGTATGGTTTTAGGGTTTTGCTTACTCTAATATACTTTTCAGCTTCCGTATTTGATAACCATAATTTCAAAGAACGTGCCAAAAAAGAAAATTCATATTTAATGAGGCAATAAAGGTTTAATTAGTGTGAATTTATAATGTTGATTATTAGTGTTTTAATTCAATGTTTGTTTTTTATTTGAAAATATTGAATAGAACTCGTAAATTCATAAAAATTTTAACGACAAAAGGAAAAATATTTTTTTATGATTGAAGCTATTGAGAAAAACTTACAAAGAGGAATCTCTTTATTAAATACAATTTCTAATGAACAATATTCAGACAACTCAGTAGCTCCTTATTATTCTATCATAGGTTGTCACATGCGTCATATTTTAGATGTATTTTCTTGTGTTTTAGTTGGGGTAGAATCACAATCTATTTATCTAAATAAAAGAAATAGAAACGAATTATTGGAACTACATACTCAATTAGGAATTGAATACTTTAATGAAACAATTCATAAATTAAAAGAAATTGATATTTTAGAGTTAGAAAAAACAATGCTTGTTAAGGATGATTTAGGGTTGGGCGTAAAGTCTGTTAATTATACTTTAGCGGCCATATTAATGCAAGCACACAGTCATGCAATTCATCATTTTGCAAGTATTGGTTACATTATTTACCAATTGGGAACAGAATTGCCAGATGCAGATTTAGGTTTTAACCCAACAACTCCAAAAGCAACTGTAGAAAAACGATAAAACGTATGTTGTGAGTTAATTTGTAAAATATACAGTTTTTTATTTTGCATAATAAGGGCTTCTTTACAATTTGTAGGATACATAAATTGATGCTCTTCTAAATAATTAAAACATTTTTTATCAATGCTAAAATTAGCATAAAAATCTTTTGTCCCTTCAGAGTCAAACCTTATACAGTATAAGTAACAGAATCAATTTGTCTTTCAATTTTAAACCAAGCACCACTTCCAATTCCGCCTAACCAAGTTCCGCCTTTTAAGTTAAAAACGTTATTATTTGGGTGTTCTGTACCAATTAAATTAGGTTCAATATCAAATTTACTAAAAAAAGAAGCTTTGTATTCTTTAAGAATAGACCTATTCTTATAATCTTCAAATTTTTGTTTGTAAATAGTATGAATAATGTTCTTTGTATTTCCTTTAATTACATTTCCAATAGGACTTGGCGTTAGTAAATTAGATTTTTTTAATTGCTGACTAATTTTTTTATTTGTGGAAGAAGCAATAATTGTATCCGTTACAAACCGAGCACAATTGTTACCGTTTTTTATAAAAGCTCCGTAAGGGATTTCTTTTTGTTGTATTAATTGAAGAATATAAAGGTGTGCCTTTTCAAAATCGATCTCATCGTGGATACTTGCAACCAACCTACCATCTCCGTGTGTTTTTTCTGGGTGATTTTCAATCCAAAGTAAAATTTCTTTTAAGTTGGCCAACTTTGCGTTTTCAAATTTTGCACTTATAGAAACCTTTAGTTCTAGATCTGTTTCCTTACATCTAACGCGCCCATTTCCGTAACTAGTAAAGTACCTGCCAAAATCGTAATAATTAATTTCAGCTTCCTCTTTTTTTATCAATAATAAAGCAGCATGACCAGCTTGAACAGCGTGTTTACTACCAATACCAATTAATGGCCAAATCTTACTTGAAGGCTCCCAATAAGCAGGCCTTACAACGGTGTCAGGGTAAGAAAGAATTACTATAATTCCGTTCGTCTTGTCTATGCTCATTAATTATTAAAGATGGCTTTTAGTAGAATATTAAAAGTTTTAAAAGCAAAGTAAATTGTAAATATGATGATAACTACTGCAACAAATAAAATAAGATAAGAAATGTATTCGTTTGGTGTGTTGTCAAACTTTTTTAAAGCTTTAAACCCCATGGTAAGTGATACAGGAGACGCTATAAAAAGAATAAGTAAAATACTTAAATTTCTTAAACCCTTACCTAATAAGTTGTAATTAGTGCTCATTTTTATAGTTTTTAAGGGCGTTTCTAACATTACCATATTTGCTTAGTAATTCACTTGCCTCGTTTTCGTCGATATTTAGTTCCATAGCTAACATCTTTTGTCCTCTTTTTACAAGTTTCTTGTTAGAGAGTTGCATGTCAACCATTTTATTGCCCTTAACTTTTCCTAATTGAATCATGGTTGCTGTAGAAAGCATATTTAGCACTAACTTTTGAGCTGTTCCTGCTTTCATTCTTGAGCTTCCGGTTACAAATTCGGGCCCCACAACAACTTCAATAGGAAATTGAGCAACGTGCCCTAAAGGACAATTTTTGTTACAAGTAATACAACCTGTAACTATATTATTTTTATTACACGCTTCTAAAGCAGAAATTACATAAGGTGTTGTACCAGAAGCAGCAATACCAACAACTACATCTTTATTAGAGATATGGTGTTCTTGCAAATCTAACCAACCTTGGTTTTTAGAATCTTCTGCAAATTCCACAGCGTTTCTAATAGCAATATCTCCACCAGCAATAATACCAACAACTAATTCAGGTGAAACTCCAAAAGTAGGCGGACATTCAGAGGCATCTAAAACACCTAATCTACCCGATGTACCGGCCCCTATATAGAAAATTCGCCCTCCATTTTGTAATTTATGTACAATCTGTGTCGTTAAATTTTCAATTTGAGGTAAAGCCTTTTCTACAGCTAAAGGCACCATTTTATCTTCGTTATTTATGTTGCTTAATAGATCTGTTACAGACATCTTTTCTAGATGATTGTAGTTAGAATCTTGCTCTGTTGTTTTTATAAAATTCATCGGTCAAAAATACAGAATTCTATACTATTCTTAAGTGTTTTTGGGCGTTTTAACGGGCTTTACACTATATCTTTTTTATATTTAGATTCATTTAAGCAACTACAGAATCTAAATAAGTACTTCGTTTATGTAAAATAGGTATACTATTTAAAAATAAAAAAGGATGCCGTTTCAATCCCTAACGCAAAGCCAAGAACAATTCTATTAAATTACTCTTTCTCTACTAAACGGATGCTGTAAGTATCTGTTTCTGAAATATGAAAATAGCCTAAAGGAAAATTAGCATCGTTTGTAGTGTTAATAATATTACCTAATAAAGACGATGGAATAGATTGAAAAGGACCACCACCTCCTTGACCACTTTGGCTGCTTAAAACCTGAAAGTAAGTATAATAGTCTTTAGTAATTCCAGACATTTTAATATTTACAGTAGTTGGTAATTCGATTTCATCTTCTTGATAAAAAAAAGAAAAATTATATTCAACTCCATTAAAAAAACGATCATCAATCGATGTATAAAAGTTTTTATCAAAATTAAATAGGTAATAGTTCTCTATAATTGGAGCATCTTTAAATGTTATTTTCAATTCTGTTTCTTCTCCAGAAAAAAGAGTTTCATCACCTTGTTCAACACTTGTAAAAGGTGTAGATTTTACTTTACTCGCTTTTCCTTTGTAAACTTCATTATTATAGATGATGGTTAATTCATATTCGGTATCATCCGCAGGAATAAAAGAAGCTATAGGGTTAAAGTTACCATCTGCATTAGCATCTACAAAAGGAATTATGGTGTTGTCTGATAAATTTGTTAAAGTAACAACTGCATTTGTAACAGCAGGAATTTCTTCATCAAAATAATCGGCAGATAAGCTTAGTTTTACAGTGGTATTTGCCACAACTGGGCTTTGGTTAAAAAGCACTTCAAAAGAAGCATCAATAATTAATTTGGGCTCAATAGAAGGAACATCGATATCTACAACTTTCTCACAATTTGTAAAAAAGATGATAATTAAAACGAAAATAATTTTTATATTTTTCATAAGACTAATAATACTTAGCAACCTATTGAAAGGTTTAGAATTTAAAATTATAAGTTACAGAAGGCACTAAGCCAAAAATAGAAGTTTGTATTGCTTCGTTTCTATAAGTTTCACTATTCTGTGTAAAATTGATAGACGCTGCGTTTTGACGACCATATAGATTGTAAAGTCCAAAAACCCATTCTCCCTGCCATTTTCTAAATTTATTCTTTTCTGGTTTTAGTGTTGCGGAAACATCTAGTCTGTGATACGCAGGTAATCTGTCTGCATTTCTTCTATTGTCATCATAAATTGGCACATTTAAACCTTGGTATTCATATTGCCCAACGGGGTAATTTGTAGGTTGCCCTGTTTGAAAAACAAAATTTGCATTGAATTTCCATTTTTCGTTAAAGTCGTAACTACCATTAATAGAAAAATCATGGGTTTTGTCATAGGCCGTATTGTACCATTCTCCACTATTAATTCCAGGTTCAGCAGCAGTTCTACCAGGTGTTAATTGTTCTGATTTAGATAAGGTGTAAGAAAACCAACCTTTAAATTTTCCAGCGTTTTTTTTAAGTAAAAATTCTAAACCATAAGCTCTTGCTTTTCCGTTTAAAATAACCGTTTCAATTTCATTATTGGCAACTAAATTAGCACCATTTATATAGTCGATTCTATTTTGAATGTCTTTATAAAAGACTTCTGTTTCTATGGAATAATCACCATTTTTTATAGATTTAAAGTACCCAACTGCATATTGATCTAAAAGTTGCGGTTTTATATATTTTCCACTAGGTGCCCAAACATCTAACGGAGTAGGAGAAGAGGTGTTCGATAATAAATGTAAGTATTGTGCCATTCTATTATAGCTTCCTTTTATAGACGTATTATCATCTAAAATATACGACATAGACACTCTTGGTTCTAAATTACTAAAACTGCTAATAGCATCACTTCTTTTAAAAGATTCTGTAGCAATAGCGTCTGCAGATTCATATTTTTTGAACTCACTATTATAGACCACAGCTTCATTATTTGTGTAGACATTTAGTTCATCTTGCCCTAGTCTTGTAAAATTACTAAAACGAAGTCCGTATTGCAGCCTTAATTTCTCACTTACTTTATGCTCTGCATCTAGATACACTGCAAATTCGTTTGCATATTTATCAATTAATTTTTCAGGAAGAATTCCAGAATCTTCTCTATTAGGTTTAATTTCTCCTGGATTAAATTTGTTGTAGATGTTGTTAACTCCATAACTCAGCTTAAATTTATTATTGATGTAATGGTTAAAATCATACTTTATGTTATAGTTTGTAATGCCAGAATCCCATTCGAAACCAACAAAATCTAAGGTTAATCCGTAAAAGTAATCAGAATAAATAACAGACAAGTTAGAGAAAAGTTTGTCAGAAAAAAGATGGTTCCAACGTAAGTTTGCTACTTTATTTCCATAAGTATTTACAAAGTTATCACTAATTCCAAAAACGTCTTTTCCAAAGTAACCAGAGAAGAAAATACTATTTTTGTCATTAATACGGTAGTTTACTTTTGTGTTTAAATCGTAAAAATAAGCTTTGTTATCATTGTCAAAAAGCGGTAAGAATAAATGAGCGTAAGAAGATCTTCCTCCAACTAAGAAGGATATTTTTTCTTTTTTAATAGGACCTTCAATTAATAGTCTTGATGAAACCAAACCAATTCCACCAGTAACTTTAAATTCTTTACTATTTCCTTCTTTTTGATAAATATCTAAAACAGAGGATAACCTACCTCCGTAATTTGCAGGAATCCCTCCTTTATATAATTTCACGTCTTTTATTACATCCGGATTAAAAACAGAGAAGAATCCGAATAAATGTGATGAATTAAAAACGATTGCTTCGTCTAATAAAATTAAATTCTGATCTGCAGCGCCACCTCTTACATTAAAACCAGAAGCGCCTTCTCCAGCACTTGTTACACCTGGTAATAAGATTAAAGATTTAATAATATCTGCTTCACCTAATACAACAGGTATTTGTTTTATGGTTGCAGATGTAAGCCTGTTGACACTCATTTGAGGTGTCTTAACATTTAAATTTTCTACATTTCCTTCTATGATAATTTCATCTAAACTTTCTGATTCTTCTTTTAATTTGAAATTTTTCACCTCTTTTTCTTTAAGGTCAATAGTTTCAATAATAGTAGAATATCCTAAATAACTGACTTGTATGGTGTAAGTGCCTTCTGGAAGTGTAATGGAGTAGAACCCATATTGATTGGTTGTAGTACCTGAGTTTAACTCAGGGAAATATATAGAAACACCAATTAATGTTTCATTATTACTGTCATCATAAATAGTACCACTAACGGTATGTTTTTCTTGACTAAAAGCAGCAAAACTCAATAAGAGTAAAAGTGATAGTATTTTTTTAAAACGAAACATTTTGTTTAATGATTTTATTTAAATTGTAAACAAAAATACAATTCTAATTTTTAATATAATGTTATTTTTTATATAAGAATTTTAAACAATAAAAGCCGATGTATAAACATCGGCTTTTATATTGAAAATATATTATTTAGAAGTCTAAATAGCGTTTAAAATAATATTTAAAGTAGCGTTAGGTCTCATTGCAGCATCAGTTAAATTTTCGTTTGGTAAATAATAACCGCCCATTTCAACTGAGTTTCCTTGAATTTCATTTAATTCTGAAACAATCTTAGATTCATTGTCTTTTAATTCTGCAGCAATTTTAGTAAAAGTAGCTTTTAATTCTGCGTCTTTATCTTGTTTAGCTAAACCTTCTGCCCAATAAGTAGCTAAGTAAAAATGACTTCCTCTGTTGTCTATTTCACCAACTTTTCTTGAAGGAGATTTATCATTTTCTAAGAACTTATCTGTAGCTTCATCTAATGTTTCAGCTAAAACTAATGCTTTAGTGTTGTTGTTTGTAGTTCCTAAATGTTCTAAAGAAACCGCTAAAGCTAAAAATTCACCTAAAGAATCCCAACGTAAATGGTTTTCTTCAACAAATTGCTGAACATGTTTTGGAGCAGAACCACCAGCACCAGTTTCAAACAATCCACCACCATTCATTAACGGAACAATAGATAACATTTTTGCAGAAGTACCAACTTCTAAAATTGGGAATAAATCTGTTAAATAATCACGTAAAACGTTACCGGAAACAGAGATCGTGTCTTCTCCTTTTTTTAGTCTTTCACAAGTAAATTCAGTTGCTTTTATTGGAGATAAAATTCTGATATCTAAACCAGTTGTATCATGTTCTGGTAAATATTTTTTTACTTTTTTAATGATTTCTGCATCATGTGCTCTGTTTTTGTCTAACCAAAAAACTGCAGGAGTTTGAGAAGCTCTTGCTCTTGTTACTGCTAATTTAATCCAATCTTGAATTGGTAAGTCTTTTGCCTGACACATTCTCCAGATATCTCCTTCTTCTACAGTATGCTCTAAAAGAGTTTTTCCTGCTGCATCTACAACTGCTACTTTTCCAGCAGAAGCTATTTCAAAAGTTTTATCATGAGAACCATATTCTTCTGCTTTTTGAGCCATTAACCCAACATTAGGAACAGTTCCCATAGTTGTAGGATCAAAAGCACCATGTTTCTTACAGAAATCTATAGTTGCAGAGTAAATACCTGCATAAGAACTATCTGGAATAATTGCTTTTGTATCTTGTAACTTTCCGTCTGCATTCCACATTTGACCAGAAGTTCTAATCATAGCTGGCATAGATGCATCAATAATAACATCAGAAGGTACATGTAAGTTCGTAATTCCTTTATCAGAATTTACCATTGCTAATTCTGGACCGTGATCTATAGCGTATCTAATTTCTGCTCTAATTTCGTCACGCTTTTCTTTAGGTAACTCACTTAGTTTAGAAAGAAGGTTTCCTAAACCATTGTTTACATCTGCACCAATTTTCTTAAAAGTTTTTCCATGCTTTTTAAATAAATCTGCAAAATATACACGAACAGCATGACCAAAAATGATAGGATCACTTACCTTCATCATTGTTGCTTTCATGTGTAAAGAAAACAATACGTTTTTATCTAAAGAATCTTCATATTGCTCTTCTAAGAAATCAATTAATGCTTTTTTACTCATTACAGTAGCATCAATAATTTCACCATCTAAAAGAGCTAAGTTTTCTTTTAAAATGGTTTTAGTTCCTTTTTCTGATATATGAACAATACTTACTGATGTTGCATTTTTTACAGTTACCGATTTTTCGTTATTAGCAAAATCGCCTTCTGTCATTGTTGCAACATGGGTTTTAGAGTCTGAAGACCATGCACCCATAGAGTGTGGGTTTTTACGAGCATAATTCTTAATTGCTTTAGGAGCTCTTCTATCAGAGTTTCCTTCACGTAAAACTGGATTTACAGCAGAACCTTTTACCTTGTTATATAATGCTAAAACAGCTTTATCTTCGTCTGTTTTTACTTCATCTGGATAATTAGGAAGTGCAAATCCTTTTTCTTGTAACTCAGAAATTGCTTCTTTTAATTGAGGTACAGATGCACTAATATTTGGTAATTTAATAATGTTTGCTTCTGGGTTTTTAGCAAAATCACCCAAAAAAGCTAAAGCATCTTCTACTTGTTGTTCTGGCCTTAAATATTCTGAGAAATTAGCAAGTATCCTTGAAGATAAAGAGATATCTTTTACTTCAATTTCTATATTAGAAGTTTTTGTGAAAGCTTTTACGATAGGCAAGAAAGAACGTGTTGCTAAAGCAGGAGCTTCATCAGTTTTTGTGTATACAATTTTAGCTATTTTACTCATTTTGAGATCTATTTTTATAAGTTATTTTGTTTTCAACGAAATGCTTTTCGTAAAAAAGTGGAACAAATTTATGAATTTATAATGACACTTTTGTTGATTAATTATTATTAATTATGGTGTTTTTCTGAGCTTTTAATAATAAAATAAGACTATTGGTATGAATGTGAGTTTAAAGCAAAATAAAAGCCATATCACACAATTTCTTGTAGTGATATGGCTTCTTCGAAATAGTGTTTTAATACTGTTTGTATTACTACAATAACAAATAAAAGTTACCTTTTATATCTCTTTATTAAAAAAGAAATTACATACAACTATTTCAGTTTTTGAAACATCCTTAATTTTAATCAAGCATTCTACTCTTTTAAAATTTTTATTAATGTTTCAATTTTAATCAGTGAAAATAAATCTTTTTAGATTTAGGAACTATTTACACAATGAATAAATCTAGTTTAAGTTTCTTTTTATGCTTTTAAATAAATAGAAATTTCAATTTAGTTTTTCTGATTAACAATACTAAATAAATAACGTTACTTTATGTATTTACATGTGTTTTGACAAGTAACGTGTAAATTATATTATAAATATACAAATTTTTTATAGATATGTTTCTTTTTTAACATATATTTTGTTAACAATCTATTAACTATGGTTGTTAACAATTGTGTACTAAAAAAGCGTTGTGATTTCTCACAACGCTTTTTTTTAATCTAAGTAAAAAGAGATTATTTTCTTCTTTTTTCAGTAATTCTAGCTTTTTTACCAGTAAGACCTCTAAAGTAGAAAATACGAGCTCTACGTACTTTACCTCTTTTGTTAACTTCAATTTTTTGAATAGAAGGTAAGTTTACAGGGAAAATTCTTTCTACACCTATTGTACCAGACATTTTTCTGATTGTAAATGTTTCAGAAGCTGCAACTCCTTTTCTTTGAATAACTACACCTCTAAAAAACTGAGTACGTACTTTTTCACCCTCTTTAATTTCGTAATAAACAGTGATTGTATCACCTGCTGCAAATTCTGCAAATTCTTTTCTTGCTACAAATTCGTCTTGTACAAATTTTACTAAAGATTCCATATCTTTTAATTTAATTGGTTTTGTAAAACAACGTTCACGATTTTTTCGTCAGAGGTTAATTTAGCGGTTGCAAAAGTAGTCATTATTTTTTGTTGATAGCAACTAAAATTAATTATTTTTTACTTGATAGCTAGTGTAATAGAAAATCTAAAACTATCTAGGCTCTACATTATTAATTTTAATAATGATAGCTGCTAATTTTAATATTTTTCTAAATATTTTTTTACTTAATAAGGTCTTGTAATTTTTAACTGTTTTATCGTTGAAAATTATTTTGATAATACTTCTTTAAGAAGTTTCATCTAGTAAATCTGGTCTTATTTCTTCTGTTCTTTTGTAGGCTTGATCACTTCTCCAATCATCAATTTTAGGAAAATTCCCAGACAATAAAATTTCAGGAACTTTCATTCCTTCAAATTCCGAAGGTCTTGTGTATACTGGTGGCGATAATAAGTTGTCTTGAAAAGAGTCTGTAAGCGCAGATTGTTCATCGCCAATAACACCAGGAATTAAACGAACAACAGCATCTACTAATACTGCAGCAGCTAGTTCGCCTCCTGTTAAAACATAGTCTCCAATAGAAATTTCTTTGGTGATGTATTTATCGCGAATTCTTTGGTCTACACCTTTATAGTGTCCTGTTAGTATAAGGATGTTCTCTTTTAAAGAAAGTGTGTTTGCGGTAGATTGATTTAGTGTTTTTGCATCTGGAGTCATATATATAACTTCATCATACGATCGTTCTGCTTGCAACTTTTTAATACAATTTGCAATCGGCTCAATCATCATTACCATACCGGCGCCACCACCAAATTGGGTGTCATCTATTTGTTTGTAATTTCCTAAACCATATTCACGTAAATCATGAATTATAATTTCTGCCAAACCTTTGTCTTTTGCTCGTTTAATTATAGAATGGTTAAACGGGCTTTCTAGTAAGTTTGGGGCAACTGAAATGATATCTATTCGCATGGGACAAATGTAATGTTTTTGTTGGGTTTATGAGTAGGTGTTTTTTTGAATAAATTAGTTCTTAATTTTTTCTTTAATGCGTGGTATTTCTTAAATTTGATACTTATATGGAAGAATTAACTTTAACAACACCTGCGCTTTTATTTTCGGCAATATCTCTAATTATGCTTGCATATACGAATCGTTTTTTGGCGTATGCAGCGGTAATAAGAAACTTACATGATATTTATTTAGAAAAAAAAGATAACTCATTATTAAGGCAAATTAAGAACTTAAAATTACGATTAAATCTAACAAGATGGATGCAAATATTTGGAATTTCTAGTTTGTTATTTTGTGTGGTAACGATGTTTTTAATTTATATAGGTTTAAATATAGTTGCAGCTTGGGTGTTTGGGTTTGCATTAATTTTATTAATTATTTCTCTTGGGTTATTGATAAAGGAATTACAGATTTCTATACAAGCATTGCAACATCATATTGAAGATATTGAAGAGCATTTAGAAAAATAAAAAGAGATCACTTTAATTTATTTTCTCCCAAACTTGGGAAGTATTTTTGCCAAACGTTTTTTTGTTTTAAATATTCGTGTAGACGTTCTGTTGGTGGGGTAACTTCTATTTTTTGTCATATTGTTAAAAATTAAAGCAGTAACAAATAGAATTATAGCACCTGTTAAAACGGGAGATAAAACATAATAATAGCCTAAAGAAGTAATTTTTTCTGAACCAATTATAGGTATTAAAGCCGTTGCTCCACCAGGTGGGTGAAGTGTTTTTGTGTACTGCATTGCAATAATAGAAACTGACACCGCTAAAGGTGCAGAAATCCAAATAATATCAGGACAAATTTTAAAAACCGTAACTCCTACAATTGCCGATAATATGTGTCCGCCAATAAAATTTCTTGGTTGCGCTAAAGGGCTTTGTATAGCTCCATAAATTAAAACACTTGAAGCTCCAAAAGAACCAATTAAAAAAATGTTTTCTACTCTAGGTAGGGATGATGATTGTATAAAAGCAATGATTCCAATCCCAACAAATGCACCAAGAAAAGACCAAAATTTTTCTTTATAATCTATTAAGGTTTCTTTGTAAATAATGTACTTAGTAACCCTAAAGGTTCTTTTTAGCTTTTTTTGTACCATCTATTTTTTCTTTTGAGTGATGTAGATAAATAGGGGACGAAGTTATGTTAAAAAAGAAAGAATCTAAAGATGTTTTAAAGATTTACGAATTTCTAAATAGAATAAAGCGTAAGCAGAATTTAAATATCAATTTAGAATCAATATGATAATTCTGTTTAAAAATTATAACCTTTTTGAACAGTCTATTAATAATCTTTTAATTACGCTTCTTTTTATCCATTTGAGCGCCAATAAATGCGGTTCTTGGTGCTAAGAAATAACCGGTTAAACTTGCAAATAAAATAGGAATAAAATAAGAAAAACCTGTTAATGTGGCTAACAGTATTGTGGTACTCATAGGTGTTCTTGTTACGCAAGCATTAATGCCAGCCATACAGCTTATTATTGCTAAAGATACGTTTATAGATGGAAAATAATGGTGAATGATTAACCCAAGTGTGGTACCTACAAAAAATAAAGGAATAATAAAACCACCTCGCCATCCTGAAGTTACGGTTATAGCAATGGCTAGAATCTTAAAAATTAGGATTAAAAACAATGCGTTAACAGAAAAGTTAGTGTTTACTAAAGAGTTAATTTCTTCATGACCAAAGTATCTAGTTAGCGGAAAGTAAAATGAAATTACACCAAGTAGTATTCCTCCAATTAAAGTTTTAATGTAAATAGCTGTTTTTACCTTTTTAAAAAGGGATTTTAAAAATTTGATGCAATAAATAAATATCCAACCTACAATTGTTGCAACTATTGCTAATAAAACGGCAATTCCAAAATCAAAGGTTCCAGAATATTCATATGCAGGCAAACTCCAAGTTGCGCCTAATCCTAAATGAATAATAAGTGCAAAAATTACATAACTAAAGCAACTTGCTACCAAAGCAGGAATTATGGCTTTGTAATATTCTACGGCGTGTTTGTGATGTAGTATTTCTAAAGAAAATAAGCTTCCTCCTAATGGAGCACCAAATAAAGCGGTAAAGCCAGAAGCCATACCAGCAATACTAAGAGAGCGAAGTTCTTCTCCTTTTAACCTAAATATTTTACCAAGCCAAGTACCTGTAGAACCTGTTACTTGTACTAAAGGAGCTTCAGGACCTAAACTTCCACCAGAAGCAACACAAAGTAAAGACGAAAGAATCATAGAAGGATTGTTCTTTGGGTCTAGTTTCCCTTTGTTAAAACGAATATTGTCAACAATTAAGTCAATTTCTCCAGGATCTCCAATATAGTGGATGATTAAACCTGCCAATAAACCACAAATAGCCATGGTTGGTATTACGAGCCATCCTTCAAAAAAAGCTATTTTATGAATTAAAAATTCTAAAACAATCCAGTAAATTCCTGCAATCAGTCCTCCCATTAAACCAAGAAGTGCCCAAAGTAAAAAGGTGCGATTAAAAACAAACGGGGTGAATTTTAAAGGCTGGTCTAGTATGCTTGAATATGATACTATTTGTCTTCTTCTTTTAAGTTTCACTTTTTGTGGATTTTTCGGGATAAATAAAGGGCGAAATTAGATGAAAATAATCTAGAAACAAAAAATCTCAAGCTTTTGCGCTTGAGATTTTTTAATTTTAAAAAAGGATTGCAATTTACATTGCTCCCCATTCTTTTAAATATGTTTCGTTCATTTTAACATACCCTGCATTACCTGCTTTTTCTGCAAGTTTAAGAGATGCTGTTGCTGCTTTTATTGCTCCTTTTTTATTTCCTGCTTTTGCATGAATTAAAGCTTGTCTATGTAAAACCCAAAATTTTGGTGAGTCAGCAGTCATTTCTACAGACTTATCAATCCAAGTTTGTGCTTTTTTAATGTCTTTTCCGTTTTCTAAATAATATACAGCTGCTGCATAATAGTCATTAGATGAAGGGCCATTCATAACAGTTGTTATTTGTTTTGTAACCATTTCTTCTACTGGTGTTTCAATTTTAAAACCTACGTAGGTGTTTTCCCACATAATCCCTAAAACAGCAGCATTAGTGGTCATATCATCAAAACTAATTGTAAAAGTTTCAATTACCATCGGTATATTTTGTGTTGCAACATTCACTTTTGCAACAATTTTGGTTTCGTCTAACTTTTTTGGAGTTCCACTTTTTGTTTCTTCATATATTACAATTTCCCAAGATTTCTCTGCAGGTATTGAAAAAATAGTATAACTTCCTTTTTCTATTTTATTCCCATCAATAGTAACATCAGTAGAAAATGTAATTTTTGTATTATCATTTGCTCCAGTTCTCCAAATTTCATTAAATGGAACTAAATCTCCAAAAATTGTTCTTCCTTTTACTCCTGGTCTAGAATACTCTACAGTAATATCTGTTAAACCAACGATTTGTTCAATTTTTTGTAGTGGACTTGGTTGTGGTGTAGTAATTTGTGCGTTTACAGTTAATGTAAATACTGCGACAAATAATGATAAAATAATTCTATTCATAATTAGTAATTTTTTTAGTGATTAAATGATACTCAAAATTACGACTTCAAAAAAATAGAATTGTTAACAAAACCTTAAAAAGGGATTGTATCTTTGTGATAGTTGTAGAATAAGAATGTTTTTTTGTTGACTAGTATAATTTTATAGGTTTTTTTATGAGGAATGTTAGTGTTTTAGGTTGTGGTTGGTTAGGGATGTCTTTATCAATTTCTTTGTTAGATGAAGGATATTCTGTAAAAGGATCTACCACATCAGAAGAGAAGTTAGAGTTGTTAGAAATGAATAATATAGCACCTTATATTGTTGATATTTCTAGTTTTGAAGAGTTTGATGATTTCTTACACACAGATATTTTAATTATTGCAATAACATCAAAAGATGTAGATGGTTTTGAAAACTTAATTTCTCAAATTAAAAACTCTCCGGTTCAGAAAGTGATTTTTATAAGTTCTACGTCTGTGTATGGAAGAATAAATAAAGTAATGACAGAAGAGGATGCTGTTTTAAAAACACCTTTAACAGAAATTGAGAATTTATTTAGAGAGAATACTTTTTTTGAAACGACAATTATTCGTTTTGCAGGTTTGTTTGGTGATGTAAGACAACCATATAATTGGTTTAAAAACGGTCGTAAAATTCCACAACCAAAAGGATTTGTAAACATGATTCATAAAGAAGATTGTATTGAAATTATTCATGAAATTATTGCGCAAGATTGCTGGAATGAAACTTTTAATGCGTGTTCTAATCATCACCCAACTAGAAGGGAGTTTTACACAATTAATAAAGTAAGTAATGGTTTTGACATTCCAGAATTTGAAGACAATGAAGTGTATGAATGGAAAATTATCAGTTCTAAGAAGGTGCAAGAAGTATTAGATTATACTTTTATTCATGATAATTTGTTGGATATTTAAGAGTTTAATCTCATTTCGAAATGCTTTTTTCTGTGATTAAGAAATTCTATTTCAATTTGCGAATTGTTCTGAGATTTCTCATCATTCTTCCTTAGAAATGATAGTGTGTTGTTAGTTTGAGTGCTTTTCATTTTTTAGAAAATTATATACAGAACTTTTTAGAGCACTCCAAAATGGATACAACTTGTCACTTCGAAGTAATGAGAAGTTTTATAAAGAGGATAACAGAATATTGAGGGTTTTAATGTGATTTCTCAATCGCTAAAAAGCGCTCATTTCGAAATGACAGAGCGTGTGTTTTTTTATTTTTTTGTAGATGAATTAAGAAAAATGCATTAAGAAATTTTAGTTTTTGCTAACAGCTAACAGTATTTCCTTTTTCTCAAATAGTTAAAAACAAATCCGAAGGCAAATAATAAAAGTAAAGGTAAAGCAACATTTAAAAATTGCCAGAAAGTACGCTCTTTAAAGGCTTTTTGTTTGTCTAGTGTTCTAATTTGTAAAGTTTTGTTTCTAAGCTGAATCAAGCCTGCATCATCCAATAAATAATCAACTGTATTTAATAAGAAGTCTTTATTTCCAAATTGTTGATTTGTCCACTTGTCTCTATTTAAATCGAAAGGTTGCTTTTTTAAAATCTGATTTTTTCCAATATCACCATCAGAAATTATTACCATTTTATTTTTGGTTGCATGCTCTTTAAAGAGTGGTGTTTCAAATGGTTTTACTCTGTCTTTGTAAGCCGATTTAAAATTACCTTCTAACAAAACAGCAAATAGTTGATTTCCGTCTGCATATTCTTCTTCAGTTACTTCATCAGCAATAGATTGAAGTTCAATAAAACCAGGCGTTCCTATTTTTTTTGTTAAAGTAGAACTCAGTAATAAAGGTGTTTTTTTAATGTTGTTTGTTAAAGTATCTATCTGATTTGCAAATTGTAATCTAACAGGAGAAACGTTTTTTGTAATTGGGTGATTTGGGTTTCCGCCAACCAAAGGATGATAAAACCAATCTAAGTTTTTAAACTGCGTTTGATTCCCAACTTTACCCGTTGCTAACGGAATTTGAGCTGCATATAAATCTTTAATAAGTGTGGTGTTAATTCTAATTCCGTAAGAAAACAATAAATCTGTAAGGTTTAAATCTCTTGGGTATGCTAGCATTTTACCAGAGTTAAACAAACTGTCTTGATCTGCTTGTACATTGTCTAACATCCACAAGGTTTTTCCGCCATTGGCGATATATTGATCTAATGTAAGTTTTTCTTTCTCTGTAAATCTCTCTGTTGGTTTTGCTATAATTGCCAAATCTAAAGACATTAAGTCTTGCAATGTTTGTTGCGGATTGGCTGCTACAGAATCTAAAGTAAATTTGGCTAATTTATATTTCTTAGCAACTTCACTTAAAAAACTATACTGATAAATGTCTTGCAATTCTCCGTTTCCGGTAATTACAGCCACACTTTTTTGCCTGTTTTGAGTAACTGAATTTATAGCATTAGAAAAACTATACTCTAAATTTTCAATGGCTTTTTGTAGTTGTTCGTCTTGCGATGCTACAATTGCATTTGGTAATAAAGAAGCAATGGTAGATTTTTTACCGTACGTAACTTCTGCCCAAGGGAAAATAATAGCTTCAGATAATTTACCTTCTTCTTCTACTGTTAATTGACTAGGTAACATGCCTCTTTTAATCAAGTCTTCACGTTGATTATCTGGAGTTTCAAAATTGATTTTGATGTTAGAATTAGTGGTGGCTAATTCTTCTAAATATTGTCGTGTTTCTGCTTGTAATCTTTTAAATTCTGATGGGAAATCGCCTTCTAAATAAACGGTAACAAATAGAATGTCATCTACTTTAGAAAGAATGTTTTCTGTCGTTTTAGAAAGTGTGTAGCGATTATCTGCAGTTAAATCGAAGCGTTCGTAAAATGATTGGTTGATCGTATTTAAAAGAATCAAACCAACAATTATAAGGATGCTGTTTTTAAGATTTTTATTCATGGTCTAAACGTGTTTTAGTGATGAATAAAAAGAATATTGTTACACTTAAAAAGTATACAATATCTCGTGTGTCAATTACGCCTCTAGAAATACTTTTAAAATGTTCATTTAATCCCATTTTTTTAATGGTTAAATCACCACCAAGAGTATCAGAAATTACATCAAACCCGTAAAACAAAAAGAAGGTGATAAGCACACCTAATATAAAAGCTACTATTTGGTTTTTAGAAAGAGTAGAAGTAAATAAACCAATAGAAGTATAGGTTGCTGCTAAGAATAATAAACCAAGATAAGAACCAATTGTACTACCAAAATCGATGTTTCCGGCAGGGTTTCCTAATTGATAAATGGTATAAATGTAGGTTAATGTTGGTACTAGAGCAACAATAACTAATAAGAGTGATGCAGCGAATTTACCAAGTACAATTTGCCAATCAGAAATTGGTTTTGTTTTTAAGAGTTCTATGGTTCCGCTATTAAATTCATCAGCAAAACTTTTCATGGTAATAGCCGGAATCAAAAATAAAAATACCCAAGGAGCAAAAAAGAAAAACGAATTTAAATCTGCAAAACCTGCATTTAAAATGTTAAAATCGCCTTTAAAAACCCATAGAAATAAACCGTTTAATAACAAGAAAACACCAATAACTAAATAGGCAATTGGACTTGCAAAAAATGAGTTGAATTCTTTTTTTAAGATTGCTATCAATGTTTATTTTATTTCTTTAAAGTTTACAAACAATTGTCATTTCGAATTTTGAAAAGAGAAATTATATTGGATATAAATTCTTCTTTATTCGGAATGGCAATTGATCGCTTAATTATTTTAGAATTTCTATTTTTCTAACTTATAAATTCTATTGTCTTCAAAACCTTCGTCTGTTCTGTCTATTTGTAAATCAAAATCTAGTTTATGTAACAACGTAATAGAAGCAAGATTATTTTTGTGAGTAAAAGCTTCTATGGTGTTTAATTCCATTTTTTCAAAAGCATATTCTATTACTTCTTCAAAAGCCTCAGTCATATACCCTCTTTCTTGGTAATCTGGATGAATTTCATATCCAATTTCTGCATAATTTTCTGCAATATCAAAATTACGTAAACCAATTGTACCTAGTAATTCAGAACTGTTTTTAGATTCAAGAACCCAAAAGATAACTTCATTATCTGCTACTAAATTAGAAGTTTGGTCTATAAAAGCTCTAGCTTCAGAAAGATTTTTAAGAGATTCACGTTGTATGTATTTGTTAACCTCTTTGTTTGCTCTTAAACCAAAAATTGCTTTTGCATCTTCTAAGTTTATTGCTCTTAATGTTAATCTGTCTGTTTCTAAAACAGGGAAAGTAGTAAAATCGAAATCCATTATTTATTTATATTTGTCTTAATTTTTATTGTAAGCTAGCTTTTTTATCTACGCTCCATGCTAACGGTTTGTCGTTAAAAAATACTTTTGTTTTTGCCCAAACACCTTTAAAAAGTGCTGAGTTTCGGTAATTTTCTAAATCTTCTTCTTGTTCCCAATAAGAATAGGTGAAAAAGATTTCTGGGTTTGTTTTATCTTGATATAACTCTAATAAGTTACATCCTTTAGAGGCTTTAATTAATGTTTTTTTCTCTTCGAACATTATTAAAAACTCATTTATATGTTTTGTATGAAAACTCATTTTTACAATTCTAACCAACATCCTTTTTATGTTAAATGTGTAAAATCTGGTTTAATGTCATCTATAAAATCGATAATGATAGCATCTCTATAACCTAAACCTAGTAGGGTAGATGCTCCACCAACCGTGTCTAAATTACTTCTATAAATGGCAATTTCTAAATAGCCCGCAGAATTAAAAATAGCTAATTTATGGCCTTCATATTGCTGGTTGCTATAAGATTCATTGCTTACTACTTCATTATATTTATTAAATATTTTTGTAAAAAAATGTTTTCTTGCATGCACAATAAAACCTCTTCCTTTGCCAATATCTTTAAGCATTTTTTTACTGATGTTGGTAATTACATTTCCGTAATTATCAATATAAATAATACCTCCAGTAATTTGATTTTGCTGTTGATTTGTCTTTGGCTGAATTTCTACAATCTTTTTTAATTCAGAAATTTCTTTACCAATTACTGTTAAATTTCCTCCTCTAGCAATAAAACATGCTACTTGTACAAATACATCTAAAACAGGAAAACTACTTTCTACTCTGTCATGAATGTTAATTTCTACAATTTTACTTGGTTGAATTTCTGAAGCAATCATAGAGATTAAGCCGTTATCTGGACATACAAAAAAATGACCGTCTAATTCTATTGCAATATGCTTATTGTCATCACTTAATTCTGAGTCTACACCAACAATATGTATGGTTCCTTTAGGGAAACTTTTGTAAGAATTTTTTAAAATATAAGCCGTTTCGGTAATGCTAAAAGGAGACACTTCATGCGTAATATCTACAATTTTAGCATCTGGTAGTTCAGAATAAATAGCTCCTTTTACAGCGCCAACAAAGTGGTCTTTTGTTCCAAAATCTGTGGTTAAAGTGATTATAGACATTAAAAAATTGGCTGTTAATTAATTGTGTAAAAGTTGTTGATTATTTTACGCAAATCTAATCATTTTAAAAAATTTAATGGTTATTTTTAGTTGAAATATAAATGTAATTTATTAATAAAAATTAATCATTTGAACGAACGCACTATAGAGCTTACAGAAATTAGTCCTAAAGATTTTTTCGGAGCGCAAAACAGTACTATTGAACAATTAAAAAGATACTTTCCTAAAATTAAAATCGTTGCTAGAGGATCTAAATTAAAAATTTATGGCGAACCAGAAATTTTAGATGAGTTTGAAATTAGATTAGAACGTTTGATAAAGTATTATAATAAATACAATAAGTTAGACGAAAACAGTATTGAACAAATTTTAACTTCTAATGGAAATGAAGAAAAAATAACTGCGGCTAAAAATGCTAAAGAAATTTTGGTACATGGAGTTAGCGGAAGGTTGATAAAGCCACAAACAGAAAACCAACGAAAAATGGTTACCCTTATGGGTAAAAACGATATGTTGTTTGCTGTTGGACCTGCAGGTACAGGGAAAACATACACAGCGGTTGCTCTGGCTGTAAAAGCTTTAAAAGAAAAAGAAGTTAGAAGAATAATTTTAACAAGACCTGCAGTAGAATCTGGTGAAAATTTAGGGTTTCTTCCTGGAGATTTAAAAGAAAAATTAGATCCTTATATGCAACCTTTGTACGATGCCTTAAGAGATATGATTCCGCATGAGCGTTTAGAATCTTATATAGAAAAAGGAGTTATTCAAATTGCACCTTTGGCTTTTATGCGTGGTAGAACTTTAGATAATGCTTTTGTAATTTTAGATGAAGCACAGAATACAACCCATAATCAAATGAAGATGTTTTTAACAAGAATGGGTAAAAGTGCAAAGTTTATTATTACTGGAGATCCTGGTCAGATAGATTTACCTAGAAAGCAAGTTTCTGGATTGAAAGAATCTTTATTGGCGCTAAAAGATATTGACGGAATTGCCCAAGTATATTTAGACGATAAAGATGTGGTAAGACACCGTTTGGTGAGGAAAATAATTAGTGCTTATAAGAGTATAGAAACAGAATAAAAATTTTAGTTGTTAGTAACTAGTCTTTAGTTTATTTTTGCGGCCACAACAACATAACATATAATGAATACAATTAACAATACTAATTTTCAATTTCCTAACCAGAAGTCTGTTTATATAGGTAAAGTAAGAGAAGTTTATAATATAAATGACGATCTTTTGGTGATGATTGCAACAGATAGATTGTCTGCTTTCGACGTTGTTTTACCACGTCAAATTCCGTTTAAAGGTCAGATTTTAAATCAGATTGCAACAAAAATGATGAATGATACCGCAGATATTGTTCCTAATTGGTTAATTGCAAATCCAGATGAAAATGTAGCAGTAGGTCATTTATGCGATCCATTTAAAGTAGAAATGGTTATTCGTGGTTATATGTCTGGTCATGCAGCGCGTGAATATAAATTAGGTAAAAGAACTTTATGTGGTGTTGAAATGCCAGAAGGATTAAAGGAAAATGATAAATTTCCAGAACCTTTAATTACACCTTCTACCAAAGCAGATAATGGAGAACATGATGAAGATATTTCTAGAGAAGATATTTTGTCTAAAGGAATTGTTTCTGAAGAAGATTATATCATATTAGAAAACTATACAAGAGCTTTATTTGCTAGAGGAACAGAAATTGCAGCAAAAAGAGGATTGATTTTAGTGGATACTAAATATGAATTTGGTAAAACGAAGGAAGGGAAAATTGTATTGATTGATGAAATTCATACTCCAGATTCTTCTCGTTATTTTTATGCAGAAGGATATCAAGAAAGACAAGACAAAGGCGAAAGTCAAAAACAACTATCTAAAGAATTTGTGCGTCAATGGTTAATTGAAAACGGTTTTCAAGGAAAAGACGGACAAAAAGTACCTGCAATGACAGATGATAAAATCATCGAAATTTCTAATAGATATATAGAATTATACGAACAAATTACTGGAGAAGCTTTTGTAAAAGCGACTACAGACAATGTATTAAATAGAATTGAGGAGAATGTACTTCAATTTTTAAAATAACACATAAATTTACGTCATTGCGAGGAGGAACGACGTGGCAATCTGATTATTTTAATTATAAATAAAAGATTACTTCGTTATGCTTCCTCGTAATGACGAATCTTTTAAAACTAACAACCATGATTATAGAACCAAGAACAAGAGGATTTATCTGTTTAACATCGCACCCAACGGGTTGTGAGCAAAACGTGATCAATCAAATAGAATACGTAAAATCGAAAGGAAAAATTGACGGAGCTAAAAAAGTACTAGTAATAGGTTCTTCTACAGGATTTGGACTAGCTTCAAGGATATCAAGTGCTTTTGGATCTGATGCTGCAACTATTGGGGTTTTCTTTGACAAACCAGCAACAGAAGGTAGACCAGGTTCACCAGGTTTTTACAATACAGCAGCTTTTGAAAAACATGCAACTGCTGCAGGTTTATATGCAAAAAGTATCAACGGAGATGCTTTTTCTAACGAAATAAAAGAGCAAGTTGTAAACTTAATTAAAGAAGACTTAGGGCAAGTAGATTTAGTAATTTACAGTTTAGCCTCACCAGTAAGAACACATCCTGTAACAGGAAAAAGATATAAATCCGTTTTAAAGCCAATTGGCGATGTTTTTTCTAACAAAACAGTAGATTTTCATACCGGTAAAGTATCAGAAATTTCTATCAATCCTGCAGAAGGAGAAGATGTAGAAAACACCATAAACGTAATGGGTGGTGAAGATTGGAAAATGTGGATGGACGCATTACAATCTGAAAACTTATTAGCAGAAGGAGCTACCACAGTTGCTTATTCTTATATTGGCCCAGACGTAACAAAGCCAGTATATAGAAACGGAACTATTGGAGCTGCCAAAGATCATTTAGAAGCTACAGCTTTTACAATTTCAGACGATTTAAAATCAATTGGTGGTAAAGCATTTGTTTCTGTAAATAAAGCGTTAGTTACACAAGCAAGTTCTGCAATTCCTGTAATTCCTTTATACATTTCTTTATTGTATAAGGTGATGAAAGCAAAAGGAATTCATGAAGGTTGTATCGAACAAATTCAACGTTTGTATAGTGAGCGTTTATTTGGTGGAGATTTAGCTTTGGATGAAAAAGGTAGAATTAGAGTTGACGACTGGGAAATGAGAGAAGATGTACAAGCAGAAGTTAATAAACTTTGGGAAACAGCAACAACAGAAAACTTATCAGAAATTGGCGATTTAGAAGGCTATAGTAACGATTTTTATAACCTTTTTGGTTTTAAAGTTGAAGGTGTAGATTATAATGCTGATGTTAATGAAGTAGTTAACGTACCAAGTATTCATTAAGAATTTTATCCCGCGATAGCGGAATTTTAAATATAAACCTCACAGATTTTATTTTGTGAGGTTTTCTTTTTTATATTGTAAAAAAAAATAGAGTTAATGAAGGCTGTTACCTTAAAACAATTAAAAGATGAACTTTCTCATAAATCTGCCAATGAGTTAAAGGAGTTGTGTTTGCATTTGTCTAAATTTAAGAAAGAGAATAAAGAATTGTTAACCTATTTGTTATTCGAATCTCATGACGAAGAACAGTATATACAGAGTGTAAAAGATCAAAACGAAGTATTGTTTTCAGAAATAAATACAAAGAGTTATTTCTATATTAGAAAAAGTGTTCGAAAGATTTTAACACTCAACAAAAAATTTATTAGGTATTCTAAAAAGAAAGAAACAGAAGCAGCATTGTTACTTCATTTTTGCGCTTGTTTAAAAGACTTTAAACCGTCTATGAAAAATAGTGCCAGATTAACGGCAACTTTTGATAGGCAAGTGGTTTTAATTAAAAAAGCAATAGCTACCTTGCATGAAGATTTACAATATGATTATCAATTAGAATTAGAGGAATTATTAAATGAATAAAAAAGAAAGACCAGTTTTGACGGATTTAATTAAGGAAGGAACTTCTGAAATGGAAAAATTTCAAAATGAAGTGATACGACCTGTTATAAAAATGCAGCACAATTTATTAATTACTTCATTTAAAAACTATCTTCTAAAAAGAAAAGTTGATTTTGCTGTTTTACCAGATAAGAAAAAGAGAAGTAAAGTAACGGCTATTTATAAAACGGACAATAATTATAAGAATTTTACTTTGGGAGTAATCATTGGTCATTTTTCTACGGATGAATTTACTTTTTATAGTGATAATGCATCCGAAATAAATAGAAGGGTTTTGCAAATTACGTCTCAAAGAATTAAGGATAGTATTTTGGAGGTTGTGTAGTAGTAATTAATTTTTATATCATTTTAAAAAAAGTAAGCCAATATTTATTTGGTTTACTAAATGTTGGAAGCTATAAACTATGAAAAACACACTAACAGATAAATTAACGAAAGCAAGTCTTCAATATGGAGAACAAACATTAATTAGAACTGGAATAAATCTAATTCCATATGTTGGGGGAGCATTAGATTTTTTGATATCCAATCATGGTCAGAATTACACTATAAAAAGAATCAATACTTTTATCGAAGAACTTCAATCTGAAATATCAAAACTTAAAGAGGAGCAGATAAATAAAAAATATTTAGAAAGTGAAGAAGGGTTTGACTTGTTAGTTAAAAGTTTTAATTCTGTATCTAAAACGAGAAATACTGAAAAAATAAAAACATATGCTCAAATAGTAACTGGAGCTATTATTTCCAAGAAAACTTTTAAATATAACGAACCTGAATTGTATTTAAGAATTATAGACGAATTGTCTGAGCCTGAAATTCAAATTGCATATGCTCTATACAATTTGAAAGAAAATGAAAAATTTGACATTTTCAAAAGAAAAGATAAAGAGTACCCTAAAGGAATTACTAATGACGCTGAATTAATTGCATTTCATAATACTAATTTTAGTTCTGAAGATATAAACCATTGTTAATCAGAATAGAGAAAACAGGTCTAATTAAAGAAATGATAGGTGGCTCAATATTGGGATATGATGGAGGAGTATATGAAATAGAACCTATATTCAAAAAACTAATTATGTTTATACAATTTCACAAATAAAGTCGCAACATTGTGTATGAAAAATTACTTAATTTAGTACTTTAACAAAGTTTGTTGCATTTTATTTACTTTAATTTTTCTTCAAAAAAAAGAGACTTCCAAACAACCTTAAATTCCCAAAACATAAAAACATTTACTATAATTACGAAATGAATCAAGCCCTAAAAATAACATCTCTATTATTTATTCTGATATTTATTTCTTGTGGATATCAAAAAACGGAGGAAGATAAACATCCCGAAATTCCAATTTTTCCAGAGCATACAAACAATAAGATATCTATTAAACAATTCGCTATTAATTTAATGGATATTAAATACAATGAGAAAAATTTATTTGCCAATAACGAAAATGGTGATTTGATAATTTTAGATAGAAAATTTAATATCATAAAAGAATTAAAGGTTCCTAATAATTACATTAGTAAAGATGGAACTATTTATTTTATGCAACCTAATGAAAAACCTGAATTCATTGAGGTTTATAAAATGTCTATTGAAAATAATTTCAAAAAAGAAAAATTAAAGAATTTCATCATCAATTCTAGAGAACCATTTACAATCAGAGATTCTTTAAATGTAGTTTATAAGCGTAAAATAAATGATAAAGACACTATTAAAATTAAGAGTTATATAGATAGTTTAGTTCATGTTGCTTATCAAAAAGAAAATAATTTAGTTTCTGATAAAATAAAAAAATTAAAACCGAATCTAGTTTCAATTTATCCATTATCAAATTCAGTAAGTGTTTTAAAATTCAAAGACAAGGAATTCGCTTTATATACAAGGTATGACCATACAGGTGAGTTTAAGGATGTGTTAGAAAAAACACGCCTTAATGGATTAGAACCTATATGGAATTTAGAAAAAAGTCCAAAATCATTTGACAAGGTTGTTTTAGGGAATTCATTCTCTGGAAATCATTATGTAGGTGGTTATACTTCTTATGGCTACAATTATGTAGAAGTTTCATTACATAACGAAACAACAAAGTTTAAAGCAAAGAACTCAAACAATGGAAATGGTGTAAATATTTTATATGAAAGCAAGGACACGATTATCTTAAAAGATTTTGAAAAATTGTATCATATAACATTAAAAAATAACATTAAAAAAATAACGATTGCCAACACTGTTTAAATCTTATTGCGGTCTTTGAAAATGTGAATTTGAAAACGAATAGAGTAACAATTAAAAAAAAACGAAACACTTCATCAATGAAAAGTCCTATATACTTTCTATTTTTTATAACTTCCTTTCTTGTATGTCAAACTTCTTTTGCACAAGAGAACTTCGAAAAAACGAAAATTGTAACCAATGTCTTTAAAGCGCTAAAAAAACAGAAAGTAAAAATATTTTTAAAGAGTTTACCAACTAAAGATGATATCACTTACCTCATTCCGGTAGAGCGTGCTGCGCAACCAGACAAAGACATTCCTGATGTAGATCTCATAATTTCAAACTTTAAAAGAGATGCCTCTGAAAATTTTAGAAAAGTAATTAAAAAAGGAAATGCTTTTGGTGTTGATTGGAAAGATATTATTTTACAGAAAGTGAGCTATGATGACAACCCAGACCCAGATCCAGACATACAAATGGAGAGAGGGAATATTACTTTGGTATGCGAAAGCAATGATAAAAAATTTCTAATAGTAATAAGAAAAACTTACAAAATACGAGATACTTGGCGATTAATGGATCGCATAAAGTTTACACTATTGTAATGAGTTATGATATTATTGATTAATATAAATAATTGTTTTAACTATTCTTTTGAGTCTAATGGGGCTTATATGCCATCAAATATTATTGAGACAATAGGTTATTACAAACACATTATATATTACCTGTTTTTTATATGAAAAATTGCTTAATATTCTAAAAAATGGCATTACCAGAAAAAATAAAAGAAGTATCAATCTATTCAGAAATAGAGATTGGTGTGTATCCTCCAAATGGATTTCTACAATTTACAGAAGCAAGTTTAGGAAATGGAGATAATTTTGGTTTCTATTGGGAGTTTGGAAAAGAAAATAAAGAGCCCATAATTTGTGAAATGATTCATGATGAAGGAATTATTGTTCCGAGATTTTCTAATCTTGACAAGTTTTTAGAATGGTATAAGTTAAATGATTATGATTGGGGAGAAGAAGAAATTGAGGATGAAAAATTTGTTTTTAGTTTACTACAAAAAGGAAATGAATCCTTGAAAGAAAATGATCCTAAAAAAGCAATTCAATTTTATAAAGAAAGTACCGAAAGTTTTGGAGAGCTAAGTGAAAGCTGCTTTAAATTGGCTTCTCAATATAAAAGAGTTGGAAATGAATTAGAGTTTCAAAAAAGTATAATTAATTCAATTATTTCCAATTGGGCAATTGATTTTCCTTCTCAAAATGCAATAAGAATGTTTAAGAATTTAAACCCAGTTGAGGAGTTAAAAAATCATCCATTAATAAAAAACAGAAAGAATCTTGAATTTAACTTTGGAGGACAAAAAGAGAATAAAGACTATTTAGTAATTCGAGAAATTATAGAAGAACTAAACCTAAATGGAGACATTAACAAAGCATTAATAATGGAACAAAATTATGCCTTAAAAATGTATTGGGAAACGTCTACTTTTCAAGAGAGAAACAAATTTAAACTTGAAGAATGGCAAAAGGAGTTTAAAGAAAAAACGATTAATAGATTAAAAATAAATATTGGGTAATATGTCAAATGAGAAAAAGAATATTATATCAATTAATAAAAATTAGATAATAAATGAATTCAAATTTTTTTGATTTAAAGACTTATTTTATTGACGAAAATGTCAATATCTTTAAGTTTAAAAATTGTTATAAAGTATTTAATGATAAAGGAAATGAGGTTGGTTCTGTAAATCAAAAACTAATTTCAGGACAAAAAGCACTTAGATTAATATTAAACAAAACGATGTTGCCTTTTTCATTTAGAAATAAAGGATGCATCGGGAAATTTACAAGCATCTATAGCTAGAGGTTGGACTTTCTTTATGTCAACCATTCGTATTGATGATTCTAATGGAAATACTATTGGTACCATAAAGCAAAAATTTAAATTACTAAAACCAACTTTTAAAATTTATAATACATCCGAAGAACTTGTAGCTGTAATTACTGGAGATATGAAAGCTTGGAATTTTCAAATAAATGATGCTTCTGATAAACAAATAGGAATAATAACTAAAAAATGGAACGGAGCTCTAAAAGAAATTTTTACCACAGCAGACAAATATAAAGTAGATTTAAATACTGATTTTGCTAATGATTCAAGCAAAATAGTAGTTTTATCAAGTGCAATAACCATAGATCTGGTTTGGAAAGAAAGTAGATGATTTAGTACGGAAATTAAATAAAGACATAAAAAAAGTCGTTGTAAATACATACAACGACTTTTTTTATGATTTTAATTTGGTGTTATTTTTTAGCTTTCGCTAATAGGTTCTTCTGATATTTTCCCTGTACAACATCTACAATTATTAAAATAGCTAATACAAAGTAGAATGTTGTTTTACTCATTGGTACAATTTCTTCGCCAAATATTTTAATATGTGCTAAATGGCCACCTTCTGTTACTAGCATAATTCCTACAATAAAAAGGATAAACAAACCAAGAACTTCATACATTCTGTTTTTTGATAAGAAAGTAGAGATTTTATCAGCCATAATAAGCATTAATAAACCACTTATTACAATAGCAATTGCCATAACTATAAAAGCAGTGGTCGTGTTTTCTATTTCGCTTGTAAGCCCAATTGCGGCTAAAATGGAATCGAAAGAAAAGACCAAATTCATAATAACAATACTTGTAATAACGGCATTAGAAGATTTGGTGCCTTTGTCTGAAGCCATTTCAGAAACTTCCATTCCCTTGGTAGAAATCATGTGCCATATTTCTTTTATAGCCGTAAAAATGATAAAACCACCACCTAACAATACAATGATACTATGTCCGTTAAAGGCAAAATGGATAATATCTTCTATTCCTCCTGATAAAAAGGAAAAAGGATCTTGAAAAAAATCGATGATAGAAACCAATACAAAAAGCAGTACGATTCTTAAAACGATAGCGATTAAAATTCCTGTTTTTCTAACTTTTTTTTGATCCGCCTCTGGCGCTTTTTTAGATTCTAAAGAGATGTAAAGCAAGTTATCAAAGCCAAGTACAGCTTGTAATAACACTAACATGAGTAAGGTGAAGATTATTTCTAACATTTTTTATTTTTTATAATTGATGGTTTCAAAGGTATTTTGATTGCTGATAATACACAATTTTTATTTGATTTACTTTTTTAAAGTTTTGATTTTTAGTAACAAGAGACTGTATTTACTCTTCTCTAAAAAAGGTATTTCCAAAGAATACGCAAACTCACAAAAGCAATTAAAATGGAAGTCGCTTTTTTAAGTTGAATAGGAGAGAAGTAATTATTACTCATTCTGCTGCCTATTTGTCCTCCAATAAAAACGGTAATTAATAAAATAGAAGTTAAACTCCAGTCAATAATAAAATCAGGGTTTGAGTATTGTCCTAGTAAGCCCGCTAAAGAATTTACTAAAATAAAAACACTTGCCGTAGATGCAATTTTTTTAGGAGTATCCCAATTTGTAAGATGTAATAATGGTGCAAGAAACACACCACCACCAATGCCAACCATTCCAGATATAAAACCAATAACACCACCAAAACTAGCATTTTTAATAGGTTTTAGGTTTGTTTGTTTTTCATCCGAAGAAATAATCTTTTTAGAAACCCACATAGTAATGGCAGCAAATAGTAAAGTAAACCCTAAAAGAATAAAGAATACATGCTGACTGATTTTTAATTTTCCACCCAAAAAAGCAAAAGGAATACTCAGTAAAATAAGTGGGATTACTTTTTTCCAATCAATCTTCTTTTGATGGTAAAATAAAAATACGTTTCCAGAAACGACAACAATATTGCATAAAAGTGCGGTTGCTCTTATTTGTGTAAAGACGATGCCCGTTAATGCCAAAATAGCTAAATAGCTAGAGCCACCACCAAAACCAACCGAAGAATATAAAATTGCGACGGTAAAGAATAGCAGTATGATGTGCCAATAAGTAATAAATGAGTCTATTAACAAATTCTAAGTTTAATAATTTAGTAGTTTTTTACACCTATAAAATAAAAATAAAGGTAGCATAAATATTGATAAAAAAATCAGCCACTTCTTAAGTGGCTTAAGAGTCATTAATTCCTTTTTTTTTTAACTACCTGTTAAAATAGCTTGTATTGTTAAAACTATATTTATGAGTTGTTTTAAGTGGTTTTTAAATTTTCATTTTAATAATATAAGTTTTAAAAATTAGTGTTATTCACTATTTTAAACTATTTTTTGTTTGATATTGTTGTTTTTTTTAACAAATTAATTAAAATTTAATTGCTAAATTAGTATATTTATGCTAAATTAATATATATGACCATAGATTTATGCCCAAATTGTAGCTCAGACACATACATTAAAAGTGGTATTGTTAATAATAGACAGCGCTATAAATGTAAAAAATGCAATTACTTTTTTACGGTAAATAAAATAGGGAAGAAGATAGATGATTATTATGTAAACAAATCTTTGCAGCTATATTTAGAAGGATTGACCTATCGAGAGATAGAACGTATTTTAGGTGTATCTCATGTAAGTGTTATGAATTGGGTGAAAAAATACAACATAAAAAGACCTTATAATTCTAAGTATCACTCTACTTATAAAATTTTAAATGCTACAGAACTAGGTGTTTATTTTAGTAATTCAGAGAATATAAAGGGAGCTGGAGTTGTGGTTACAGAGTTAGGTGATAAATTTATGTTGATTAAATGGGAGCGTTTTAAGGATTAGTATATGTAATTAACAAATAAATATATCAGTTTTTTGTTAATTAATTGTTTTTCGGAGTTTAGCAGTGCACACAAAATCAATTATTTACTAGCTAAACAACAAAAATTATGAAAAAACAAAAAATACTATTCGTAGTTTTTTCTCTTGTCTCTTCTCAATTTCTTGTTGCACAAGGCTCTCCTGACTATAATGGAGGACTAAAAATTAAATTCGATGAAAACGGTAAAAAATACCTTCGGGTAATTTCTTGGGCACAAGTACAAGCCTCGTACAATAATGATGCTCCGGCAACTTCTAGTAAAACAAGTTTTAATTTAAGAAGAGCGCGTATTATGATGTTCTCTCAAATTACCGATAAGTTTTTAATTTTAACCCATTTTGGGCTCAATAGTTTAGAGGCGGGTTCACTTTCTCCAACAGGTAATGGAGATGGTTCTCAACTTTTTTTACACGATGCTTGGGTACAATATAATTTAAGTGATGAGCACTCTGTTGGAGCTGGATTACATTATTTTAACGGTATCTCTAGACTGAATAACCAAAGTACTTTAAATATGATGACTCTCGATAATAATCGTCAGTCTTGGGCTACTATTGGTTTGTCAGATCAATTTGCAAGGCATGTTGGTCTCTTTGTAAAAGGTAAATTAGGTCAACTACAATACCGAATGGCTATAAATGATGCCATTACAAATGGTTTAGATGCTAGACCTGCTGTTAGCGGACAAACAGTTTATGGTGGCGTAAATTTATTGGGTACCAAAGATGCAGGAAAAACCTTTGCAGGATATTTTGAATATAATTTTTTAGAGCAAGAATCTAATTTTTTGCCTTTTAAAGTAGGAACCTATCTTGGCGAAAAAAAAGTATTTAATATAGGTGCTGGATTTTTCTTACATCCTAATGGTTCTGTAAAAATAGAAAGTGGTAATTCTGTAGGCGAAGATGTTTCTATTTTTGCTATAGATGCTTTTTATGACACTCCTTTGGGAGTCGATGGAAGTGCACTTACTGTTTATGCAACCTATCAATCTAATGACTACGGAGAAAATTATTTATACAGTGCTTATGGAACTGGCAATATGGTTTATGCTCATATAGGTTATGTGTTTGCAGGCGATTCAACAAAAACAAGACTTCAACCTTATCTTTCTTATGGACGCAATAGTTATGATGCCACCACCAATAATAGAAATATTTTAGGTATAGGTATTAACGCTTTTATGAGTGGGCATAATTCCAAATTAACATTAGAGTATCAAAATCAAGATTATGGCACTTCAACAAGCGCTGTAACTTTACAAGCAATGATTTATTTATAAAAACGAATAAAAATGAGTGATAAACAAAAGAACGCTTCTGCGTATTGGAAAGAAAACATTAAGTATTTAACAATACTACTTGTAATATGGTTTGTGGTATCCTTTGGATGCGGAATTTTATTTAGAGAAGCTTTAGATACCATAAGGCTCGGAGGTTTTAAACTCGGTTTTTGGTTCGCCCAACAGGGATCTATTTATGTATTCGTTATTCTAATTTTCGTTTACATAAGGTTGATGAATAAATTAGATAAAAAATACGGTTTCGACGAATAATTCTTACCTAAAACTAAAAAATAAAACAATATTATTATGAGTGTACAATTTTGGACTTGGTTATTAGTAGGGATTACTTTCGCCCTTTATTTCGGAATCGCAATTTGGGCTAGAGCAGGCTCTACAAAAGAATTTTATGTTGCTGGTGGAGGAGTTTCTCCTTTAGCCAATGGTATGGCAACCGCTGCAGATTGGATGAGTGCCGCCTCTTTTATTAGTATGGCAGGTATTATTTCCTTTGCTGGTTATGATGGTTCTGTTTACCTAATGGGGTGGACTGGTGGTTACGTGTTGTTAGCGTTATTGTTAGCTCCTTATTTACGTAAGTTTGGTAAGTTTACAGTACCAGATTTTATTGGCGATAGATATTACTCAAACACAGCAAGAACAGTGGCGGTAATTTGTGCCTTAATAGTGTCTTTTACTTATGTTGCAGGACAAATGAGAGGTGTAGGAATTGTTTTTTCTCAATTTTTACAAGTTGATATTGTGTATGGTGTTTTAATAGGTATGACAGTTGTATTAGTTTTCGCTCTTTTAGGAGGGATGAAAGGAATTACGTATACACAAGTTGCACAATATTGTGTATTGATTTTTGCTTTTATGGTGCCCGCATTTTTTATCTCTGTACAAATGACAGGGAATTTAATTCCTCAAATAGGAATGGGAAGCACGGTAGAAGATGGTACTTTTCTTTTAGATAAATTAGACACTTTACATACACAATTAGGGTTTAAAGAATATACTTCTGGCTCTAAATCTACTTGGGATGTTTTTGCAATTACCCTAGCTTTAATGGCTGGTACAGCCGGATTACCACATGTTATTGTTCGTTTCTTTACCGTGCCTAAAGTAAAAGATGCACGTAAATCTGCAGGGTATGCATTGCTTTTAATCGCTATTTTATATACTACGGCTCCAGCAATTGCTGTTTTTTCTAGAACTAATTTAATTGAAACGGTAAGTGAAAAAGAGTATGCAGACATTCCTGTTTGGTTTAAAAATTGGGAGGACACAGGGTTGATTTCTTGGACGGATAAAAATGGAGATGGTAAAATTCAGTATGTAGCAGGAAATGCTTTAGATGGTAAAAAACCGGTGTATACAGAAGAAAGAGGTACTTATGGAGAAAGATTGGTTTCAAATGCAAATTTAGCTGCTAAAAACGAATTGTATGTAGATCGTGATATTATGGTTTTAGCAAATCCAGAAATAGCACAATTACCAAACTGGGTAATTGGTTTGGTTGCAGCAGGTGGTTTAGCAGCAGCTTTATCTACAGCAGCAGGATTGTTATTGGTGATTTCAACATCTGTTTCTCATGATTTAATAAAAAAACAACTAAAACCAGATATTTCAGACAAGGCAGAATTAATGGCAGCAAGAATATCAATATTCGTAGCAATTTTAATTGCAGGGTATTTTGGTATCAATCCGCCAGGGTTTGTTGCTGCGGTAGTAGCACTTGCATTTGGTTTGGCAGCAGCTTCTTTTTTTCCTGCAATTGTTTTGGGTATTTTTGATAAAAAGATGAACAAAGAAGGCACCATTTCTGGTATGGTAGTAGGTATTGTATTGATGCTTTTTTATATGATGAAATTTAAACTAGATATGTTTGGTGGTGGTACAGAAGAAGATTGGTGGTTTGGTACATCTCCAGAAGGTTTTGGTACTATTGCAATGTTTGTTAATGTGGTTATTTCTGTAGTGGTTTCTAGAATGACTCCGGCACCACCAAAAGATGTACAAGAAATGGTAGAAAGTATTAGAATTCCTTCTGGAGCGGGAGAAGCTTCTAATCATTAATCGTACTATTTTTTAATTAAATAAATAAGATTGAATTAGTTAGTTAGAAATCAGCATTACAATTTGTAGTGCTGATTTTTTTATTATTTTTAAGGTTCAAAGAAAATCAATGAAAAAAAGACATGAACAGAAGTTAATTGTATTATCAATTGCATTGTTTTTAATTTTTAATGTACCGTTTGTCTTAATTTTTAATTTTGAAGGAGCGGTGTATGGCATTCCAACTTTTTATTTTTCCATATTTTCTGCTTGGTTATTATCCATTGTAATTTCATATATCGTTTTAAATCGTCATTATGAATAGCTTTACATTAATAACCATCATTATTATCTATTTGGCAGTGTTGTTTTATATTGCTTTTTTTGCTGAAAAAAAACGACAAAGCAAGTGGGTTAATAATCCTTATGTGTATACATTATCTCTTGCAGTATATTGTTCTGCTTGGACGTATTATGGGAGCGTAGGTATTGCAGCTACTTCTGGTATTAACTTTTTACCTATTTATTTAGGTCCTGTTATAGCAGCTCCTTTATGGATTATTGTACTCCGAAAAATTATTAGAATCTCTAAACAACATAAAATTTCTTCCATTGCAGATTTTATTTCTTTACGGTACGGAAACAATCGGTTTTTAGGAGCTTTAGTAACTGTTGTTTGTCTTTTTGGAACCTTACCATATATTTCCTTGCAGTTAAAGGCCGTTTCCGAAACTTTTGAGATCATGTCAGATGAAACAAGTTATGTTTCTACATCTATTATTGATGATTCTACTTTTTATGTTGCTTTAATACTGGCTATTTTTGCAGCTTTCTTTGGTACGCAGAGTACAGATGCGTCAGAAAAACACAAAGGGATTATTGCTACAGTAGCTTTTGAATCCGTTTTAAAATTGGTTTTTTTTACGATTATTGGTGGGTATATTACTTTTTACTTATTTGATGGCACAGTAGATATTTATGATCAAATATCAAAGACAGAAAATTTTACAGAGCTGACTGTTTTAAGTGGGGTAGAAGATGGTTTCAATTGGTTTTTTCTGATTGCGCTCTCTTTTATTTCTATATTTTTATTGCCGCGTCAGTTTCAAGTTTCTGTTTTAGAAAACAACAGAGAAAAGCATTTAAAAAAAGCAATATGGTTGTTTCCTTTGTATTTATTACTGTTTAATATCTTTGTCGTTTTTATAGCTTGGGCAGGTAAATTAACTTTTGGTTCTACCCAAAATGCAGAATATTATTCTTTATTACTACCCTTAGAAAGCGGTAATTCATTTTTAGCTACGCTCGTTTTTTTAGGTGGTTTTTCAGCAGTAATCTCTATGGTTGTTGTTTCTACTTTGGCACTATCAACAATGGTTAGTAATAATTTAATTATTCCTTATGGATTTTTAGATAAATTTATAAAAAATCAACCTGAGCGTAATTCTAAATACATTAAAAATATTAGACGTATTTCTATTTTTACCATTATTATTTCTGCTTATTTCTTCTATGTTTTATTTTCAAAAGAACTTTCTTTATATTCCATTGGACTAATTTCCTTTGTTATTATTGCGCAATTAGCACCTTCTTTTTTTATTGGTTTATTTTGGAATCGTGGTTCATCAAAAGCTGCTATTATCGGAATTATAATCGGTTTTTGTATTGCCTCTTACTCCTTGGTTTTACCTTTTACTTTACAAGCTATTACTGGTACAGATGATTTTATGCAACATGGGTTATTTGGTGTTACCGCCTTAAAACCTAATGCATTATTTGGTATCGATTTTTTAAGTCCACCAGCACATGCGTTTTTCTGGAGTTTAACCTTTAATTTAATGAGTTATTTAGTGTTTTCATTAACCTCTAAAGGAAATTATAGAGAGCGTAATTATGCAGAAATGTTTGTAGATAGCACGAGTTTTACTTCATTGCAAGAAAATGCTTTTGTTTGGAAAGGAGAAGCTTATGTATCGGATATTAAGAATGTATTAGTTCGTTTTTTAGGTGATGAACGCGCTACTCGTGCTCTTAAGATATTTTTCACAAAATATAAATTACCATTAGACACCCAGTTGGGAGATGCGCGTTTAATTAATTTTTCTGAAAAACTATTAACAGGAAGTATTGGTTCTGCATCGGCTAAAATATTAATTGCAAGTGTGGTAAAAGAAGAGCAAATTAGTTTGGTAGAGGTTTTAAAAATTTTAGAAGAATCTAAAGAGAATATTGTAAACAATAAGGTTTTACTGGAAAAATCGAATGAATTATCTCAATTATCATCAAAATTAAAAGATGCAAATGAAGAGTTGATTAGTAAAGACAAGCAAAAAGATGAGTTTTTAGATACGGTTGCGCACGAGCTTAAAACGCCAATTACTGGGATTCGGGCTGCAACAGAATTGTTGATGGATGAAGAGGATGATATGCCTAAAGAAGTGAAAGCGCAATTTTTGAAAAACATTCTTCAAGATTCTGAACGTTTAGGACGCTTAATTCATAATATTTTAGATTTTGAAAAATTAGAAACGGGTAGGTTACATCTAGATTTAGAATATGTAGACATTCAAAAGACCATTACCAAAGCAATTGGCAGTACAGCTCAAATTGCAGCGAAAAAAGGAGTGCAAATAGTTGTAAAAAATTTAGCCTCTTTTAAGGTATATTATGATGAAGATAGAATTCTTCAGGTGTTAACCAATTTAATCTCTAATGCTATTAAATTCTGTCAACCAGAAACAGGGAAAATAGAAATAGATTATAGGTTAGGAAATGCATTGGTAGAAATCTCTGTATCTGACAATGGTAAAGGGATTCCGGAAGAGGATCATGCGTTTATTTTTGATAAATTTTATCAATCTAAACATCAAAATACACGAAAGCCACAAGGTAGTGGATTGGGGTTGGCAATTACCAAACAAATTGTAGATAAACATAGCGGTAAAATTTGGGCACAAAAAGGTGTTAAAAAGGGAGCAACACTTGTTTTTACCATCCCTTTTAAGTAAATTGTTCCCTTAAAGTATGAAGAATAAAATTTTAATTGTTGATGACGAACCAAATATTGTAATGTCATTAGAGTACGCTTTTAAAAAACAAGATTTTGAAGTGTATATAGCAAGAGATGGAAGTGAAGCTTTAGAGATCTTAAAACATCAGACGCCTAACATTGTTTTGTTAGACATTATGATGCCAAATGTAGATGGTTATCAAACCATACAAGATATTAAGAATACGGTTAGTTTAAAAGGTACGAAAGTGGTTTTTTTAACAGCAAAAAATAAAGCTTCAGACATTGAAAAAGGTTTAAAACTTGGAGCAGATAAGTATTTAACAAAACCTTTTTCAATAAAAAAAATAGTTTCAGAAATATTGGAACTGTTAAATTAAAGAGCGTCTTTATCGTTATTAAATATTGATTTAGTGTGCAAACAAACAATTTTTAATTAATATTTAAAGACATGAAATTTCAACTAAATCCGCTTACATCAGATATTTTTATAAGTATTTATGTAGTAAGTACATTGTATTTTAGGTTTAAGTTTGAAGATAACGGAAACGTAGATCCTATTCTATCTGTAGTTTTAGGGCTTTCTTTTGTGACTATTATTTGGGCACTTATTAAACTTAAAATATTAAATCCTAATTGGTTTGGCTTATTTGATTCTAAAAAAGCAAGACCATGAAATACCAAGAATTTTATCGAAAATGTATTCTTAAGCCAAAAGATTTTTGGAGTAAACAAGCAAGTCAATTAGCATGGATTAAAGAACACTTAAAAGTTTCGATTATTGACCATTGTAAGCAAATCGAAAGTGGTTGTACAATGCTTGTTAGTATCGCTTTTATATCAGGAAAAGAATATAAAAAGATACACATTAAAAAAGAGATAATAAAAGATGTACGCCATGTAATTGGTATTGTAGCATCTTTTAGAGATGTGTTAATGATAAATAGATTGTCAAAAACTAAAAGTGGGGAAATTCTTCGTAAATTGTTACGCAATATTGCAAATAACATGCAATATAATATACGGTCTACGATTAATGATTTCACTATTATAGACGAAATAAAAAACGTTTATCAGAGACAGTACAAAGTAATTTATAAATAGAAAACTAACTTGTTACACTAGGCATTAATAGTAAAATGCCCTTAAATAATTAAACCAATATAAAGTATGAGTAATTATCACATAAAACACTTAGAAGAATATTTTAAAGTTTATAGAAAATCAATAAGAGAACCAGAAGTCTTTTGGGAAGAAATAGCAGAAGAGCATTTTTTATGGAGAAAAAAATGGGACAAGGTTTTAGATTGGGATTTTTCAAAGCCAGAAGTTAAATGGTTTCAAGGAGCAAAATTAAATGTTACAGAAAATTGTATTGATAGGCATTTATCTACAAAAGCAGATAAAACGGCTATTTTATTTGAGCCTAACAATCCAGACGAACCTGCAGAGCATATTTCTTATAAGCAATTATCAGAAAGAGTGAATCAATTTGCAAATGTTTTAAAAGAACACGGAATAAAAAAAGGAGATAGAGTTTGTATCTACGTTCCTATGATTCCGGAATTAGCAATTTCTTTGTTAGCGTGTGCTAGAATAGGAGCGATACACTCTGTTGTTTTTGCTGGTTTTTCATCTACAGCGTTGGCAACAAGAATTAATGATTCTGATTGTAAAATGGTAATAACTGCAGATGGTTCTTTTAGAGGGAAAAAATCAATCGATTTAAAAGGTATCGTAGATGAAGCTTTAGAAAGTTGTCCTGGAGTAGAAAATGTATTGGTTGCAAAAAGAACAAAGGCAGACATCCAGATGAAAGAAGGAAGAGATAAATGGTTGCAACCATTATTAGGCAATGCTTCTAAAGAATGCAACCCAGAAATAATGGACGCAGAAGATCCTTTATTTATTTTATATACATCGGGTTCTACAGGTAAGCCAAAAGGAATGGTACACACAACTGCTGGTTATATGGTGTATACAGCATATACATTTAAAAATGCATTTCAATATAGAGAAAACGATGTGTATTGGTGTACTGCAGATATTGGTTGGATTACTGGGCATTCTTACATTGTTTATGGACCGTTAGCTAATGGAGCAACCACTGTGTTGTTTGAAGGTGTACCAAGTTATCCAGATTTTGGTCGTTTTTGGGATATTATACAAAAACACAAGATCAATCAATTTTATACAGCACCAACTGCCATTAGAGCTTTAGCAAAACATGGAGCAGAATTATTAGATAATTATGATTTAACTTCTTTAAAAGTATTAGGTTCTGTAGGTGAACCCATAAATGAAGAAGCGTGGCACTGGTATAACGATAATGTAGGTAAAGGTAAAAGTCCTATTATAGATTCTTGGTGGCAAACAGAAACAGGCGGAATAATGATAACTCCAATACCTTATGTAACGCCAACAAAACCAACGTATGCAACCTTGCCTTTTATAGGAATTCAACCTGCAATAATGGATGAAAACGGAGGTGAGTTAAAAGGGAATCAGGTAGAAGGAAGATTGTGTATAAAATTCCCTTGGCCAAGTATTGCAAGAACTATCTGGGGAAATCATCAGCGATATAAAGAAACTTATTTTTCTACCTATAAAGACATGTATTTTACAGGAGATGGTGCTTTAAGAGATGAGGTGGGTTATTACAGAATTACGGGTAGAGTAGATGATGTAATTATTGTTTCTGGACATAATTTGGGGACAGCACCAATAGAAGATGCTATTAATGAACATCCTGCTATTGCAGAATCTGCTATTGTTGGTTTCCCTCATGATATTAAAGGAAGTGCATTGTATGGGTATATTACTTTAAAGGATTCTGGAGAGTATAGAAATCATGATAATTTAGAAAAAGAAATCAATCAATTAATTACAGACAGAATAGGACCTATAGCAAAATTAGATAAAATTCAGTTTACAGAAGGATTGCCTAAAACACGTTCAGGGAAAATTATGAGACGTATTTTACGTAAAATTGCTTGTAATGAAATGGATAATTTAGGAGACACAAGTACACTTTTAAATCCAGAGATTGTACAACGTATCATTGATCATAAATTGTAATTCGTTAGATTTTTTATTTGTAAATGGAAAGCCAAATTACGCTAGAAGATAAATTAAAAGAAAGAATTAAAGAACTAACTTGTTTGTATCGAGTTAGTTCTTTAATTAAAGATAATTCTTTTAATGATTTAACAGAATTGTTAAAAGAAATAGCCATCAGTTTAAAAGAAGCAATTAGATTTCCAGAAGAAGCATTTGTAGAAATTAAAGTAGAGAATTTTGTTTTTGTAGAAGGAGAAAAAATAGAAGATGCTATCTTTATTATTTCTGCAATAAAAACGTTTGGTAAGATTAAAGGTTCTATAACGATTGGTTATTCAAAACAAAAATTTTCTGAAAATTCTTTTTTAGAAGAAGAAAAACTATTGTTGCATAAAATAGCTTCAGAAATTGGTGATTTTTTAGAGCGAAAAGAAATTAATGAAAAAGAAGAGATTGCCAAAAGACAAATTGAAAGAGTAGGTAGGCTTACTATTTTAGGAGAAATTACGGCGGGAATTGCACATGAATTAAATACACCTTTAGCAAATATTTTAGGTTTTGCAGAGTTGTTAAAAGAACAATATAAAGACGATAAAGTTGGGAGTGAAGATTTAACTAAAATTATTGATAGCGCTATTTATTCTAGAGAAGTTGTTAAAAAATTAATGTTTTTTTCTTGTGAAATGCCACAGCAAATGGCATCTGTAGAAATAAACGTTATTATTAATGAGGCAATTAGTTTGTTAAAACCTAGTTTTAATAAAAAAAACATACGTTGTAACATTACTTTTTCAAGTGATAAAATTCAGTTAAAGGTCGATAAAATTCAGCTAACTCAAGTGTTTTTTAATATTGTAATTAATGCCATTTATTTTTCGCCAGAAAAAGGAAACATAAATATTGATGTTATAGAAAAATCTAAAAATGTACAAATTAGAATTTCTGATGAAGGTCCTGGAATAGAACCTGTCAATTCAGAAAATATTTTTAATCCTTTTTTTACAACCAAACCTATTGGAGACGGTTCTGGTTTAGGGTTAAGTGTGGTACATGGAATTATTAGAAGTCATAAGGGGACTATAATTCATCAACCAAATACCCCAAAAGGTACTATTTTTGTTGTTAGTTTTCCTAAAAATTAAAAGATGCTAAACAAAGAAAATATATTAATTGTAGATGATGATATTCTTATTTTAGAACTCATACAACGGCATTTACAATCTTTAAATTATCATACTTATAAGGCAATATCTGTAAAAGAAGCATTAGAAATTTTAAAAGACACTTCTATAGATTTATTAATTACAGATTTGCAAATGCCAGACGTAGATGGTTTAGAGTTGATTAAATACACGTCTGAGCATTATCCTAAAATTCCGAAATTAGTAGTTACAGGATTTCCGTCTATAGAAGGAGCTTTAGAGGTTATGAAATCTGGGGTAGTAGATTATATTACGAAACCTTTTACAAAAGAAGAACTTAAAACGGCAATTTTAAAATCTTTAGAAATAAAATCTAAAGAAGATACGGTTACCAAGTTAAAAGTAGCAGAAACTCATAAACCGTATGGCGAATTAATAGGATCATCGCCTGCAATGAAAAAAGTTACAGATGTAATAGAGCGCTTAAAAAATAACAAAGCAACGGTTTTTATTTATGGAGAAAGCGGAACAGGAAAAGAGTTGGTTGCCCGTTCTATCCACTATATGGGTAAATATTCCTCAGCACCTTTTGTAGCGGTAAATTGTGGGGCAATTCCAGAAAATTTATTAGAATCAGAATTGTTTGGTTATGTAAAAGGAGCATTTACAGGAGCCGAAAAAGATAGAAAAGGTTTTTTTCAGGCAGCGAATAATGGTACAATTTTTTTAGATGAAATTGGCAATGCATCGTTAGCAACTCAATTAAGATTGTTACGTGTTTTACAAGAGAAAGAGGTGGTACGGGTTGGTTCTCAAAAAGCAGAAAAAGTTGATGTTCGGGTAATTGCTGCAACAAATATCAACCTAAAGGATTTAATAGAGAAAAAGCGTTTTAGAGAAGATTTGTTCTATCGATTAACGGTAGTAGAAATTAAGGTACCTACTTTAGTAGAAAGAAGTTCGGACATTCCGTTGTTGGTAGACAAGTTTTTATTCAAATATGGATTAGAATACAAAGACCGTTTTTTAAAAATGACTCCCGAAGCTTTAGAGGTATTAAAAAATTATTATTGGCCAGGTAATATTAGAGAATTAGAAAATGTAATACAAAGAGCCATTATTATGTCTGATAGATTTGTAGATGTAGAGCATTTGCCAGATCATATAAAGTATCAAATCGATTTTTCTAAAACAAACAAATTGTTGTCTTTAAAAGAATTTGAGAAAACATATATTTTAAAGGTATTAAAAGCGACAAACAACAATAAGACAAAAGCTGCAGAAATTCTTAAAATTGATAGAAAAACACTTCGAGAAAAGTTAAAATAGTAATATTTAAAAAACGAGTAAAAAAGTAGCAGTTGAGGAATTATTCCTCAACTGCTTTTTTTGTGGTATTAGTTGATGTGTTTTTAACTTGTTGTTTTTAAGGTGTTTGTTAGTGTTTTTCTTGTTTTGGATAAAGATGGCATATCGCTTGCTAATAAATCATTGTAATTAAAAAGATAATTATGGTTTTCAATAATAATAGTTTATGTAATACTTGTATTTATAGAGTAGACTGTAGTTTAACATCAAATAAAAATGCTATTTGGTCTTGTAGTGAATATGAGAAAAAAGATGTATTAGAAACAGACTCAACATCAATCTTAAAACCAGATTTTAGCTTCTAAATAAGCGAGAAATAAATTGAAATCATTTAATTACAAATCCGTTATGGGAAAACGTACTGAAGTAGTTTAAAATACTACTGAATTGGTAAACTTAAACCTTAATTAGATAATATTAAATGTAACCAATTCTGGAAGGTTTTATCGATTCTTGTTTTGAATGGCTTCAGAAAAAAAGTGTGAGAAGTATTTATTAAAGTAGGAAGTGTTGCCAAAAATAGACAAATTAGAAATGTATTTTGTTGTCTATCTTTTGGCTATAGAGCAATTAGAAAGAACGTATGTACAACGTAGTGTTTGTCCGTAGAATTAAATTTTGAAAAAATGAAGTATGGTCAATTAATTATTGAAGAAAAAGAGTTTTTAATAGTCGAAAAACTTTTAAATTTAAACAAAGTAGTCGAATCAAAGACGGTAAAGAGTCATATTTTTAAGTTACAAGAAGAGTTAAGAAATCTAACAAAAGTTGTTACAGAAAAAGAAATACCAAAAGATGTTGTAAGGCTTAACTCTTCTGTAACAGTGAGAGCTTTAGATGGCTTATGGGAGAAAACTTTTGAGTTGGTGGTGCCTTCTAAAGGAAATGTTTTAGAAAATAAAATATCATTATTGCTACCAATGGGAACTGCTGTTTTTGGGTATGCAAAAGGAGATTTAATATTATGGGATTTTCCGGGTGGCATCAAAGAATTAAAAGTTTTAGAAGTAATGCAGCCAGAAAGTATAACAAAATAAATAATAATTATGCAGGTAAATATTGAGCAAACCGAAAATCAAATAATTCAAAAAAGAAGTCTAAAAGAAGTAAATAGATGGATGTTGGATCTAAATGAAATCTCACAAGAATGTAATGATATAGAACTAGAAAACCTTGAAAGGAGTAATTTAAGTAAAGAGTTTTCTACAATTGTTGAGAATAATAGGAGGATACAAAATACATTATTAGAATACAGAAACGTCTTAAATAACCCTACTGAATGTATTGATTTGGAATGTGATTTATTTTTTTACAAAGAGCATAAAAAATATAGAAATCTATATATAGAACATGTTGATAATTTTAAAAGCTTAAAAAATAAGATGAGTTAGTTGTTAAGTTAGTTTTTTTTGTAGGTGGCTCCAAATATAGGTTTGGAGCTGCCTTTTTTTTTATAATATATTTTGAATTGCATTCTAAAATAAGTGAATACTTTTTATAAATGACCAATTCTTTCATTACTTCTTTGCAAATAGGCTAAGGATAAAACTGTATTCTTTTTCTTTAAAACACCAAGTAGTTTTACAAATAACAAAGCGGTAATAAACGCATCTCCAGAAGCCGTATGTCTATCATGCTGAGGTATGTTGAATAGAAGTGTTAATTGATCTAAACTAAAGTGTTTTTTTGAAGTATCTAATTTTAATTTTTGAAACAAATGTCCTGTATCTAATACTTTGTTTTTTAGTTTTGGTAAATGCAATCGCTTTAACGCTTGGTTAATCATAGCAACATCAAAAGCAGCATGATGTGCTACTAAAACAGCATTTTTAATGTGTTCTAAAAATTGAATAATAGCTTCTTTTTCCGTTATTTTATTAATAGTTCCTTCCTTTAAAATTCCATGAATTTTTACAGTTTCAATGTTATATAAATCTTGCTTAATGTAACATTCTAGGTTGTCTGAAACTTTAAGAGTATTGCTAATAACTGCAATGGTTCCAATAGATAGTATTCTGTCTTTTTTGATATCCAATCCGGTTGTTTCTGTATCAAAAACAACAAAACGGATGTTTTCAACTTCAGCGTTTGGTTTTTCTTTAAAACATTGTGTATAAGATTCCCAAAAAGGCGGATATACTTTTTTTCTGAACCAACTCATATTACAAAAATTGTGAGAGTTTAAATCTAGTCTGAATTAAGTCTTGAACATCTTTTACTGCTTTAAAACAGCTTTTCAACTCTAAACGATTGGCTTTACTTAGCGTTTTTAAATCTATAAACCTGCCAGAATCGTTGTGTAATAAACCTTGTTGTGTTCTAAAATAAAGTAAATTTTTAAATGCCTTTAGGCAAGCAAGAAATACATCTTTATTTTGTGGTTCTAATTCCACCAATTTTTCAAACCTAACAATGGTGTTGTTGTGTGTTTTAATATTTTTTGATAAAATTAATAAGCGAGCGGCATCAACCAATGGCATCATTGCACGTGCTTTAATATCAAATTGATCTTTATGCTCTCCATTTCGTTCTACTAAAAACTGTCTAAAAAAGCTTAATGGAGGTGGGTTTTTTAAGGCATTTAAACCCAAGTAGGTTAAAAAAATATCATGAGAAGCAATCGATTTAAAAATACCTTCAGATAAAGTGGTTACTATGTTTTTATCACCAAACACAAAATCAAAATCAAAGAAAATTGTACACAACATTAAGTTGTCTTGGTCTGGGGTTATAATCCATTTTTTAAATTGATGTTCCCATTGAGAAACCGATAAACACCATGTAGGATTGCTTGCCATCATGTTTGCAGGACACAATTCAAAACCAACAATCTCTAACTTTTGATTGATTTTTTTAGAAAGCATTAAAAAATACTGTTGTGTTTTCTTGTAATTATTTTTATCTACATTGTTAAACACTAGTGCATTGTCTTGGTCTGTAAGTAACAATTGCTCTTCTCTACCTTGGCTCCCAATAGCTAACCAAGCAAAGGTAGTTGGCGGTGGGGTTGGCATTTCTTTTATAGATTGATCAATGATTTTTTGTGTAATACTTTCGTTAATTGCAGAAAGTATTTTAGAGGCAAATACAATTGGTATTTGTTGTTTTATGTAGCGTTTTAAGAGTTGTTCTGCTTGTTTTCTAATCTGTTGTAATTGCTTTGTAGTTGAGGTGCGTTTTACTTCTTTTACCAATGCAGAGGCGTTATTTTCTCTAACAACTATAATGTCGTGTTCAGATAAGATTCCTGTTAAATCAGAATTAGGTGTGCCATCTTTTGTAATACACAAATGTGTAATTTTATATTTTAACATGGCAATTTGTGCTTCTGCTACGGTAATGTTTTCTGGATAGGTAATTACAGGAAAAGACATTATTTTAGTAACAGGTTCTTCTATAGAAATAATTCCTGTAGCAATTTTTATACGTAAATCTTTATCGGTAATAATGCCTAAAGGTTTGTTCTTTTCTGTAATAACGATAGAACCAACTCGCTTGTGTGTCATTATAATAGCCGCAGCTTTTATGCTTGTTTCTGGAGAACAGTTTATTGGGTTTTTAGAAAAATCGATGGATTGCTCTTCAAAAAAATCTTGAATACCTTCTGACGATTGATTCGGTTTTTGAAGATTTAGTTCAGAATAACGTGTGTTAGAAACAAAACTCGTCATCAAATAAGCGCTTGCTTCTGGGTTTGTGGTGATATAGTTTTCAAACAACTCAGAAGATAAACTATACACAATACTTTCTTCAAGAGCTGTAGCGGTTAATTTATAACTGTCTTTACGTATAAGTGCTCGCAAGCCAAAAATATCACCTTCATCACATTCATCTACTAAAACATTTGTTTCTTCTTCAAACAAACCAATAGCGCCATCTTTTACTACATAAAACTGATTTTTTATAGGTGCTCCCGTAATAAATAAATCGGAATCTTTTTCTAGATAAAGAATGTCTACAGCTTTACTGATGGCCAATAATTCATCTTTATGCAACATATTAAAAGGAGGGAAGTCTTTTAAAAAATCAGAGATTCGTTTCGCAATAGTATTCATAACTCTAATTTACAAAAAACGACCTGTTTTTTAATGAGTTATCTGTTAATTTGTGCTAAATTAATATAGTTACAAAGGTATGTTTCCGTGCTTGCGATCTGGTTTGGTTACTTCTTTATTTTCTAACATAGAAAAAGCTTTTATCAATTTTCGTCTCGTTTCTTTTGGTAGAATAACTTCATCTATAAAACCACGTTGTGTAGCACTAAAGGGATTCGCAAAATGCGATGCATATTCTGCTTCTTTTTCTTTCCATTTTGCTTCTGGGTTTTCTGCGGATTTAATTTCTCGTTTAAAAATAATTTCGGCAGCTCCTTTAGCGCCCATAACCGCAATTTCTGCACTTGGCCATGCAAAATTCATGTCTGCTCCAATATGTTTAGAGTTCATAACATCATAAGCTCCTCCGTAAGCTTTACGTGTAATTACGGTAACTCTTGGAACTGTAGCTTCACTAAAAGCATATAGTAATTTTGCACCATGTACAATAATACCATTCCATTCTTGATCTGTTCCTGGAAGAAAACCTGGTACATCTTCTAATACTAAAAGCGGAATATTAAAAGCATCACAAAAACGAACAAACCGTGCAGCTTTTTTTGAGCTATTTACATCTAAAACTCCCGCTAAAAACTGTGGTTGATTGGCTACAATACCAATACTTCTGCCACCTAATCTAGCAAAACCAACAATAATATTTTCTGCATAATCTTTATGAATTTCATAAAAAGAGTCTACATCAATAATTCCGGATACAACTTTGTGCATATCATACGGTTTATTAGCATCTAAAGGAACAATGTTAGAAAGTTCGTCTCTAATTTCATCTTGTAATTTAAAAGGTATAAGGGCAGGAGTTTCTTTGTTGTTTTGGGGTAAATAACTTAAAAGTTTTTTAATATCATCTAAACATGCAATATCGTTAGAAGCTGTTTTATGTGCCACTCCAGATTTTGTAGCATGTGTACTTGCTCCACCTAACTCTTCACTTGTTACTTGTTCATTGGTAACTGTTTTTACCACATTTGGTCCTGTAACAAACATATAACTTGTGTTTTCTACCATAATGGTAAAATCTGTCATTGCTGGGGAGTATACAGCGCCACCAGCACAAGGTCCCATAATGGCAGATAATTGTGGAATAACACCAGACGATTGCACATTTTTGTAAAAAATATCTGCGTAACCACCAAGAGAACGGACGCCTTCTTGAATTCTAGCACCACCAGAATCGTTTAAACCAATTATTGGCGCACCAACTTTAAGTGCTAAGTCCATAATTTTACAAATTTTCTCTGCATTTGTTTCGGATAAAGAACCACCAATAACCGTAAAATCTTGTGCAAAAACATAGCTCAATCTTCCGTTTACAGTTCCATATCCTGTTACTACACCATCTCCATAAAAAATTTGATTTTCCATGTTAAAGTCTGTAGTTCTGTGTGTCACTAAAGCACCTATTTCTTCAAAAGAACCTTCATCTAATAAGTACATTAGACGTTCTCTTGCTGTTAATTTTTTCTTTTGATGTTGCTTTTCAATTTTATCTTGACCACCACCCAAGTATGCTTGAGCGAGTTTTTCGTTAAGGATTTTTATTTTAGATTCCATTATTGTGTTTATTTTCTCGCAAAAGCATAAAGCTTTGTATGATTCGTCTTTTGTCTTTTTGAAATTACTTTCTATGAAAAATATATTTCTGTGTCTAAGTTTTAATTTTACTTACTGCTTACTGGTATTCTTAATAACTTTTGATCTTCTATATATTTTTTAACCGCAATAAGTGCAGCAATTTTTGCTTCTTCTTTTTGTTGATTTTTTATGGCTTCAGGTGAATAATATTTTTGAACAAAATGAGTATCAAAATTTCCGGAACGGAAAGCATCATGTTGGCATACAAAACTTCCGAAAGGTAAGGTGGTTTCAATTCCTTCTATTTGATAATTAGAGATGGCAGTAGTCATCAACTCAATTGCTTCTTCACGTGTTTTTCCGTAGGTAATTAGTTTAGACAACATTGGGTCGTAATAAATAGGAATGTCCATACCTTCTTTAAAACCATTATCTACACGAATATTTTTGCCTTCTGGCAATTTATAAACTTTTAAATTTCCTACACTTGGTAAAAAATCATTTAAGGGATCTTCTGCATAGACACGTAACTCTAATGCGTGTCCGTTAATTTTTAAATTTTCTTGTGTTATAGCTAGTACTTCACCACGAGCAACACGAATTTGTAATTCCACCAAATCGGTATTAGTAATAAGTTCCGTTACCGGATGCTCTACTTGCAAACGTGTATTCATTTCTAGAAAGTAGAAATTGTGATTGTCATCTAATAAAAATTCAACAGTACCCGCACCTAAATAATCACAAGATTTTGCGACTTTAATGGCTGCTTCTCCCATTTTTTGACGTAATTCTGGAGTTAACACAGCTGAAGGAGCCTCTTCAATTACTTTTTGATGACGACGTTGAATACTACATTCGCGTTCAAAAAGATGTACCACATTGCCATGAGCATCTGCCAAAATTTGAATTTCTATATGTCTTGGAGAAGTAACATATTTTTCTATAAAAACAGCTCCATCACCAAAAGCATTTAAAGCTTCACTAATAGCTCTATTCATTTGAGGTTCAAATTCAGCTTCTTTTTCTACAATACGCATTCCTTTTCCACCACCACCTGCAGAAGCTTTTATAAGAATAGGAAAACCTATTTCTTTTGCAATTATTTTAGCTTTTGATATATCTGTAATAGCTTCTTCTGTACCAGGAACCATAGGTATATTGTATGCTTTTACAGTTTCTTTTGCCTGTAATTTGCTTCCCATTATTTTTATGGATTTAGATTTTGGTCCAATAAAAATGATATTATTTTTTTCACAAGTTTCAGCAAAATGGGCATTTTCAGATAAAAATCCATAACCAGGATGAATGGCATCTACGTTTAATCTTTTAGCAACTTCAATAATTTTATCGCCTAATAAATACGATTTGTTGGATGGTGCTTCACCAATTAAAACTGCTTGGTCTGCAAATCGAACATGAGGTGCATTTCTATCTGCTGTGGAATACACAGCAACAGTTTTTAGGCCCATTTTTTTTGCAGTTCGCATAATACGAATGGCAATTTCTCCTCTGTTTGCTATTAAAAGTTTTTTCATACAAAATTTTTATTTTCACTAAAGTCAAACGAAAACGTATTTTTAATACCTACAAGTTCTTGAAAGTCTTGTAGGGAGCTTGTTTCCTTATTCAAATTCTATTAAAAGTTGATTTTTGTCTACAGTATCACCTTTTGCAACCGAAATCGATTTTATAATTCCAGCTCTTGGTGATGTTAAAGCGTTTTCCATTTTCATGGCTTCTAGTATTAAAAGGGTATCATCTTCTTTTACTTCCGAGCCAACTGAAACAGTAATATCTAAGATCAATCCTGGCATAGGAGCTTTAATCTCCTTGACTTCCTTTATGCTACCAATTTCGAATCCCATTTCTTTGATAAGGATATCTAATTCATCTAAAATACTGATATGATACACTGTATTATTCACTTTTACAGCATATGATTTCTCTTGAAAATTGGCTTTTGTGATTTCTGTTTTGTACGATATGTTATTATATAGGACATGAAATTCTGAATCTGAAATTTTTAAGGAATCTAGATTTAAAATATCTTTTTTGTCAATCTTAAAATCGAACGTGTTATTTACTGTTATTTGGTAAGGTTTTTTCACTTTTTCGGATTTTGATGATTGTAAATATATGTTTTTTAAAGGTTTATTTTTGAGTGGTTTATGTTAATTATGCTAATTTAATATAGTTGCTGATGGTAAAATATCTTTTTACAATTTCTAAGTAGTGCTTTTTGATATTGATGATTTTTAATCTAAACAGCACTAAATTAAAAATAAGAAAAATATTAAATTTAAGTATTTATGGTTTTGCGTTAGGGATAGTAGTGGTATCCTTTTTTACTTTTTTGTAAAAAAGATGTAACGGATAGCCCGCCCTTTTTTAGGGAACGCCCTAATAAAACAATATAGAAAAGAGTGTCCTTTTGTTTGTTGTAACTTTGTAAATATGTCAGACTTCTATTCTGTGGCATGTAAATTGACATTGGTATTTATCTATATTCTTAAAATAAAACATGCAACATCTTAAAGATTCAAAAAAAAATAAAACCCAACCTAGAGTAACTTTAAAACAGGCTTTTAAAACCATTATTTGGCCAAGAAGAAACTTGGTTTTTTTAGGTTTAATTTTAATTATTATTAGAAGTTTATCTGGTTTTGTTTTGCCAATGCAGAGTAAAGTTTTAATGGATGAGGTAGTTCCTAATAAAAATTACAGTCAATTATATAACTTAATCTTTATTGTTATTGGTGCTATTTTAGTACAAGCAATTACTTCCTTTTTATTGACAAAAGTATTGAGTATTCAGGCGCAATATTTAATTTCGGAATTAAGAGCGCAAGTACAAAGAAAAGTATTGTCTTTGCCTATTAGCTTTTTTGATAACACAAAATCTGGTGCTTTAGTTTCTAGAATTATGACCGATGTAGAAGGTGTTAGAAATTTAATTGGTACTGGTTTGGTTCAATTAATTGGAGGTTCTTTTACAGCAATTGTAACTTTGGTTATTCTGATTAAAATGAATGTTTGGATGACGGTTTTTACTTTTGTGCCTTTATCAATCTTCGGATTTATTGCTTTAAAATCTTTTAAATACATACGACCTATTTTTAGAGCCAGAGGAAAAATTAATGCAGAAGTAAAAGGACGTTTAACAGAAACTTTAGGTGGAATTAGAGTCATTAAAGCTTTTAATGCAGAAGAGCAAGAAAGTAAAATATTTGAAAAAGGAGTCGCAGACATTTTTATAAATGTTAAAAAAAGTTTGACTGCAACTGCGATTATGACAAGTTCATCAACGTTGTTAATTGGGTTAGCAACTACCGGAGTTATGGGAATTGGAGGTTATTTTATGATACAAGGTACTATGACGTTTGGTGAGTTTATTAAATTTACATTTCTACTCGCATTTATGGTTGCTCCAATTGTGCAAATGAGTAATATTGGTAGTCAATTAACGGAAGCTTTGGCAGGTTTAGATAGAACTGAAGAGTTGATGAATATGGCTGCAGAAGAAGATGATAAAGACAGAACGATTGTTTTGGATGATTTAAAAGGAGAAATTATTTTTGATGATGTTTCTTTTGAATATGAAGAAGGAAAAGAAGTGTTGAATAACATCAACTTTAAAGTACCTTCTGGTTCTGTAACCGCTTTGGTGGGAAGTTCTGGTTCTGGTAAATCTACCATTGCGGGTTTATCTGCCACTTTTTTAAATCCGAAATCGGGTACGATTACAATTGACAATCAAGATATGTCCAAGGTAAAACTATCTAGTTACAGAAAAAATTTGGGAGTTGTTTTACAAGATGAATTTTTATTTGAAGGAACGATTAGACAAAACATTTTATTTCCTAGACCAGATGCAACAGAAGAGGAATTACAGAATGCAGTGAAAGCTGCCTATGTAGACGAATTTACAGACAGGTTTGATGATGGTTTAGATACTTTAATTGGTGAAAGAGGTGTGAAGCTTTCTGGTGGTCAGCGTCAGCGATTGGCAATTGCAAGAGCTATTTTAGCAGATCCAAAAATTATTATTTTAGATGAGGCAACGTCTAGTTTAGATACAGAAAGTGAGTCTTTAATTCAGAAAAGTTTATCAGAATTAGTTAAAGACAGAACTACCATTGTAATTGCACACAGATTGAGTACGATTAAGCAAGCGGATCAAATTCTAGTAATAGAAGCAGGAAGTATTGCAGAGAGAGGAACCCATGATGAGCTGATTGCTAAACAAGGTAGGTATTTTGATTTATACACCTATCAATCTAAAATTTAAATTTAGTAGATTCTTTTTGTAAAGAAAAATCAATAAAAACGACTTCGTAAATTATCGAATTTAAATATATTATCGAATTATGAAAAAAGTACTTTTATTGTTAATTGTAGCATTTGTTATTTCTTGTAAGAATGAACCTAAAAATGAGGTAAAAACAACAGTTAAAAAAGTTGAGGTTAAAGAAGAAAGTTTCCCTGCGGAATTAGGAAAAGTTTTTGAAGCTCACGGAGGAATTGATACTTGGAGAAATGCAGAAATTTTATCGTTTAAAAAAGGAGATGAAGTACATACAATAGATTTAAAATCTCGTATAAATGTAATTCATGCACCTAAGTATGCTGTTGGTTTTGACGGAACAAATGTTTGGTTAGATGAAGCAGAGGAAGGAAGTTTTAAGGGAACCCCTGCTTTTTATCATAACCTTTTCTTCTATTTCTATGCCATGCCTTTTGTATTAGCGGATGAAGGGATTACTTATGAAAAAATAGCTCCTTTAACTTTTGATAATGTAGAATATCCTGGTTATAAAATTTCTTTTAATGCGGATGCAGGTAGTTCTCCTGACGATAACTACAAATTATATTACAACCCAAAAACATATCAAATGGAATGGTTGGCGTATACGGCTACCTTTAGTACTAAAAAAACAAGCGATAAATTTAATGTAATTAAATATGGTAAATGGAACAATCTAAACGGATTGGTTTTACCTTCTGAAATTACTTGGTTTAAAACTGACGAAGCTGGTGTACCAACAGAAGCTGCAAGACCTGCAATGGTATTTATGGAGGCATCAATAAATAAAAATGATTTAACAGATTCATTTTTTTCTAAGCCTGTAAAGTAAATATATTTGCAACTATATAATTTAAAGTTTAGAAGATGAAAAAAATAATTTTATTGTTAATTGTTGTAATTGCAGTTTCATGTAAAAATGAATCTAAAAAAGAGGTTAAAACAGAAGTAAAGAAAGTAGAGGTACAAAAAGAAACATTTCCAGAAGAATTAGGAAAAGTTTTTGAAGCTCACGGAGGTATTAAGGAATGGAGAAAAGTGCAAGTATTATCTTTTAATAAAGAAGATGAGGTACATATTACCGATTTACATTCTCGTAAGATAATTGTAAAATCACCAAAATATTCATTAGGTTTTGATGGAAATGAAATTTGGTCTTTAGAAGAGGTTGAAGGTGGTTTAAAAAGAGATCCTGCTTTTTATTACAACTTATATTTTTATTTTTATGCCATGCCTTTTGTCTTGGCAGATGACGGAATTACTTATGAAAAAGTAGATGATTTTGTGTTTGAAGGAGTCAATTATCCTGGTTATAAAATTTCTTATAAAGCAAACGTAGGTACTTCTCCTGATGATAATTATATTGTGTATTACAATCCAGAAACCTTTAAAATGGAATGGTTAGCGTATACGGTAACATTTAAATCTAAAGCTCCTGTTGATACTTATAAAATGATAAGATATAATTCTTGGGAAAACGTAAGTGGTTTTATCTTACCTAAACAAATTACTTGGTATTCTAAAGATGAAAAAGATTTATATACACCAACAGCTAAAATTGTAGATTTTAAATTGCCTTTGGTGAGTCCAGTAAAATTAGCAGATTCATTTTTTGAAAAACGTGTAAAATAACTTTAACATAAAAAAGTAAGCGTCGTTTTTTACAAAACGACGACTTACCAAGTAAACTAATAAAACCAAGTATTAGTACTAATATTAGAAGTTGCCACACATATGACAGCACTCTTGGCTAATCGAAATGACCATTCCACTTATTTTGATTTTTAATAGAATAAACTGACTTTATATTCGTCTGAAATAAGAACCAAATGAAAAAAACCTTTTACATATTATTCTTTTTATTAATAAACATTTCTCTATTATTTGCTCAAGAGAATAAAAAAAGAACATATGAGATTTCAGTTATTAATCAACCTCAAAAAGTTGAATTAATCGAATACGGAAATGGAAAATATGCTGGAAATGTAATTACAGAAATTACAAAAGGAAAATGGCGGACAAATTGGTTGAACAGAACTTGGAGAAATTTATGGAATATAAAAGATAAAGACATTGTCGATAAAAATCCAATAGACGAAAAAGTTGTGAAAGAACTAATGACCGAACTCAAAGAAAATGAAATTGAAACTATAAAAAAGTGTAGCGAAGACGTAGAATGCAGTAAATACGGATTTCTTGATAGTGGAGGCGTTTTCTTTAAAATCAAATCAACTAACATTGAAAGAGAATATGGATTTGAAGAAATCTATCCTTTAAAAGAGAATAATAAAGAAAAAATTGAATTACGTTTTAAAGCACAGAAACTGATTACGATTGTTTACAAACACATTGATTTAAAGCAAAAATTCTCTGAATTGTTCAAACGACTTCCGAGAGGTTATTATAATTGGTATCAAGCAAGTGGACATTCTATAGTGACAATAAAAAACAGAAAGCGGAAAAAATAAATACGTGTGGCAACACCGTATATAATTTATTGCTGGCTTCTTGCCTACTTGCGAAAGTCCTCGCGGACTTTCTTGGTCGATAATTATTTACTAAATTAGTTGCTTGAAACACGCAACAAATCATATACAAAACCGTTAGCTATAATACAAGCATAATTGAGACCTATTCAATAACTTAACACAATAAATCTAAATATCGATAATGAAAAGAACAATTATAGGAATTACAATTCTAATGGTATTTCTGATTTTTTCTTGCAATAGAAAGAATCAAGAATCTAAAAATGAAACTGAGAATAATCAAATTGAACAACTAGAGAAATCAGTCTCTAAAATATATGAAAATATAATTTCAAAGAATAATGGAAAATATCCTAGTGAAATTAAACTTTTCGGAAATAATGAAATTTCAGACAGATTGAAAGAATTAACAGGAGCCAACTATAAAGAAATTGTAGAAAAGTTTAATGTTGAGACTCCTATAGTTTCTGAAAATAGCATCTATAAATTAACAGGTTGCTTAAAACATAATTGTCCAGCTTACATGATTACAATTCTTTATGATTCCATCATGGATAACCTAAATGTAATAGTTGATAGAAATGGAAAAATTATGGAATTTAAAGAAAAAGAAAAGATTCACCTGACGGAGACGTTAAAAAGAAAATGATAAACCGAAAATAAGTACTATAGCCAACACCGTATATAATTTATTGCTAGTTCTAGCCTACTTACGAAAATCCTCGCGGATTTTCTATTCGGTATGTATTTGCTAAATTAGGTGCTTAAAACACGCAACAAACCATATACAACAACGTTAGCTTTCTAATAATTTTTTATTCGGAATACGGTTTGTGATCATAACTCAAAACCCTTTTTAATTTCCAAATATTATTTTCTAAAATCCAAAGGTGTGTAAAAGCTGCAATTCCAACAGTTTTTAATACACCTTTTTGTTTTTCTTGAAACGTGTGTTTTCCTTTCTGAATGGCGCCATATAAAACGCCATTGTTTTTTAGTGGATGTACTTCTAAAGAATTAGCAACCAATTGTCTTGTATTGTTTCCTGGTTTAGTACAAAGGTTCTTCTTTATAATAGTTAAAAATTGTGTTTTGTTTTGTATACCAGAAACATCATGATAAAACTCAAAATCATCATCAATAATAGCATTTAGTTTTTCAGTTTAACAAAGATTAAACCCTCTTTTAAAAATAATACTGTCTTTAGATTTTAATGTTTTATAGAGATCAGAATTGTCATCAACTTGAGCGTTTAAAACAAAGTTATAGAATAACATTGCAATAAAAATAATCACTTTAATAACAAAAGAATTTCTAAATGGTTCTAAAAAAGAGTTCATAATAGTTGTTTAGTTTGGTTGATGAATTGGTGTTGTTTTTTAGAAATGCTTCCGCCAGAAGACGTTTTTTTATTGATTGATTTTGGGTTTCCTTTAAAATCAATATCTCCGCCGCTAGTTGCATATGCTTCTAATTTTTCTGAAGCATAAATATTAATATCTGCACCGCTTGTTACCTTAGCAATGGTATTTTTACTTTCTAAATCATACGCATCTATAGAGCTTCCGCTTGTAGCGTTAGAAGCATGGTTTTTTGTAGTTCCTGCAATGTTAATATCTGCGCCACTTGTAGCATTAGTTGCTAGGCTAGTTGCATGTACAGTAATATTAATATCGGCACCACTAGTAGCAGAAATAGAAATGTCATTGGTATTTATAACTCCTTTTCCACGAACATCACTTCCGCTTGTGGCACTTAAAAGTGTTAAGTCTGTAACAGTAACATGTACTTTTTTTGCTTTTGCTCTCCAAATACCTTTTTCTGAATAAACTTTTAAAATACCATCTTCAATTTCAGTCATAATAATATCGTGCAAGTTTTCATCTGCCTCTACAATTACTTTGTTTTTTGCACCTTGCGTTATGTATAAATCAATGCCTGTACTTACTTGAATCCCTGTAAAGCTATTCGATGTTTTTCTTGTTTCCGTTATTACATTTCTGTTTCCGGTTACTCTATTTAACATATCTACTGCACAAGAAGTGAAAACCGTAGTTATAAATAGGATTGCGATAATTTTTGTTACTGATTTTTTCATGAGTTTAGGTTGATTAGATTGTAAATGTCTTTTAATAGACGCTTAAAATCAAAGATTGGTTACTCAGTTGTCAATTTTTATAGGTGAATTGTATTAGATCGTCTTTTCATTACCGGTACAATCTGTACATTTTAAGGTTGTATCTGTCATTATAAAATGATGATTCGCCATGTCTTTGTCATAAATATCAGTTTCATTTTTTACATCGTCTAAAAAGTTTTTTATTGAATGATCAAAATAAACGGTGTTCCCTTCTGGAATATAAACTGTGATATTAACTTCTTCATTTTTCCATATATTTTTAAAGTTTGATAAATAATAAGCATCTAAAACAATCGTATTATTGATAATTTCATATTTATATTCAATTCTTTCAGCATTCCAGTTTGCATTGTATCTAGTTTTTCCAGAAGACTCTTTTTGAAGAATTATATATGCTTCATTAGAATTACTTTTTTTTACATCGACATTAATATTATTAGAATATAATTTGTTTATTCCATCTATTTCAACTTGCTGTTTACTAGAATTTCTTCTTAAATTGTGTCTGTAGTAAATTTCATCGTCATTTATCATTTTTAAATTGATGGTATCTTTTTCGATGATATTTAAAGCTGTTTTCTTTATAAACTGACCGTCATTTACATGAGAGGTTCCGTATTCTATTCCTGTAAAAATCATGGTTAATAAAGCAATCACCCAAATACCTAGCAATGTTAATGAGGTTGGTTTGCTAATTTTTTTTACACTGCTCGATAATATGCGCAAGCCTAAAACAAATAAGATTAAAAACGGAATACCAATTAATAAAAATGCTGCAAGTGTTAATACCCACTTTGGTAAAATTGCGTCATAGAAAAATGGCGGGTATTGTAAAAACTCTCCATTCACATTTAAAATCTCTAAACTTCCTACTGAAAACCCACCAATGATTAGTGATAAAATAACTGCACCAGCAATAAACACTAGTAGAATTCCAATAAATTTACCAATCACTTTAAAGAATACAAGAATAATCTTGCCTATGGTGTTGATGAAATCTTGTAATCCGTTATTTTTTACCGGCTTTCCCGAAAAAGTCTGATTCATTTTTTCTGAAAACTCATTGGCACCATCTTTAAATTTTTCTGAAGCTTTATTCGCAAATTCGGTTACATTTTCTGAAACATTATTAAACTCTTCACGAATCTTTTTTTCGATATTATCAATGTTTACAGGTTCACCTTCCATCTGCAATTTTTCTGCGGTGGTTTTAGCTTCTGGTAATAAAATCCAAAGGATAATGTATAAGATTACTCCAAAACCAGCACCAAAGAATAAAGCTAATAAACCAAGGCGAATCCAAATAGTATCTACATCAAAATAATGAGCAATACCTGCGGCAACTCCACCTAAAAATTTATCATCACCATCTCTAAAAAGCTTTTTTCCGGTAGAGTTATTTCTTTTATAAGAATAGCTAGCATCGTTATATTCTTCTTCTGCACCAGCGTAATCTTCTGGTTGCCCCATAATTTTAATGATATCTTCTATATCACCTTCATTAATTACTTGTCTAGCATCTGTTATTTTTTCTGATAACAATTCGCTAATACGAGCTTCTATATCTGCTATGATTTCGTTTTTTCCTTGCGGATCATCGCTTAACGATCTAGAAATAGATTCTAGGTATCGTTTTAATTTCTGATAGGCAATTTCATCTATGTGGAAGAAAAATCCACCTAAATTTATGTTGATAGTCTTATTCATTTGTGGTTGGTTTTTTGCTGATTACTTGGTTTACTGCACTAACTAAATTACTCCATGTTTTGTCTAATTCTTTTATAAACATGCCTCCGTTTTCTGTTAAAACGTAATACTTTCTTGGTGGTCCAGAGGTTGATTCTTCCCATCTGTAGGTTAGTAAACCTGCGTTTTTTAAACGGGTTAGTAACGGATATATGGTTCCTTCAACCACAATCATTTCTGCACCTTTTAGCGTTTTAAGAATTTCAGAAGTATAGGCATCACCATTTTTTAAGATGGATAAAATGCAGTACTCTAAAACACCTTTTCGCATTTGTGCTTTTGTGTTTTCTATTTTCATTTAGTGTGGTTTTTAAATGATTATTTTATAAATTTTATAGTGAAAGGATACTTATAATTTTCTCCTTCTTTTGCTTTTAATGACGCAATAATAATTAAGGCTATTTTAATAACTCCTACAATACCAGCTAAAGAAGCAAACCCCATAAAACCAAAAAAGTTATGTGAATCGAAATTGATACTTACCTGATTAAAGTTGTTAAAATTGTTGAAGTTTCTAAAAATAGAACCAACAAAAAGAGGGATAAAAGACAAGGTTAAAATAAAGATGTATAAAGAATAACTGATATTAAAATTAATAGCTTCTTTGCCTTGTTCGTCTAAAAAGTTGCTTCTGTCTTTTAATGTTTGCCATGCAATTAAAGGTGTAATAATATTACCAAAAGGAAATATAAATCCTGCAAATGCAGAAATATGAATTAAAAAGGCATTGGTGTTTTCTTTATTTTGTTTCATGATTTATAAACTATATAATACTTTCTTATACAAATATATGTCTTAAAAAAGGTATTATGCATTGCATAGTACTATAATTAACATTTTTTTAACATTTTGATTTTTGAAATAAAAGAATTAAAAAGGCTTGTATGTCTTGTTTTTATTGAGTTTTTGTTTCATTTATTTTAACTACCTTGTCAAGGTCAAAATATATTGACGAAATTTATTAAATCAAAAAAATGAAATTTACACCAAGAAAAGTCAATCTTTTTAACCTTGTAAAATTGCCTTTGGCATATTTAGGAGGCGTAAGAGTACGCACAATTACAGATACAGAAGTGGTGGTTTCTATAAAACATAGATGGATGAATCAAAATCCGTTTAAAAGTATGTTTTGGGCTGCTCAAGGTATGGCGGCAGAAATGCCAACAGGAGTTTTAGTAATGAAGGCAATAGATGATTCTAAGCGGAAAGTATCGATGCTGGTAACAAAGCAAGAAGCTGAGTTCTTTAAAAAGGCAACAGGAAAAATCCTTTTTTCTTGCAAGGGTGGAAATGAGATTAGAGAGGCAATTCAAAAATCTATAGCCACAGGAGAAGGACAAGTAATTGTTTTAACATCCGAAGGAAAAAATAAAGAAGGTGTTATCGTTTCTAGATTTAAATTCCATTGGAGTTTACGTGTAAAGAAATAAATTAGTCCTTCTTTTTGTATAACTCAGGTCTTTCTTCGTTATAATCACAATCTTGAAAAATACCACAAGATACACTTGTACGTGCCAAGGGTTTTGATGTTTCAAATTTATTATAGAAAGTTTCTATTTCTGGAGATAAATATTTCATAATTTCTTTTTTTTATAATTTACAAATTAGGTTTTTTCTAACTACATATCAAAAGTAATATTTTTGTTTGCGCAGTAAAACAACAAGAAGTTAATTTTGTGTTATAAGTAAAGTAATCAAATTAACTTTATCATAATATAGAAGAGTAAATGTGATTTTGGAAAAAAGATTACATATTTTTTAAGAAAGTAAAATTGATTAAATTTAAAAATTAATTATTTATTGATGTAACAAAAAGAGTCTAAAATCATCTTATAATATATAAACCTTAAAAAACAAGTTATGTTTCAAGATAAAATACCACAAAATTCATCAAATAGAAATGCACACGAAATAGATTATAAAATCTTTGGCGAAGAAATGCAGTTTGTAGAAATTGAGTTAGATCCGCAAGAAGGTGTAGTTGCAGAAGCAGGTACTTTTATGATGATGGACAACAACATTAAAATGAATACTATTTTAGGTGATGGTTCTAATCAAGAAACGGGTTTGTTAGGAAAGATATTTTCTGCAGGAAAAAGAATCTTAACCGGAGAAAGTTTATTTATGACTGTTTTTACAAACGATGGGGTTGGTAAAAAACAAATTTCATTTGCATCTCCATATCCTGGAAAAATAATTCCGATTGATTTAACCCAGTTTGGTGGAAAATTCATTTGTCAGAAAGACGCTTTTTTATGCGCAGCAAAAGGAGTTTCTATAGGTATCGAGTTTTCTAAAAAGTTAGGTAGAGGTTTGTTTGGTGGCGAAGGTTTTATCATGCAAAAGATAGAAGGCGATGGTTTAGGCTTTATTCATGCAGGAGGAACCATGGCTAAAAAAGTATTGCAACCAGGAGAAGTTTTAAAAGTAGACACTGGTTGTATTGTTGGTTTTACGCAAGATGTACAGTATGATATTGAGTTTGTTGGTGGTATAAAAAACACCATTTTTGGTGGCGAAGGAATGTTTTTTGCTTCTTTACGCGGACCAGGAACAGTCTATATACAATCTTTACCATTTAGTAGATTGGCAGGAAGAGTGCTTTCTATGGCGCCAAGATCTGGAAACGGAAGTAGAGGAGAAGGCAGTGTTTTAGGAGGAATTGGAGACTTGTTAGATGGCGATAATCGTTTTTAAAAACGAACTGACTTTATAAGTCTCATTTGATTTTTATTGATATTTAAAGAATCCATTTTTTTTCACCTAAAAATTGTTGCTTGAATGACAAAAACAGGTTTTAGAAAAGTGTCGACTTATAGATAGTTGTACACTTTTTTAAATATTGGCTTTTATCATTCTATCATTTCCAATAAAATCTTTCTTTAGTTCGATATTTTTAAAACCTTGTTCTTGTAGCATTTCTATAGTTTCTTTTCCTAAGTATTGATTGATTTCAAAAAATAACAATCCGTTTTTAGTTAGGTGTTGTTTTGCTAAAGAAGCAATTTTTTTATAGAAAATTAGTGGGTTATTGTCATCAACAAACAGCGCTAAATGAGGTTCGTTTTGCAAAACATTATTATTTATTTCTACCTTTTCTAATTCTCTTACGTAAGGCGGATTAGAAACAATAATATCATATTGCAGTGGTAATTTTTCTGCTTTTAAAATGTCTATTTCTAAAAAAGAAACAGCAACGTTATTTAAAAGCGCATTTTGTTGTGCTACTTTTAAGGCTTCCGTAGAAACATCAATTGCAGAAACGGTTAGGTTCTTTAAATTTTTGGCTAGAGAAATAGGGATACAGCCAGTTCCTGTACCGATATCAAGAATTTTTAAGTTATTGTCTTGGTTCATAGTTCTTAATTTTGGTGTTTCGTTTACAATCCATTCTACCAATTCTTCTGTTTCTGGTCTTGGTATTAATGTATTTTTATCAACCAAAAAAGGGAGACTATAAAATTCAGTTTCACCTAAAATATATTGAACAGGCTCTTCTTTTTGAAGTCTTTTTATAATGCTTTTTAATTCTGATAAAATTTCATCAGTAATTAAAAAATTGGGTTTCATTACCGTATCAATTCTTTGTAAGTTTAGTTTTGCTTCTATCAACAAAAAAAAGAAAGAATCTATTTCTGTCTTTGGATAAGTAGCTGATAGTTCATTATTAAAAAAAATACGGAAATTCTGAAGTGTCATAGATAGGTTATAATAAAGGGCTTAAAAATCTGGCCAAACGTTCAAGTGTTTTTTGCTTGTTAGATCTATTTAAGAAGTCTTCTAGTTTTATTTTATTTGCTAATTTTTTTCTTTCGTTAAATTCTTTAGAAATATCTAAAGTAATTTGTTGATCAAAAATTAAGGCATTTAACTCGTAATTATGTTCAAAACTTCTACAATCAAAATTAGTAGAACCTATAGAGGTAATTTCATCATCTATAAAGATCACCTTACTGTGCGAGAAATCTTCTCTTAGATAAATATCTACTCCGGCTTTTAGTAAGCCTTCAAAATAAGAGTACATGCTATAGGTAGCAATATTAGAGTCTGTAACTTTAGGTAATAATAAAGTTACTTTTACACCGCTTAAAGCAGCAATTTTAAAGGCTTCTAAAATAGCATAAGTAGGTATAAAATAAGGATTTAAAACACAAATACTTTTTTCAGCTAAATTAATAAGGCTTAAATATTGTTGCATTACAACCGGTTGTTTGTAATCTGGTCCGCTAGAAACAATTTGTATTTTAGTGCTTCCGGTTGTATTAGAAACGGTGTTGTATTTTTCTTTTTGACTTAAATCGATATCCGTTGCGTAGTAATAATCTTTTAAAAAAGTATCGTGTAAGTTAGCTACTGCACAGCCAGATATTTGCACATGTGCATCTTGCCAAATACCTAAACTAGTGTCTTCTGTAATGTATTCATCAGAAATATTTACGCCACCTGTAAAGCCAATCTCGTTATCTATAATTGCAATTTTTCTATGATTTCTATAATTCAAAGAAAAAATAAAACTTCCTAATTTAAAAGGAGTTTCTGGGTATATTTCTACACCTATTGCTGTAAGATGTTGTTTAGTTTTCTTATTTAATTGAAAGCTACCAAAAGAATCGTATAAAATACGCACTTCTACATTTTCTTTTCGTTTTTGTTCTAATAACGTAATTATGTTATTTAAAATTTCTCCATTTTCAATAATATAATACTGTAAATGAATAAAGGATGTAGCGTTTTTAATTGCTTTATATAGTGCTTCAAAAGTTTCTTTTCCGTTTTTTAAGACAACAACATCGTTGTTTAATTGTAAGGGTAAATTTGTATTGTTAAAAACTAAATTAGATATTTTAGATGCTTTATTACTTTTAAGTACGGCTGCGTTTTTATTGTTTGCATTTTTAAGATTTTCCTGAATATATTTTTTTCTTTTCTTGGTTTCTTTAAGTTCAAAGTATTTTATTTTTCTTCTATTGATACCAAATAAAATAAAAATAAAAACACCTAAGAAAGGAAACAAGAATGTAATTAAAATCCAGCTTAAAGATTTAGAGGGTTTTACACCAAAATATAAAATATTGTAAAAAGCCCAACTAAATAGTAAAAGATGAATCGATATAAGAATGGTATAAATCAAAATTTTATAATTTTTTTAGCATCCAAACAGGGCAAGAATAATGTCCGGTATTTCCCATAGGTTTGTCAAGGTTTACAAAACCATTTTTTTTATATAATGCTTGTGCAGCATTCATATATGGCATGGTTTCTAAATAACAGTTTTCAAAACCAATTGTTTTGGCTTTATCTAAGCAAGTGTTTATTAATTTAGATCCCAAACCTTTTCCTCGTGTTATCGGTAAAAAATACATTTTTTGAAGCTCGCAGGTATTCCCTTCAAAATTATCTAATTGTGCTATTCCTGCTCCGCCAACCACCATATTATTATGCTCTATAACATAATAGAATGAGGTAGGTTTTTCAAAGTTTTCAAACATTTTATCAGTAGCTTTGTCTTCGTAGGCAGTACCAATTTTTGGAGCGCCCATTTCTAAAAGAACTTCTCTAATTACAGTTGCCATTTGTGCATTGTCTTTAGATTGAATTTCTCTAATGATAAAATCTGTACTTTTCATTTATTACTGTATTTTTGCAAGAGCAATTTACCTTTTTTTTAAATATTGAACATGAAAAACCTTTTATATTTTATACTTTTATTTACATTAATAACAAGTTGTTCTGTAAAAGAAAAACCTATTTTTATAAAGGTAGATAACGTAAAAGTAACTTCTTTTAAAGGAGATACAATTCGTTTAAAAGCACAAGCTTTTTTTGAAAACCCAAATGATGTTGGTGGTAAAATTTCTACAGATGAAATTAAGGTAATTGTTAACGGAGCGGAAGTTGCACAGGTTTCTTCAGATGAATTTGAAGTGCCCGCAAGAAAGGAGTTTTCTATTCCGTTACTTGTAGTAATTCCAGCTAAAAAAGTATTTGACAATAACAAAAATGGAATTTTAGGAGGTTTGCTAAATTCATTTTTAAATAAATCTATCAAAGTGCAATTTACGGGCGATTTAAAATACACCGTTTTCGGCTATTCTAGTATCTACCCGATAGATCAAATTCAGGAAATTAAATTTTAATTTATCAGTCATAAAAAATACATAAAACGCTGTTTGCAAATTGCCAAAAACGGAATTGGGGCTTCTCGTCCTAATCCTTCTGTTGGTGCAGTTGTGGTGCATCAAAATAAAATTATAGGCGAAGGTTTTACATCGCCTTATGGCGGTAATCATGCCGAAGTAAATGCTATTAATGCTGTAAAAGATAAAGGCCTTTTAAAAGAAGCTACTATCTATGTAACTTTAGAGCCTTGTTCTCATTTTGGAAAAACACCGCCTTGTGCAGATTTAATTGTAAAACATCAACTTAAAAATGTTGTTATTGGCTGTATAGATTCTAATAGTTTGGTGGCAGGTAAAGGAATTGATCGTCTTAAAAAGGCAGGAATTAATGTTACTGTTGGCGTTTTAGAAGCTGAATGTAAAGAGCATCACAAACGATTTTTTACGGTTCAGAATAAAAAAAGACCTTATATTATTTTAAAATGGGCGCAAACTAAAGATGGTTTTGTTGCTCCTTTAACAAAAGATACCCAGAAACCCGTTTGGATTTCTAACCCATATTCTCAGCAATTAGTCCATAAATGGAGAGCAGAGGAACACGCAATTTTAGTAGGAACAAATACGGTAATTGCAGACAATCCTAAATTAAATGTGAGAAGTTGGTCTGGTCAAAATCCTGTGAGAATTGTTTTAGATCGTACTTTAAGAGCCTCAGAAAATCTTAGTGTTTTTGATGGAAGTGTTAAAACAATTGTAATCACAGAAAAAGAAATTTCTTCGCAAAAAGGTAATGAAGAACTATTTATAGAAACTATAGATTTCTCGAATAATCTAGCAAATCAAGTTTGCGATGTTTTACAAAAACATCAAATTCAGTCAGTGATTATTGAAGGAGGTTCACAAACCCTACAAATTTTTATTGATGAAAACCTTTGGGATGAAGCGCTAGTTTTTGTGGGTGAAACAACATTTAAAACAGGAGTGAAGGCGCCTATTTTTAATAAAGTATTTACGAAAGAAATAAACATCAAAACAGATGTTTTAAAAACATACATAAATGATTAAGAACCTCGTTTTCGATTTTGGTGATATTTTTATCAACCTAGATAAACCAGCAACTTATAGAGAAATGGCTGCTTTAGGTGTTACAAAAATTACAGAAGAAATGATAGCAGTTTATCATCAATATGAAAAAGGATTGATGACAACGGATGCCTTTATTAATTTCTTTCATGATAAATTTGGGTTAGAAAAAACGGATCTAGTAAGATCTTGGAATGCCGTTTTATTAGATTTTCCTAAAAAACGATTAGAGTTTGTAAAAGAATTGGCGGCTAGTAAAAAGTACCGTTTGTTTTTATTAAGCAACACCAACGATTTACACATAAGTTGGATTCAAGATTCTTTGGGAGATGAATTTTATAATGAGTTTAAAAATTGTTTTGAGCAGTTTTATTTATCGCACGAAATTAATTTTAGAAAACCAGATGCAGAAATTTATCAATTTGTATTAAATGAAAATGAGTTAATAGCAGAAGAAACGTTGTTTGTAGATGATTTAAAAGAAAATACAGATTCAGCAAATTCTTTGGGTATTCATGTTTGGAATTTAATTCCTGGAGAAGAAGAGATAACAGAGTTATTTACAAAAAAGAAGAATTTATTGTGATTTATTTAATTTTCAGCATTCTTTTTTCAACCTTATTGTTTGTTATATTTAAATATTTCGATATTTATAAAATTGACACTTTAAAAGCAATTGTTGTAAATTATTTAGTGGCCTTTGGTTTAGGCTTCGGTTTGTCTGAAATTACATTTTCTTTTAATGAAATACCTCAAAAACCTTGGTTTTTTGGCGCTATAATCTTAGGAGCTTTATTTGTTGCTGTATTTTTTGTAATGGCAAATACAGCACAACAAAATGGCGTTTCTGTAGCTTCTGTTGCAGGAAAAATGTCTGTAGTTATTCCCGTGGTTTTTGGTATTATTTTATACGATGAATCGGTTACTTATTTTAAGGTTATTGGAGTTTTAATTGCTTTAATATCTGTTTATTTAGCTTCTGTAAAAGAAGAAAAAAGTACTTTAAATAAAGCTGGATTACTGTTTCCAATATTACTTTTTTTTGGTTCAGGTATAATTGATACCACACTTAAATATGTTGAAGTCAATTTTGTTAAAAATAATGAAGCTTCTCTTTTTTCTGGAAGTTTATTTGGTTTTGCAGCCTTCTTTGGATTACTTATTTTATTGATAAAAACGATTCAGAAGAGAGAACCATTTGGACTTAAAAATATAATTGCAGGTATTGTTTTAGGTGTACCAAACTACTTTACAATTGTATTTATAATTAAAGCGATGCAAAAATCAGGTTTTGAGAGTTCTACCTTGTTTACTATAAATAATGTGTCTGTAGTTGTTGTATCAACCATTGTTGGATTACTTTTATTCAAAGAAAAATTTAGTTTAAAAAATAAAATAGGAGTTGCATTGGCAATTTTAGGAATTGTCTTAGTAACCATTGCTTAGTATGTTAGAAGACGTATATAAAACAATAGAAAAACCATCCAAAGAAACCCTTTTTAAAGAAAAAGGATCTAAGTTTTTTGGGTATGCTTTTCCTGTTTTATCAGAAGAGGAGGTAAAAGAACATTTAGAAGAATTACGTAAAAAACATCACGCGGCACGTCATTTTTGTTACGCGTATCAATTAGGAATTGAAAACATAAAATTTAGAGCAAATGATGATGGAGAACCTAATAATTCTGCAGGTTTACCTATTTATGGCCAAATTCAATCTTTTGAAGTAACCAATATTTTAATTGTTTCTGTCCGATATTTTGGAGGAACAAAATTAGGTGTAGGTGGTTTAATTTCTGCCTATAAAACATCTGCTCAAATTAGTTTAGAAGCTGCTGATATTTTAGAAAAAACAATCAATATTTATTATAAGTTGACTTTTGAATACGATATGATGAATGCTGTACAAAGAGTCATTAAAGAGAAAAGTATAGAAATTACCAATCAAAAATTAGAAATGAACTGCGAGTACATCATTTCTATAAGAAAAAAAGATGCACAAGCAATTTATACTATTTTTGATACTTTATATAAGGTCGCTATTAAAGAAGTGGAATAATAGTTTGAGTAAAAAAATGAATTATTTCTTTACAGTTCTATTAATATCCCAAACCTTTTAATAAATAATCCGGACAGCGAGTTGGTTTCATTGTTTTACTGTTCATAAAAGCTAAAACAGAACTTCCTGTACAGATGAGTTCGTCATTTTGATTTACAATTTCATACTCAAACTCAATTTTAACCAAAGGCTTTTTTTTCAATATTGTTTTTATGGTTAAAATATCGTCGTACAAAGCCGATTTTATGAATTTAAAATTTATAGAAATAACAGGAAGCATTATCCCGCTTAATTCCATATCTTTGTATGTAACACCTAAAGAACGCATCCATTCGGTGCGTCCTAATTCAAAAAATTGCGCGTAATTACCGTGATATACGACCCCCATTTGATCCGTTTCCGAATATCGAATTCTAGTTTTTGTTATAGATTTTTTCAAGTGATATAATTAATTAGTGTTTTCTGTATTCTACGTAAAAAATAGTTAATAATCAATAGCAAATTGATTTTTTTATACTGAATTTTATTCACATTTTTGTACCACCTTAAAAAAGGCATCATAAGCCCTTTTTAAACTCTAATTATAACAGAAAAAATCACTAAAATTAA